>JAISUW010000067.1 GCA_031271865.1 Oscillospiraceae bacterium
ACTGTCCGCGCCCAAATCCAAGCGATGACGGTCGCTTCGCCACCGCCTTGTTCTTTCGGCACTTTCACTTTCGGGTACAGATGCCCGATGCGCTTGAAGGCTTCCTTTTTCATCCACTCGCCGTAGTAGCGCACGTCCTCGGCAAGCCCTGACGCACCTTGCCAAACCATACCCGGCAAACGGGAGGATTCGGGGTTCACGGGTGGCTGTCCTGCGAACTTCGGCGGTATCTCTATCATCGCCTTGTTTATCATCACGGCGACGGGGTTTAGGTCAGTGGCGTGGGCTTCCAAGCCGAGCCGCTGCGCTTCGAGCGGTATCGCGCCGCCGCCCGCAAATGGGTCGAGCAGGGCGGGCGGGTTGCCACCGGTGGACTTCATGATTTCCGCTTTCGCCTCGGCAAGCACATCGGGATTGTTTGCGTTCTCCCATTTCACGAGCCGTTCGAGTATGGCAAACAGACGCTGACGCTCGGCGTTCTGCGCCTCTTCCGTCGGGAACTGCTCCGGCAGGCTTGATGGGTCGTCCACAAGGCTTGACCAGATAACGGCGCGGGCAGCCGCCAGCGGACGCCTCGCCCACCACAAATGCAGCGTGGACGGATGCCCGTGGCGTATGGACTTCTCGCGGGCGGATTCGGCGTTTATCGCTTCCAGCGGCAGAGCCACTTCGATGAGTTTCTTTTTCTCCATTATTGGTCACCTCGCGCAAGTAAGATTTCGGAGCCGTTCACCAGTTCAACGATGTTGTAGTTGACGCTGGTCGCGGCAAAGTCTGGGCGTTCGCGGAAGGGCTTTTTCAAGTAAATGGTCTTTGTCGCCGTGCCGCTCACCTCCACAATCGCCAAGATATATTCATCCGGCTTGTTGAAAGCCGTGAGAATTTCGTTTTTGCTGACGGTCACGGTGTCCGCACCCTTGGCTCTGCCCTTGACTTCGATGAAGCGCAGGGAGTGCCCGTCCGCGCCGCGCAGATGGGCGGGCACTTTGGACTCGATGTCATAGCCCCTCTTCTCCGCGCTCACGTCCGTCGGAGTATAGCCGAGGGATGTTTCGATGTCCATGACGGCTTTCATGGCAGCGCGTTCTATCGTGCGCCGGGACGCCGCGTCAGCGGCAAATGTGGCGGGTGCACTTCCTGCGGCGGGCAGGAGGGAGTGCAGCAGCGCTTCCGGGAGAACAACGGCGCCGCCGACCACCACCGGCGGCTGCGGGGAGATGCGCTTCTCGGCCTCCAAGTCCGCCAGGCGTTTCTGCATCCGCGCCTGCAGATCGTCGGCGCGTTTGCGGGCATTGTCTGCGTTGAGTTTGGCATTGGGCTTGCCCATGGCCTCCTTTTCCGCCAGCTCGCCCGCGCGGAAATCCCAGTATTGGATTTCCGCGGTCAGACGCGCTCTGACAGCGGCCGCGGTCTTCTCAATGCGCGCCAAGCGGCGCTGCTTCACCTCGCCGATATGGGCGGGAATCAGCTGCTCGACGGCGTAGGATACGGCGCGTTCCTCTACACCCTCGCAGAGCCAGGGTTCTTGACGGATATAGCTTTGGGCGGCGGCGTACTCCTCTTCGGTCGGCGGGTCGTAATCCAAGTACGGCGCATAGCCCGCGTTTGCCGCCCGGCCGTCGGCGTAGAGCTCGGCAAAGTGCAGGTGCCGCGAGATGACGCGTTTGTTTCCGTTCGGCAGCAGAACGCCGTCCTGCACGGTGTCTTCTATATAGAATAGGATACGCGGCTCCGGGTTATCGCTGCGGCGGTCAACAAAGATTGCCCCGCGCTTGAGGGTGTCGCCGAAGCGTTCACGGACAAGGCCGCCGACCGCCTCCAACAGCGGATGGCCGGGGGCAATCAGGTCGGCTAATTTCTTGCCGTCCGGTTGGATGAGGGCTTTCTCAAAGCATATCCGTTCGTAAGCCTTGAGGACCGGTTTCCCAAAGCCGATTTGTATATCGCGGCTCCGCACGGCAGCGGGAACATGGGTGACTTCGTAGCGGTCCTTTTCGCGCTCACGCACCGATCCGCCCAGTTCTTTGAGGGCTCCCAAAAAGAAATCGGCGATGAAGTGCGGTTGGAGGCGGTGCGCTTCCATGCGCTCCATGTCCTCCCGGACAGCGTTCACCAACGTTGTGTCCATGGTGTCGTCCGTGAGCGCGTGTTCCGCCAAGAGGCGCCGCAGGGCTTCCGTATCCAGCGAGTTGTCCACGGCTTGGGTCAGGCGCGCCCTGACCGCGGGGTCATTGCCGTAGCGCACGGCTTCGATCAGCAGTTCCCGCAGGGATTGGTTATTGAACGTCAGCTTGCCGAGGACATCGAACACCTTGCCCTGTAAAGCCTCGCGCTCCTGATTGAGCTTCTCAAAGAGGCGTTGGAAGACCAGGCCCTCGCGGGTCTCTTGCGCCACGAGATTCCACAGATGGCAGACCTCCGTCTGCCCGATGCGGTGAATGCGCCCAAAGCGTTGCTCTAAGCGGTTCGGGTTCCACGGCAAATCATAGTTGACCATCAGGTGCGCCCGCTGCAGGTTGATGCCTTCGCCTGCGGCATCGGTGGCGACGAGGATGCGTACATCCGGGTTCTGCTTGAAAGCAGCCTCCACGTTGTGCCGTTCCTCGCGGTTCATTCCGCCGTGGATGCAGGCGACGGCCTCCGCTGAACCCAGCAAGGATCCGATTTTCGCCGCCAAGTAGCGCAGGGTATCCCGCTGCTCGGTGAAGATGATAAGCTTCTCACGCTCGCCGTCCGGGCCGAACATATTCCCGTCGTCCTGCAGCAGCTTGGAAAGCTCGTCCCACTTGCGGTCCTCGCCGCTGCGGCGGACGGCATCGGCCATACGCTCCAGCCGCTTCAAGGAGGCAATCTCCGCCTCCATTTCAGCGATGGTTTTGGCTGCGGAGGCTCTGTCCGCAACCTCCTCCTCTGCCGCCTCCATTTCGTTGGCGCTGAGGTCGTCCTCGTCGTAGTCCTCGTCTGACCAAAACACATAACTCTCTGTGCGCTTCCCGGTCCGTTCCTCCGTGAGGCGACTCTCCAGACGCTCGCGGCGGCGTTTGAGGGATTGGTATATGGCCTCCGGGGAAGAGGCGAGGCGCCGCTGAAGGACCGTCAGCGCAAAACCGACCGTGTTCTTGCGCTCTTTATCCAGCTTGTCGGCGCGGTTGAATTCTTCCTGCACATAATCCGTCACAGCGGCATAGAGCGCCGCCTCTTTGGGGGAAAGATCATAGTTGACGGTGTACGCCAGCCGTTCCGGGAACAGCGGCGTGCCGTCGAACTTGAGCAAATCCTCTTTCACGAGGCGGCGCATCACGTCCGACACATCCGCCGTCTGCTCGGTATTGTGCTTTGCCCCCTCAAAGCGGTCGGGGTCAATGAGCGAGAGGAAGAGCCGGAAGTCCTCCTCTTTGCCGTTGTGCGGCGTCGCCGTCAGAAGCAGGAAGTGCCTCGTGTGCGCACCGAGCTGCTTGCCCAACTGATAGCGTTTTGTATATTTGACTTCGCCGCCCCACACAGTGGCGGACATCTTGTGCGCCTCATCGCAGACGATGACATCCCAATCGAGGGCGCATGCCTTCTTCTGCAAATCCTCGTCCCGCGCAAGCTTGTCCAAACGGACGATGCAAAAACCGGTTTCGGCAAAGGCATTCCCGGTCACGGCGTTATGGAAAGCGTCGTTGGACAGGATCGTAAACCGAAGGTCAAATTTACTGTAAAGCTCCTCCTGCCACTGCTCCGCCAGACTGCCGGGGCAGACGATCATGCAGCGCTTCAAATCGCCGCGTAGATAGAGCTCCTTCAGAAAAAGCCCGGTCATGACGGTCTTGCCGGCCCCGGGGTCGTCTGCGAGAATATACCGCATCGGCAAGCGCGGCAGCATCTCTTGGTAGACCGCTGTAATCTGGTGCGGCAGCGGCTCAATCGCGGAGGTGTGGATGGCGATATACGGATCGAACAGGTGCGCCAAATGAATGCGATAGGCCTCGGAAACGAGGCGCATATGGGCGGCATCCGCGTCGAAGCTCCAGGGCAAGCCGGTGTCGGCGATACCGATGCGCTCCTCGTCATCCCGGTAGAGAATCTCCTCCGCCACGCGGCCATCGGATTCTTTGTATGTCAACGTTAAACAACCGGTTCCATGCCATTTCACGGCGACCACACGCACCGGCACACTGCCCGTGATACCGGTGACTCCCGCCCCGACCCGCAAATCCTCCAGCAGAGCCATACACTACCCCCTTTCCCTTTGGCAACAGCAAGCAAGGCTACGCTGTTCATGGTAACCTGTATATTGTACCACAAAGCGGCGGGGAATGCAAGGGGAATTTCCGCGGCGCTCAATCGGATTTAGGTTCCGCGTGCAACGCCGCGGCGGCGAGCCCGCACCTTACAGCCAACACCGGCACCGGGAAGCCCTATGACCCCACCGAGAGCTATAAAGCCCTTGCCTACTTCCTGCAGGTGAATGCATGGCTGAAGAAGTAGGGAGTCTAACGGGTACCTCCGGCTTTCTCGGAATGAACTTCCTGGGCTTCTCACCAATACATAGCCAAGTCAGCATTCCAATTCCCGAAGAATTCATCCATCACCCACCCGAAGAGCACATAGTACCATATAATTCCGAAGATATTGTCCGGCATCGGAGCGGGTTCGGTGTAATTCACCTCGACTGTGATTTCGATAGGCACATCATCGCGGTATTCATTCGTGTGTTCCTTTCGTAAAACCGGTTCAATCCGCAAGGGATACAATTCCCAGCGTACTACTGCGTGATGCGGTACGAAGTCCCCTGCGTATGGTCGAGTGTCAATGCCACATCAATCATTCTACCACATTCCCGAAGGTAATGCAAGGGCGAATTTCCGTTGGGCTATGTTCCATGTGCAACGCGCCCCTTACAGCCCAGCGGCCCCATCATCCTTGATCAGCCCGCAAGCCCCTATAATCCCATTACCCCAATCCCCCACCGCGCCTTGCGGGCAACACCGGCACCGGGGAAGCCTTGCGGGGGATAACGGGCTAAAGGGCGCGTGGTGGGGCGGTGGGAGCCGACACCCCTCACCCCTCGCTATCCTCTATTTGTTTCTAAGTTCTTCCGTCTGCCATCTTCCATTCGGTCATTCCGTTGGCATGACCGCCAATGACGAAGCATACCGCATAAGACGGACTTTTGAACAGGACATCTTCGCAATCGGTGCGGTTTCGTGATGTAACACAGCGCCGGCCATAGGATGCTTTCTGAAAAACTGCTTGACAAACAAGCTTTCTGGTGTTAGAATGGACTTGACCGATGCATCGGCTCCCATGATGGAGGGGGATGCGGATTCAAAATAATCTCAATATACTAGTCGGTGCAAATATCGGTGTAAATGTCGGAGTAAAATCTTCCATTTGGCTCATCCTAAATGATAAGCCGCACCTAACCGCGGCGCAAATCGCCGCCGCCCTGTATCCCCCCCCCCCACACTCGAGCGGTACATCAAAAACCTGCACGAGGTGGGGCAACCGGAGTGCGTAGACTCGGACAAGATCGGCTATCGGCGGGGTGAAATGAATTGAAGATGAGGAACGAAGCATGAAACCGGTCAACCTGAAAGAGCTTTCAGATGCCTTCCTTGACTATACAATCTTACCTCGAAACGCCCGTTTCGTCAAGTGCTATGCAAAAATTCAGCCCCAGAGGCACCTTACGGCACCGCCGGGGGTGAGGATCTATCGGTTCCATGCTGAATTCGACGCCGTCTCACTCACCGCGCATTTCTGCGTCCCAGCGTGAAATTAGATGACCAACATTTGCAAAGTTTGTGCTTGTCACGCCGTTGGCATTCACGAGCGTATCGCCAGCATAGACCACTGTCGGGTTTTGCGCGAGCGCAGTGGCCTCACAAAATACACGCAAATTGCTTGAGAATGATTTGTCATAGGTCATCGCGCTTTTGATTTCAATCGGCATGATGGCGCGCCCGTGAACGGCGAGGAGATCAACCTCAAAGCCATACCGATCGCGGTAATAGTAAAGATTCGGTTCTTTACCCGCATTCAGCCGCGCCTTCATCGCTTCGGCAACGACCATATTCTCGAACAGCCCGCCAATCAGCGGGTCGCGCGTGACCTGCTTTGGTGTTTCGATCCCTAAGAGCCAAGCCGCCAATCCGACTTCGTAGAAATAAATCTTCGGCGACTTGACAAGCCGTTTGCCGAAATTGCCGGAATAGCTTGGCAAACGGAAGACGATAAAACTCGCCTCCAAAACGGAAAGCCACTGTGCCAAGGTGGTGCTCGAAACGCCGACATCACCGGCCATGGCTTGCAGATTGACCACTTGCCCGATGCGCCCGGCAAGAAGACGCACAAAAGTTTCAAACAATCGTTGATTGGATACTTGTATCAGTAAGCGCACATCACGCTCCACATAGGTTTGGAAGTAGGAGCGATAGAAGTTATCCGGGTCAATCCCATCGAAATGCACTCCGGGCATGAAGCCTCTGTAAATATACTCGTCACGCTCCAAACGAATGCCACCGGATTCGAGTTCATCAATGGTGCAAGGCAGCAGCGTCAGAATGCCGGTGCGTCCAGCCAAAGACTGTGAAATGCCTTCCGCAAGTTTCGGCTGATGGGAGCCGGTGAGAATGTATTCTCCCTTGATTTTATCGCGGTCTACACGCAATTGCAAATCGCTGAGCAGCCCCGGTGTGCGTTGCACTTCATCCAGAATGAGCGGGGCAGGGTTTGTTTTCAAAAAACCTTCGGGGTCGTCCTCCGCTGCACGGAGGACGCTTGTCTGCTCCAGGTTTGCGTAGGTATGGTTTGGGAACTGTGATCTGGCCAATGTGGTCTTGCCGGATTGCCGCGGTCCGAGAATCGTGACGACCGGGAACTGCTTCGCCAATCGTTCAAGTTGCGGTCCGATGCTGCGTTGTATCATAAGGAACTCCTTCCGGATTTGAGGTGGGGTTAATCATAGTATACCATACTCTGCGGCATAATTCAAGTCCAATTTGAAATTTGCCGCATTCTATTTTCAGGACAATCCGCCCCGGCGTTACCATACGGTGCCGCCGGGGCTTCACATAAATCTTGCCTCTTGTTTCTTGCCTCATGCCTCTGTCAGAACCACATCCAAATGAACCCGAAGCACAGGAAGAACAGCAGGTAGTGCCACCACTCCCCGTACCATTTCGGCGCCGTGCCGAAGATGCCGCGCTCGTAGCTCAGGTTAGCGTAAGCGGTGTTGAGAGCGTTCAGGGCGGCGGTCACTTGCGCTTGGGTCGCGTTGGCGTTGGCTACTGTTTGTTGCGCCCCCGTCAGCGCGGTTTGGAACGCGCTCCACGACGCATCAGTATACTTGCCGCTGCCGGTGGTTTGGGTTGTGCTCTGCACTTGACTGATACGCGCCGATAATCCGGACAGGGAATCTGCAGAAGTCGGGTTGCGCTGTTCGGTGGCAGTGCAGCGGGAGCATTTATACAGCGTATAGCCGCCTGCCGACACCGTGGGTACAACAGTCTGAACGAACACGGAGTAATCATGACCGAGGGCATTGATAGGTCTTGTTTCTTCCGCATTATCCACGGGGCAGGCCCGGTATTCAACACCGGCGGCCGTACAGGTAGCGGCGGTGCGGGTTTGCCAAGCGCCGTAGGTGTGGGCCTCGAGTCTTGGGATAACCTCGGTTTCTATGTGTGCCGCATCGTGTGCGCAAACGCGTTCTTTCAAGCCGGCGGCAGCGTGCGTGGCGGCACTTGTGACAACCCAATCCCCATAATCATGGCGGAGCATCGGGATTTCCTCGGTGTAGTTGTCTCCGTCGACCGTGCAAGTATAGGTTCGGACACCCGGCGCGGTGCAGGTCGGATCCGTTGTGACAATGCCGCTGTCATACGTGTGGGCGGTCAGTCTGTCGACCGGCCGTGTCTCGGTTGCGCCGTCGGCGGGGCAGGTGCGGGTTTCTTCGCCCTCGGCAGCGTGGGTCGGCGGGGTCGTGACAACCCAGTCGCCGTAGTTGTGTGCGGTGGGCTGAGTGACATCACGCTTTTCTGTAGCCTCGCACGATGTGCAGGTATAAACGGAGTATCCTTCGGTTAGGTGCGTAGGGGCTATGGTTTGGGTGAGGTTGCTGTAATCGTGCGTGTGCGGCGTGATGCGCCGGCTTTCTTGCGTGCCGCAATCGGCGCAGGTGCGCAGTTCGGTGCCGCGTGCGGTGTCGGTTGCGAGAATAACGGTCTCCCACGCACCGAAGTCGTGCAAGTCCTTGCCTATCAAAGCATTGGCGATGAGGGAACGCATATTATTCGGCGCGTTCTGGTTGAACCCAAGCTTGAACCAAAACCCGGCTCCACGGTTATTCGGCCAATAGTCATAGTTGCGGATGGTTTCCCACGGCGCATCGACATTGGGTTGCAGGACACCTGTGGAGTGCATGGCGTTCAAGGCGAAGTCGCGCCCCATCTCCTCCTCGGCGAGCATGAGGTAATCAAAGTCCTCAATGCCGTCCGCTATCTGCTTCAGGCGGAGGGAGGGGTAGAGCGTCGTGACGCTCTCGCTGTCATTCCGGCGCGGGTAGATGAGGCGGCCGTCGCCGTTGCCGGTGGCGACACCGGCGGCACCCATGGGATTCGATAAAGTCCACGGATTCTCACGCCAATAGGCCGTGGTCCACTCCAGGACGCCGTTGTACCCTTTCTCGTACTGCTCCCAGAAGGCGGCGCGGCGGAAGGAACCGACATTGCCCGCAGGTTGGGACACGAAGAGGTCGAAAGCCGGGGTGGGTGCTTCATAAAGGTACGACCAGACCTGCCCGCCCGCGGCGATGGTGTTGTCGGCCAGTGCGATCATGGGGGCGTAGGTCGCTTCGGTGGCATATACGCCATTGTTCGGCACAAGGATGTCGATGCCGTATTCCTCAAAAACAGCGGTGTAAGCAGCAATAGCACTTGCGGTGACGGTGCCGAAAGGCACGGCCTTGTGGATGTCTGTCCAGCCGGCGGTTTCCAGCGTGGCTTGTTTGTCGGGGAAGCGCACTGCATCGGAACCCGGCTCATCATCAAAATGCACATAGGCCTTGGCAGTCCAGAGGGCGTTCTGCGTGACGATAGGCTTGTAGGTCTGCAAGTCCGTCACATTGAACGGCACGCCGAAGTTCGTGACCCGCGGGTCGGTCATGTATTCCATCGCGGCGAGGGGGTCGTCGTCAATCAGCTTGTACGGCAGTTCATAGCCATTGATTCCGTGGTCCAAGAGCAGGTCATACCAGGCCTTGGCAACTGTCTTCACGGCGGGGTCGTCCATGCTCTCAATGCCCTGCCACTTCATCAGCCAGAAGCGGTCGCCATAGCCGCCGGCACCGTCATAGTTTCCGAAGGCCGTATGGCTGTAGTGCCCCTCCGGCAGGGCGAAGTCCCAAACCACCGCCGTAGCTGTGGTTGCGGTGAGGACGGCATCCGTGTCCGCGTCATAGAGCGTCACGGAGCCGGTGTAGGTGCCGGGGGCGGTGTCCTTCGCTGTGCGCAGTTCGATATACCAAACCGTGTATTTGCCGGCGGGGGCGGTCATGTCGGAGCCGTCATAGGGTACGAGCGCGTCCGCAGTTTCGCCTGCCATGGAGGGCATGAAGCACTCCAGCGACACTTCCGGCATGAGAATGTCTGTGCCTTTGGTGAAGTCGCTGACCTCCAGACGCACATTGCGTGCTGTGCCGGACTTTTCCTGAAAGGCAGCTTGCAAGCCTTCCCGCTCATTGCGGGCAAGGTAAATGGTAAAGCTTGCGGCGGGTCCTGCCCACCATCCGGCAGGCACAGGGTTGCCAAACTGCAAGTTGGATTCATAGAGACCGAAAGCAAAATCGTCCGCGGCGATTGCAGACAGGGGTGCGGCTGTGCAGAGTATGAGGGCGGCAAGGAGCGCGGTAAGCAGGCGTTTGGATGTCCTCATTTTTATCCTCTCCTTAGAGAATTTAATTTTGAACGATTGCCCTGCCCTGGACAGTTTCCGACCGGGAACCTATTGTAGCATATTTTGGAAGAAAACGCAAGACGTTTTGGGTACAAATTCAGGGTCACTGTATTTACCATAAAACTCTTTATCAAAAGAGAACACATACTATTTACAATATACTACAATTGTGCTATGATTGTAGCATGAAAACGAACATAGATTGAAGCTGTTGACATATTATTTCCTCCATGCAAAACAATCCCCTGTTGAGGCTTGTTTTAGATATATTTCACCCGATTACTGCGGTAATACGTTTTCAAGGTAGTCGCCGCCAAACGGCTTGCTATTATACAACGGTACTTTAGGTGTCGTTAATGGTCTTCCGTTTCTTTCTGCTATTTCGTCACAGTCATAGAATCTATCGTCTCCATCCGGGTCAGGAAAGTTGAACTTTTCCTTGAACTCGTTCAACTCGGCAACACTATCAGCAATAAGGGTAACGTAGAAATATGTTTCTGTTGCATCGCTTACCCTTGCATCTTCTTTTTGCGCTCGAGCCTTAACTTCATCTCTTCTTTCTTGCAGTTCCTCTTGGATTTCATCGAAGCCCTCATGGTAAATTCTCTCAAGGTCATCTAATCCTTGTCCTGTAGCTTCCTGTTGCGGTTTTGGGGTATTCGGTTTACGTTGCATAGTCATCTCCTCCTATTCAATAGACGTTTCTGTTCGCCCAGTATTCACGGCGGTGCTGTAACCGCCTTATATCAACATCGACCAGTCCGAAATATGCTTTAATCTTTTCATAGTCATCGGTATTATACTCTTTCAACGGCTCAATAAACCGGGCATCTAAGCCGTCAAAAGTTCTCCCAAAAATCGTATAATCAACCGGCAAAGCTATATTAGCTTCCCGCAATTCCTTTACCATACGTTCTTTTTTGAAGTCGTATATCGGGTAAAACTGCCCTGTTACGTAGTTAACACTACCATATTTGCGTATGGTTGACATCCTGTTAATGCTGTCGGCAGACCGAACACCTGTTGCGGTCATTGCCATACCATAACCGGCGTGTTCCGGTATCGGGTTGTCTAAACCTGTACACCATTCTCTAATTGAATTTTCAAGGTCAGTCGTTCCTTGAATATCAGGCGGATAATCCAAAGCGTCATACACATCGGCTTGGTCAGGCGTGGCAAACACATTATCACGCATCATGTCAAACACAGACGGGTTGGGGAACTGATAGATTTTGCAGCCGAAATATTGCTGGTAATAGTCGATTGCATTCTCAACAAACGACAATCCCGGCACAGCATACATATAGAACGGCAGGATATGCGGAAAATACCTCCGTAACTGTAACCATGCCACTACCGAATCTTTCCCGCACGAAAAATATAGTAACGTATAGCCGTTTGTTCGGTCACTAATATACTTGCACAGCTCCTCCGAACATTTGAACTGGCGACGATTTGCAGGGTCTTTGTTTGGAGAGTATCTCTCCTTTTTTGCAGGGGAAGGGGTTGGCTTAGGGTTGCTTCTGTCCATTTGTTACCTCCTATAATATAGATTACAACTATCTACAATCCGCATCCCCACCCCCAAAAAAAACTTGCAATTCGTTGATACATATGGTATAATAGTGTTAGAGCGAGGCAAAAAGAGCGCACCCGCCGGGTGCGCTGATGCGGGGGAACATTAGAGTATCTCTATTTTCCCTCGTAGCAATGCTGTCATATCAATCAATACATCTTTAGTGCATATCAATGTTCGGAATTGGCAAAATAATCATCACAGACTGCTACGGAAAGAGGCACAGTCGATGAATGATGATGCCATTTATACGCGCAATACACGGGATAAGAACCCGGAATCCGCACCGAATCAGCCACATGGAATTGTGAAGTGGGTATATGCCGCTGTCGGTTGTGCGTCACTGGTCTTAGGAACGATCGGCATCTTCCTGCCGTTCTTACCGACTACAGTGTTTTATCTTTGTACGCTCTATTGCTTTGCGAAAAGCTCCGTGCGGCTGAACCTTTGGTTCACCTCTACCAAACTCTACAGGAAACACTTGGAGAGTTTCGCCAAACGCCGTACCCTGACCCTCCAAACGAAGATCACATCGATTCTCATGCTTACCTTATTGATGGGTTTCGGTATCTATATGATGTGGGGCAAAACGGCAACCGGGTGTGTTGCGCTGGGCTGTGTTTGGCTGTTTCATGTCTTGTACTTTTCCGTTGGCATAAAAACCGAGAAAACCCAAACAGCTGAAATCAAAGAGTGACAGGTCGTGTTCCTGATTCAAGCGGCGAAAGGTTAAGGGCAGCACGCCTACACTCTAAACGCATCTCTCTGCAAGCACATACTCCCTTTAGTGCATATAATACCATGAGGCATAATCGGACAAGTGCCCTGCCTCAGGTATAAAAGTAAATAGGAGTATGTAAATATGCTTTTCGATTATAATTCCTGCTGTTGCTGCAAATGCCCGGCAGGCACGACAGGAACTACGGGACCTGCCGGCGTACGCGGACCGGCCGGTCCCCGAGGTCCGACCGGTCCGCGCGGTCCGACCGGACCGGGTTCCACGGTCACCATTGGGCAAGTCATTACAGGTGCCCCCGGGAGTGCCGCCGCCGTCACCAACAGCGGCACAAGCAGCGCGGCGATTTTTAATTTCACCATCCCGCGTGGCGTGACCGGTCCGACGGGTCCCACGGGGGCAGTCGGCGCCACCGGTGCGGTCGGCGCAAGAGGAGCAACGGGAGCCACCGGACCGGCAGGTCCCGCCGGTGCTGCAGGTGCCAGGGGTGCTACCGGTCCCGCAGGCCCCACAGGTCCCGCAGGACCTGCAGGCCCCGCAGGTGCGGCAGGTGCTGTAGGACCTGCCGGTCCGGCAGGTGCTGCCGGAGCCAGAGGTGCTACCGGTCCGGCCGGTGCCACGGGAGCTGCCGGCGCTCGGGGGGCTACGGGACCCACCGGTCCGGTAGATATGAGCTTCACGATTCTCTCCCAGCCTTCACAGACGGCCATCCGCTGCAATGGGCAGAACCAAGCACTGGACTGTTCCAATATCGAGGTCTACGGTTCTGCCTTTGCTGCCGGCACCACAAGCTACGGCGGGGTGACAACGCGCTCCATCCGTATCACACAGACCGGGCTGTTTGTCGCGACGCTGAACTATGTCCTGTTGGATGCGCCGTCCCATCAAACTAGGCTGGGTCATACGCTGCACGTTGGGATGACCTATATAGACACCGTCGGCGATGAGCATGGAGCCATCAGCCAAGATGCCAACCCCGCCGCCATTTGCCATTCCATGGCACGTACGTTCCGGGTACCCAACGGTTCCAGCTATCTCAACAAGGATTTCTTTATTGTCCTGCATATGCCCAATGTGACAGGAGCCATAGAAACCTACACATGGGCAAGTGCGGTACTTGAGATTGCGCGGATTGGTCCCCTCCCCTAATGGCTCTTTACCGGAAAACAGCAAAAGAACCGTTGCTGCACAACGGTTCTTTGTTTTGGTGGAGAATAGCGGGATCGAACCGCTGACCTCTTGAATGCCATTCAAGCGCTCTCCCAGCTGAGCTAATCCCCCGGGCATAACAACCGGGACACCTCGTCCCGACTGTTATATTATACGCTATTCGAAGCAAAATGTCAAGGTTTTTTTCAAGTTTTTTTCAGATTTTTTTTTGTGTTTTTTTATACACACTACCGCCAACGTGCATAGAGCGTCCGATCCGCACCTCCCTCCACGATGGACTTGGAAATGACCAAGTGACCGTCCTCTCCGGGAGCGGTGAACCAACCTTGGAAGATGTAACCTTCCCGCGTGGGGATAGGCAGTTCGCCGTATTGCTTCCCTATAGTGACTTCCAGGGTGGAGCTCTTCTTGCTCAGCGTACCGCCTTGGGGGTCAAAGGTAACGATCACAAGGGTGTCTGTGCGGGAGGATGCCGGGGCGGAAGTGGGGGGGACTGTCAGCGGCGTGCGCGAAGTGGGGGGTGCGGCAGTAGTTACCGCCGTTGTTCCCGCAGCTGTCGGCAGAGGGACAGTCGTTGGGGCATAGGTAACCGGCGGCAGCGTTGGCGCGGGTGCCGTAGATTCTTCCGCGGCCGGTATCACGGTTACAATTATGCCTTCTGTAAGAACCATTGTTTCCTGCGAGGCTACGGTTGGGGGAAGTGTGTAGGAAACAGCTGCGGCATCCGATTCCGAACCGCTCTGCGCACCTATGTTTTCATCCAGCATAAGATAGCTGCGGTTGTATTCCTCTGCGGCAGGGTCTATGATAAACACATCGCTGGTTGCGGCAATATGATATGTACCGCGGATATTTCCGCCCACGCGGTCATACCCGGCATACATTACGATGCTGAAGCCGCCGTACATGAACTCCAGCCAACCCAAGGTATCCGTGTCGCTGAGGTTGGAGTGGTAAATGTAATCCGTCACACCCAAGCCTGTCAGATAGGCGACAGGTTCCTTTCCGACGGCATCCGGGAAGACATCCTGTACCTTGCCGTAGATGCCGGCGCATTTGAGATGATTTGCAAAGCCGCCGAGTATAGCTGTAGGATCGGCCTCCTGCGTGCTGTCTGTCGGGAAAATATAGAATAGGTACGGATTCTCCGGGTCGGCGCGGTTGGGGATATTGCACCACACAAGCCGATTCTCTTGCATGATGCGGTCGAACACAGGTATGCGGCTGTCCTCCGGGTGGAGTTCCTGCAGCGTCTGCCCAATGTAATTTGCTTGCGGGAAGAGCACCTCTGCCGCGGTGGCAGTAACATCCGTTGCTGCCATGGCATCGCCGGCGGCGGCCGGTTCCGGTTCCGGATTCGGTCTGGGTTGCAGCAGTTTCGGCAGGACAAATAACCCCGACACAGTGAGTACAAGTATAACCCCCAAGCAGACGATAACAGGCAGCAACCGCTGAGGACTCTTCGGCTTCGGTCCTTTGGGAACCGGTGGTTGATAAGTAACTTGTTCCTGACAGTATGGGCAGTAGGATTCGCCGTCGGGGATTTCATTGGAGCAGTACGGGCATACGGTTGCCATTCAAATCACCTTGTCAGTCTTTGTCATTCTTGTCTTTGGTGTTGAAGAGCTTGATGCCCTGCACATACCAGACATCGTCCCGCTCCACCATCTTGAACGTTGTGTCGCTGATGTAGGGTTGCCCCAGCATGGTGTAGGTGGTTTTGGTGTCTACTTCGGCCTTGTCGCCGTCTCTGTCCACTTTCTGCACCTCAATGTCCAGAGAAGTGAAGAACTCTTCGCTGTCCACATCGCTGCCGCTCATAAGTGCTTGCACCAGTTGGTCGCCGTACTTATCTATGGACACATCGCTCTTGAACAGCCCGACAACGCCGACGACCGTCTTGATGGGATTGGCTATCTTGGGGTCAATGCACTCCAAGATGTTGCTCAGGGAATTGGTATTTGCTGCGAGTTGGAACTCATGCAGGGTGTCCTCAATCTCTGCTGTTGCACCGCAGGCGGTAAATACCGTCAGAAGCAGGCAAAGAAACATAAGGAGTGCTGTACTGCGTACGAATCGATTTTTCATTATAGGTATCCTCCCGTTTGGATTGCTGCAGTATTCTTCAGGATACGGAACAAGTATCCCGTCTCCCGCAGACACAGCAGCAGAACCGATTGCAGGCGGCAGTCTGCGGGAGATAGGAAAAAGGATTAGAGAAGAGCAATGACGATGTCGAGGACAAACTCGGCGCAATAGAGGATTACGGTAGGCAATACGGCAAGGCAAGCCAAGCCGATTTGACCGAGGAGATCCAGGATGCCGGTATTTGCGCTGAAATCGAAAACGGTCAGCAGGAGGTTAAGAAGGTCTGACATAGTATGAGGCTCCTTTCGTGGTTTGAAGTATCGGTTGCGGTCGGTTCTGCCGCTTATCCGGTAGCTTTGGCTATGTGTGAATCAGTTCACGTACACGGTGATAGAGTCCGATTTGCCTTCGGATGTCGTCACCGTGATGGTGCAAGAGCCGTAGCCCATGCCATAGATGGTGCCCCACATACAGGTTGCTATTCTCATGTTGCTGGTCTTCCAAGTCAAGACTGTACCTGCCGGCTTGGCTGTCGCAGAGAGGACTTTCATCCCACCCTTTTTGATGGTGACAGAAGAGCCTTGGTCAATGGATACGCTCGCAGTGGGCTTCTTCGTGGTTGTGGTGGTTCGAGTTGTGGTTCGGGTTGTTGTCCGTGAAGTTGTTGTGGTTGGCTTCGTAGTGGTTGTGATGGGCTTGGTAGTGGTTGTGGTCGTTGTGGTGGTCGTGGTCGCAAATGTCGGGGGCGGCAAGGTGGTGTTGGCCACACGGGTGGTGGTCGTGGTCGCAGGGGGGACGGTAGTCCACCACTCGAGCGTGGTTTCCTCCGCGGCCGTTGTCGTCGCAATTGTCCGCACACCCACGCTGCTTCCGGCAGACGCGTCCGCAGATTCCACTTTGTCATTGGATTTGTTGCGCAAGTACCCAATGATGCCGCAAGCAAAAACGACGATGGCTACGCAGAGGATGCCGACGGCGATGAGGGTGGGGTTAATCTTACTGCGAGAAGCTGCTGCTGCTTCCGCAAGCGAATGACCGCACGATTGGCAAAACTTATCGCCTTCATCGTTTTGGGCACCGCAAGAGCACATGATAACAACTGCCGCGCCGTCCAAAGGGCATCCGCAAGACTGGCAAGTGCTTTCGCTGGCCGAGTTCAGCTCACCGCAAGCTTGGCATTTCTTCAACTTCATCGGTTTCATTCCTTACTATAGTAAACTGAGTATACCGTATTAGTAACAATCGGTAACAAAAAATGCACCAAAAATCAGTACCGCATAGCATTCGATGAAGAAGCTGCGGCGGTGGTTGTCGTTGTCTGCGCCGGTTTAACGGTAATCGGGGCGTGTGCTATTTCTTTTTCGTGGTACATAACGGCAATTGTTGCTGTGCCGACGGCGAGGGCTTCTATCCTGCCGGTATCGGCGTCTATCTTTATGACAGCGGGATCGGAACTGCTCCAAGTGAGCCACATAATCGCCGTACTCGGTGTGTACGTCAATTCGTTGCTGATGAAGTCATTGGTATACCCCACGATGATGGAGTACCCCGAACTCTTAAATTTAGCTTGCACCTGCATATCGGTCGTGATTCGTGTCGTCGCTGCAGAAGAAGAAGGCGGGACGGTTGTGGGGGGGGCGGCAGCAGTTGTAGCGGCGGGGGCGGCAGTGGCAACTGTGGCTGCGGCGGCGGCGACAGGTTCTGCCGGGGCTTCGACTGTGGGCGTGACCCACCACTGCTCGGTGGTGGTTTCGCCATCGACCGGTTCGGCGTTCGGCTGTGTCCCGCCGCCGGCTTCGATGTATTCGGCAGTACTATACGATTGTGTCGAGGTGCTTTCCACACCGCCGCCGCGATTGCCCGCAGTAAGCAGGACGACAGCGGCAATGACAGCAACCACGAGAAACGCCGCGGAGCCTATGATAAGTCCTGTGCCTTTCTTCGCACTTTCGATTGGTGGCGTGGTCTTGTCCGCGAGGGATTCCCCGCAGTTCTGACAGTGGTTTTCACGGACGTCGTTGGCGGTGCCGCATTTGGGGCATTTCTTCATGTGCATCCCTCATTTGTTTGAATTATTGATTTTTTGTACAGTGCTTCGCCGTCTTGGAGTCTATTTGACGACTAACTTTACGGTGGCAAGATCCTCGCCGTTATATTGGACGACAATGTCTGTTGACCCCGGCTTCAATAAATGCACAATCCCCGAAACCGGATGGATTTCAGCCACGGACGGGTCTGTTGAACCATACATCAATCCGGTTATTTCAGCAGGCGTGACGACGAACGTTTTATCTTTCAGACACCCGACAATGAAATTGTAGCCATTTGGAAATTCGCTGATGCTAAGTTGTACCTCGGTTTTCGTGAAAGACGCTGACACCTGCACTTGTGATGTCGGCGTCTGATCGTCCGGTTTGCGGTCCGGCCCGTTTGATGAGAGTTCGGACGTACCGGTGCCGGCGGTTGTGTCTGTCGTGCTTTCCGTGGCGCTTTCTGTGGTGCTTTCAGTTATGCTTTCGGTGGTACTTTCTTCCGTCGGCGGCTCGGTGAAATCGGTGATGTCCGACGGTGGTTCGGTAATTGACTCTTCGGCGGAAGTGACCTCCGTTGCGCCTGCAGAAACGGCGGCCGGGTTTTGCAACAGCAGACGGCCGGCAAACACCCCACCAAAGAACAGAATGACAGCGGCAACCGCGGCTATGATGGGAAAGTTCTCCTTTAAAAGCTGCCGGACCTTCTTCCCGCCTTTCTTCGTGGTCTCCTCCGGGAAGTATATCTTGTACACTGCCTCCGGCAATACAGCAGGGCAATGAATGCGGAGGTAGGTACCGATAGCGCGGTGCGCCGGAGCATCTTTCCCGCAGGCTTTTGTCGTAAGGAGGTCTTTGCAGAAACCAAGCAGCACATCAATTGTCAGCGGCCGACCGTTCATGGGCGGTTGAAGTGTTGGTTCAATTCCTTTGTCTTTCAGACCCAAGAGGTATGTGTTCAGGGTGTAAATCTGCTCAGTGAATGAGGGGTCTTCTTTCGTTTTGGGCGTTGCGGGAATCGGTGAATTCGGTTGCGGTGGGGTTTGCGGTTTCTGTTTGCCTTTCTTCAGCGCAGCCATACGGGGATTGGTTGCTGTTCGGTTCGGATTCTCTTTCTGTTGTGCTACACCAGAGCCTCGTACGGTTTCCGAGGCAGCAGGAGGATTCATTTGCTCATATGGTGCAGCGGCAGATTTCGGCAGGCAGACATGGTGTATCAGATCTTTCAGGTCAAGAGGCCATTGTGATAATTTGCTAACGTCATTTATATAGGCATTGTTTAGGTTAGATAGTGCCGTTCTGTCTGTAAGGTTTTTGCGATAGCTATCGAAAGCGTCGAGATAGGTGAGGAGGGTGATTCCGGCAGGAAGACGTCCGCTCTTCCCTTGGGCAACCGCTGCGAAGTAGGCGGCTGTTTCATCATATGCCTTTTGGTGTTCCTGATACTTGCGGTAGGTTTCTTGGCAAGCACTTTGAATCAACGGCGCGGATTGCTGATAAGCGACGGCTATCCATTGGTTGTCTTGGAAACCGACCTCTTCATCCGTATTGCAGAGATTTCTAAACTCGGCATTGGCTTTTTGTTGCAGATAGGTCTGCAGGGACGCTTGGTTCTCAGGCTCGCAGGCTGCGACGGCTTGCGAGAGCGCGTTAACGGTTTGGGCAAACTGCGGCAGTGTGAAGTCCGCTTCGTCGATGGATTTTTGCTTTGCTTGCTTTTGCTCTGCTTTGTAGGCGGTGTAAACGCTGTTCCATGCCGCTGAACCATTCTGATAACTATCCGGGCCAAACAATAGGGTGATTTTCTCTTGAAGTCCCATGTAATCGTCATATGCGGCTTTGTTATATATGGAGTTTTTCGGCAAACCATAGGCGTGATACGCTTCCACATCAGGCAACAAGTCCGGAAGCATTTTCACCAGATTCCGGTACTGCAAGAGAGAAGCGACGAGTTCTCTGAAGCCCTGCCCCTCTGCTTCGGCTTGAAGGGTGCGGAAACGATCGGCGGTCATGTGCGCATTGTATTTGGCTATATCCGCAGGGTTGACGCTCTTTTCGTTTTGCACAAATCGGTCTGCCGCCGCCAGCACAAGTTTGTCTCGCGCTTCGTCGGTTATGGTATGCCAACTATATTCCAGCGCAAAGGCTTCTTGGTATGCGGCGGAGCGGATATCAAACCACGCCTCGCTTGCCGGCTGTTCCACGCGCTCTTCGAGGAGCGGTATGTACAGCACTTTACGCTCCTCCTCGGAAAGACTGCAATAGTTCCGGATAAAATCCTTCTTTTGTGTGCTGCCAATGATGGCATCGGCATCGCCGGGAGAAGTAAGCTTCAGCACATACTTGCCTCTGAATTGGGCAGCGGTGTTTTCTGAGATAAAGCAGAGGCAGATACCGGCGGGGATGATCTGCCCTGCCGTGGGTAGCGTCACATAGCCCGCCTTGGCGCGGTAGCCGGCGGGGAGGTTGAGGTAGACGGCTTTGAGGATTTGCAGAACCGTTTCATCAAAACCAACCGGGTTGACCGCGATATGCAGCGGCTCGGCGGCGGTTTGAATGCGGTTGAGTACCGCTCCCAGAATGGCGCTCAACTGCTTCTCGGACAGAGGATACGGCTGGATGGGAGAAACAGCGTCAGGTTGCGCAAAGTTCCTGTTTTGATCGATTGTGACTTCATCGGCGGTCTTGAATTGCAGGAAGCGGTCGAGGTGTTTCTCCGCGCACTCGCTCAAGGAAAAATCGCTGAGATCGGCATGAATACAGCGGGATACGGTTGCAGATGTCTGCTGACTCTGACTGCGGGAGCCGGCGCGCAGATAGCAGATGTCATCCATATGGGTTTTCGGAGTGCGAACCGCAACGCAGTAGCCGGCGCGGCGCAGCTGTGAACCGTCACGAATGAGTGCGGCAACCGCTTTTGCTTCCTCCTCGGGGAACACTTCCGCGCCGGGCGGGGTTTGTTTTTCTATTGTGCCCTGAAGGTTAGATTCATAGTATACATAGTGCGGCATAGATGGAACCGCCTTTCTGTGAATTGGTGGGTTTGATGTCAGCGGCTTGGATTGGGTGGCTTAAACATATTCCTTGAAAACGTAAACAGGTGGATTATCCGCATTTTTTGTCAGTTTACCTTCTACGCCGCAGAGATGGTCATTCATGGCTTTGCCGACGGCCGGCGGTTGCGCTGCTTTCATTGCTTTCGTGCGGGCACGGTCATTCTTTTCGATTCGCACTTCTTTACCAAAAAACTTTCTTTTATACTTTTCGTGAACGTAAAGCACATCCAGCTTTCCGAGAACAGCAAGTGTCCAAAGGATTGGCAGGCGGGCGTGGAAAGCCTGCGGCGGAGTACCGGTACACAGTTGCCGGAACAGCGTTTTCGCAAATTCTGCCGGGGTAGCAGCGGATAGATTCTGATAGTCACTCTTTGCATCCGTCAATGCCGCTTGCAAGCTTTGGTACTCCTGCTTCATATCCGGGTTTGCTTTTAGAAAAGCGTTGACTGCCGTCAGCATATTCGTTGGGGTACAGGTTGCCGGTCTCTGACGGTCTCTCATAACCGTCTCTAATTGGGTAACGGTGGTCGCCTCGTCTGCAAGCGGCTGCTTTTTTATATCTCCGTGGGAATAGGCGGAAGTACAGAAATAGATTGGACTGCCGAAGACATTCCTCAGATTCTGAATGCTGCCGTTGCTGTTGGGTATCTTTGTGAGCAATCTCTGCGTATCTTTGCAATACATAATAAAGGCAGGAGCTTTTACAGCATAGGATTCATAGATACCGGTTTCGCCGGCCTGTTCCCGTTGGTCACGATTGAAGAGCAAAGAGTTATCGTAAATCGCATTACCCATTTCACTAAATTTTACGGCAATATCTGTTTTTGTCAGAATGACCGCAACCGGAGGCCATCGAAAACCACTATCTGTGCTTTGTTCTAAGTATTCCCGCGCTGCTTTGATTGTGGTGTATAAGTCTGTTGCCTCCCTGATGTGCAATTCGCCGTCAGCTGCATCATAACCAAGCCATTGCATTACATTAGGGTCTTTGTTTCCGGTTAACTGTGCCAAATCCAGGCAGAACCAAAGGCAATCCATTTCCCTCGTGAGGGGCGCATAATCGTTCTTATACAAGTCACTCAGGCCGTCCCTTGACTCCGAGTCGTTGAAGAGTTCACCGGGCATATCGTAGAATGTCAGTAAGCACTTCCCGTTACCCGGGAGTTCCGCAACTACAGACATACTGAAAAAGTCGCCCTCTTTCACCTCTGTCTTTTTTACGGCAAAGTCGTTTTGGTACGGCACAATCAGATCCCGGTAAAACGCAACGGACTTCGGGTCATCCCCCTTGAGGTTTGCGACGCGAACGTCATTCGGATCAGAGCTGTTCAAAGCCAGAAGTGTGGATGTGATGCAGGTGGATTTCCCGACACGTTCCGTTCCCAGAAGGCCGATGGTGATTTCCTGCATGGTACCGGCTGCGGAGCATATACTTCGGCGGCAATCCCCGCAGATTTTCAGGAAAGAGCGCATTTCTTCTCTTCTCGCACGGGTCGGGTCTGTGCCGTACCACATCGGCCGTCCGCGCAGACCGGTGGGAGCGTAAGGCATAGCTTGGGAAGAAACGGGCTGCGTAAGGTAAACTATCTCTGCAATATCAAGGATTGGCACTGTGCGCTTTTGTTGGGGGATGGCATTGATGTCTGTTACCAGTTTGGATATAGGCACACCATCCAAATGCGTAATCGTACGGCCGATGTATGTGTAAGCGGCGTTGAACGCCTCCACTGCATCCTCTACGGTCAGTGTGACATGCGTTACTCCCTGTTTCTCTGGCCGGAATGCGAGCCACGACACACCCGCAAGCTTCTCCAACTGAAAGAACTTATTCAGCAGAGTTTCATCCACGTCTTGCGCGGCCAGTGCTTCCACCAAGCGCATATTGCTGCCGTTTTCCTCGGCTGCGAAGCGAATATGGTCATGCAGTCTTCTGGTATGGCAATAGGGACAGAAGTATTTCATTATGTTCTCTCCAATTCTTATTTTGCAATTGCACCGGCGGTGTCAATGGTGATGCGGGAATCAACTTGCGCGGATTTGCCCTTGAAAGTCAAGTCCTCGGGCTTGCTCATTTGCATCCAGAAAGAGATACCGCCGGCGGGGATGCGCCAAGGGATGGGAACCGTCACGGCGCTTTCCCTTGCGCTGCGGCTGATCAGCAACTCGCCCTCCGGGAGGGAGCCGTTAAGAGTCAGCTGAAAGCGGCACCAACCGTCTTTGGTGTGGCGTATGAGTTTGGCTGTGCCGATGGCTTGGTACGGGTAGAGGAAAGCGTCATTCTCCAAATCCAAGGCAATGCACTCTGACGGATTTGCGTTGCCGAAGAAATCCCCATATAGGCGGAGTTTGTATTCTTTCCCAGGCTTTAGGTTGACATCTTTCAATCTGATGGTCAAACAGGTTTGACCGTTGCCGGTCTTGTGGAAGCTGCTGATTGTCTGTTCCTGTCCCTCGCTGTTTGCAGCGGTGAGGCGCACTTGACTGTAAGCCCAAACTTTATTCCAGTTGAGGGTACACTTCAACGCAGGTTCCGGATCGGATACATAGCGGAAAGTCAGAATGCTCATAGATTACTGCCTCCTTTAAAGAACGCGCAGGGAGTGAGGGAGAGGGCATAGACAAGCCCTTTTTCCATATTTTGCGGGTAGAACCACTTGGCTTTACAGTTTCCGAAATCAACGGCTGCGAGCGCTTCCCTTTCGTTCTCCTGACAGGCACCGATGGCAAATACTTGCGGTTTCAGGCTGTAGTCCTCTAAGCAAGGCAGCAGGCAGGTTTGCACCATTTTCCTAAATCCCTCGGCAGTGAGCGGCCGCCGCGGCGGGATTTGGAGGCCGTTCTCCTCTTCGCCGTAGCTGCCCCAGTTTATGGGATAGGATTGGCCGGACGTATCGGTTTCTGACGCAGGCGGGGTGTGACCCATCATGTTCACAAGGTAATAGCGCTGCCGGGCGTTGCTTTCTTTCGCCTCACGTGCAGCGCTTTCAATAGGGCCGTCATTAACGGCGGCTGATGCCTGTTCGTAGAACCACTTTTCTGTCATCGCTTTGAATACGGTTGTGATTCTGTTCCAGAATACTTGCATGGCGGCGAAAGCTTTCGCGGGGTCATCCCCTTTCAGGGTGACGCTCTCTTTCAGGAGGCTCTCTTTGAGCCAGTCTTTTTCTAAAAATTTGCTTTCATTTGCGGCTTTGCTTTTTTTGGTTATGTCAGTCGGGAAGCGTTCGGATTCCAGTATATAATCCAGCGGTAGGGTGTAAATCCGAGCATCGTTATGGGGGAGGAAAGAGCTTTCGAATATCGCCGGAAGTACATCCTTTACTTTAGCGAAATGTGCTTGTGCCAATTCCCGCGGATCCCTGTGGTAGAATGAGGTCATCCACTCCCATGCGGATTGCGATTTTTTCTTGCTCTTCTTGTAATCCAACGGTTCAGCCAACATGGGGAAGTGTTCAATGGGCGGCAGTTTCGGTATACGCTTGTAAAAGGCATCGCACTCCCCTTCCAGGAGCTTCTCGGCACCGTAATCTACGTTTGGATAGACAACTGTATCCCGTTCCAGTTTGCGGTAGAGCTGCATGAGCCACTCTGTGCGGACGGTACTGTCCCGCCAGAAGGAGAGCACGCCTTGGAACTCATCTGTCACCGCGCCTGTAGCTTCGTCCGTTTGCTCTTCCGGCAAAGCGGATTTTTCGGCGAAACTCAAGTAATAGATATAACTGACAAGTGCCTCTGCTCCCTCCGGGGCGTTTTGCACATAGAGCCCGGGTAAGACATTGCTATGAGACAAATCCAACACATCTGTTTCGCCGTCATAAAGGCGTACAATACGCGGGGAATCCGCCGGTGCCGGGTCATCCATGCCGAGAATGTATACCTGCAACGGCTGAAACCGCTTGTCCACACCGCCGACGGCACGCAGCTCTTTGATTTGCTTTTTGCAGGCATCCGAAGTTGCTTCCACAACAAAAGGCGGTCCGCTCGGATACAACTCCGTTGCGGCTTGCCTGAGTGTGTCTGCAAAAGGCAGCGTAACGGCAAAGGTAAAGAGGCGCTGCATCGGCTCGGAGGGGAGGGCTTTACGGACGAGCTTATCCACTTGTTTGCGAATATCCAATCCCTTTCACCTGTCTTTCTCATTTGACTGCGGGGCGGTGTGAATGCGCGGTGCACCGCCCCATGACCGGTATTCTTCAGCTGTCGAGCTTGGCAATCAGGGAATCGTAGAGCTCGTAGATGGGCTTGACTTGGGCTTCCGCACCGGCTTTCTTGAGGGTGTTCTTCCAGGCGAAAGCTTTCATCGGCTCGGCTTCTTTCTTTAGGGTTTCCAGGAGCTTCACTTCCTGTTTTGCGGCGGCACGGCGGGCATCGCGGTCGAATTCCTCGTAACGCTCCTCCCAAGACGCGAAGACTTCTTCATCCAATTCGAGGTACTTCTGTACAAGGTAGTAGTACTCGCACTTCTTCTGCCAGCCCTTGAGGTCGAATGGGCAGAGCAGCTCCTCTTCGCTGTCGTCCGGAGCAAGATAGGTCCAGACTTCCTCCTCTTCGTTGTAGCTGAAGAAGCCGGCACCGTAGTAGGTCGGGAAGAGGTCAAGACGGGAGCCGGAGGTCTGTTCCTCTTCGATGGCGGAGTTCCATTCCTCCACAAGCTTCATGAGGGCATCCCAGACGGCTATGGTGCGCTGGAGCGAGAGGCAGGTCTTGAACATCTTGCGCATAAAGCGGCCGGTCAGCTCCCAATGGTAGCCCTTGGGCGGCGTGGAGCCGTCGGCGGCGTACTTGGTGATGCTGGCTTTTGGCATCGTCTGATGCAAGAGCAAAACATCCGCCGGGAGAATGCTTTGCGTGATGGCATAGTCCGCTTTCAAACAACCCTCTATATTGCCGTCGATGTGGTGCGTAATGACCTTGCCGAGGATGTCTTCCTTCTCTATCGGTGTGCCTTCCTCTTTTTGCAGGTTATCGAATAGGAGCTGCGCGGCCTCGGTGTAGTAACCTTCACAGACGCCATCCGGTCCTTCGCCGAGCTTCTGGTTGGCTTTGGAGAGCAGTTCAGCTAAGCGCTTGAGAACCGGGGATGCGTTGGCGGGGAGAATATACCTGCCGTCGGCGAAAAGGAGAAGGCTGTACTTCTCGTTATCCTTAGTACCGCTTTGGTAGACCAAACCGCGCTGCTTTGCTTCTTCCATTATCGAACGAACGTGCGCAGATAACCTCGCTTCCTCTGCGAAAGCGTAGCCGTAGCCGAGGGACGGCCACTTCTTCTCGTTGATGAGGTTCGGGAACCGACGCCAATCCTCTGTAGCCATGTCCATGTGAACACCGACGGTTTCGCCGGCATTGGCGTAGGCTTTCTCGCCGACCAGAGTCCAGTCGAAAGCGTAAAGCGGGAGGGTCAAATAATTGATGAAGAGGGAGTAACTGGTGGCACTGGGGGAAGTAAAGGCAGTAAACTGCGGAAGAAGCTGCTTGACAAGCTCGTTGAGCTTTGGGCTGTCTGCCGGCATGACAAGGAAGGTGGCGTTGAAGTCGCCGTTAAATTCCTCAACGCGGCTGACCTTTGCCAGCACCTTGGCGCGGCTGTTAAGTTCTTTGGCAATCCGCTCAGCTGCTCGGTGGAGTTCATTGGATTCTTGGTCATCTGCAGAGCCGTCGTTCTTTATCATGGCGCGGGCATCCTTGTCATGGCTGAAGCTCATGGCAATAACATCCTGCATATTGCGGTCGGGGATATTGGCGAATTCCTCCGCTACGAAACGGCGCAGAGCGCCGGCGGCATCGAACAAGCCTGTTTCGGAGCGCAAATCCCAGAACGCTTTGTTCTCAATGGTCATGAGAGCCATGAACTTATCGCGGATGTGCTTATGGACGGCGGCGACTTGGTCATCTACGCGTTCAATGGCAGACGGGGTTTCATTGGGTCGATCTTTGTCATAGAACGGCGACCAGTAATACGTAGTCTTGAAAGGACTGGCAGGAGATTTGCTGTCGAGCATGGATTCTTGGAGATCCAGTTCCGCTTTGAATGCGGTGAGGACGGCGGCGAAGGGCTCGAAGTACGTTTCTTTCTGCCGTTTCGCTTCTTTCTTCAGCTTCTCAATCCAAACGGAGGCCTGCTGGTTGCGGTGGGTGTCTAAATCATTCAGTTTCGGATCCGCTTTCATCTCCCCGAGAATGCGCTCGATGTTCTCGCAGAGTGTGACCATGTGGGAGGGACCGAAACGCTGCAATTCGGATACCATAGCTGCCAAAAAATCCGGCCAAACCGCTTTGTCCCAAGCCTCTTGCGCGGCGTTTTCAATGTCGGCTTTGGCAGTCTTCTTACGGATATGGATGGTGATTTTCTCCATCGCATCGATTTTGTCCATCATGTCCTTCCGGCTGCCGCAGCCGAATTTGTCCAAAAAGGAAATTGTCTCTTGGTCTGAAACCTTGCTGCGCTTCTCAAAGTCGAGAAACATGGAGCCGAACACTCTCTTCACGGCGTGAATGCGCAGCAAATCCATAGGGACGGCCATCTCCGTATATCCGGTAGCGATGTATTGGTAGTAGGAATCGCGGGGCATGACGGCATCGGACTTCTGCGTCAGGAACGTTTCGCGCTTTTGGCCGACATCTATGAAAAAACTCATCAGGGAAGCGTGCGCAGCACCGCCCTCGCGTGCGCGTTCAGCGGAAATCATGTTGAGGATGCAGTTGGAGACATTTTCCGCCGCCATGGTGCGCGGCTCTTTGTGGATGACATCATTGCCTTCCCCGTCAACGAGGAAGCAGGCATCGAAGAGGTCGCCTTGGTTGACGGGCAGGTTCGGGTACTGCATCTTGAAATACTCGCCCCTGGCCGTGATGGTCATGTGGTACTCAATCTCCTTAAGAGCGGCATATCCATTCTTGGAGCCGTTGGCGACATCCTCGGGGTTGGAGGGTGCTTTATCGGAGGAGGCATTGGGCAGGAGGATAAAACCGTAAGCCTTGCCGGCAGTGGAAGCTCCGTGTCCCCTGCCGATGAGTTGGCTTATAATATAAGTGGCATCAATAATCGTACCGCTGCCTGTGCCGCCCGCTATTCCGGCCAAAACGATGAGGTTCAGGCGCGCACCGTGCTGGCTGCCCATAAGCTTGGTTTTGTGGCCGTTGACGGCACTGATGAGTTTATCTACAGCTGCGCTGCCGGTCAGGAGAACGCGGCCGAATTGGCGGCGGGCACCCGCACCTGTATCGTCAAAGCTATCCGGCTTCACATAGGTTTTGAGTTGCGGATCCAGCCACTTAATCATTTGCGGCGTGGGATTGAGGATGGCCTGCGCGGCACCGCCGGAGGGCAGATTGCACTTCTCGCTTTCAAAAATGCGGCCTTCAGCGACTTTCTTGTCGAGTTCCTTCCCGTCGGTGTCGATGGCGAGGAAGCCCACATGGTTTTCCAAGGAAACAAGGTCGACGCGGGTGCGCAGCTTCTGGCGCAGCTTAATCATAGCATTGACCCCGGTGCCTCCGAGGCCGACAATCAGCCAGCGGTCGTCGCCGGTCATGTCGCGCAGGGTGCGCGGGACGATGCCTAAACCGTCCCAGTAGTCGAGGGTAGACATGTTCTTCTGGATACGCTTGAGTTTATCGGGTGCGAGCGGCATAAGGTGACCTCCTGTTTGTATAAATGGATGGATGGTGTTTGTATATTTGGACGAATGCCTCAATCGCCCTGTCAGGAATAATACGTTTCATCGGATTCGTTCGAATAGGCATCGCTTGAAAAGTCGCCGTCTTCCCGCGGCCAACTGACAGTGACGCTGCCGCCGCTGAAAGAGATTTGCTTTGAAAAGCCCGGCTTTTCAACCGGCTGCTTGCTGCCGCCTCCTTCATAGCGGAAGTTTTTTTCGGCCTGCTTTAGTCCGGTGAACTTGTGCGCTTTCAATGCGGCCTCATCCTCACGCAATTGTTTGTCCAGTGCTGCACTTTCTTCCGGTTCAAGACTTGAGAGTGTCTTCGCGGCCGCTTCGCTCAATTCAAAGAGCGTGTATGTATGCTGCTTCCCGAGGGTGTATCCCGGCAGTTGTGCTTCCTCTGTTTGTTTATACTCTCCCTCATACTTGAAGTCGAATTTCAGCGTCAGCGGGGTGCTAAAACGGGGTCCGAAAAGCGTTGGGCCCAACAGAATAACCAATACAGCCAAAGCGATTGCAGCACCCATGCCTATTACCCAGGCGGCAGTGGTGTTCTTGGCTTCCAATGAAAAGCTGAACTCGACGGCAGCTTGGTTGGGGTCTTCGGCGCGAAGGCGGACGACGCCGCTGCCGGCTTTCTTTTGGGTATCTACCGTAAAAGAGGAGCCATCGGGCGCGACTTTGGCACCGGGCCAATCGGATTGCACGATGCTCCAGGTCAGTGCTTGTCCATCGGGCTCGGAAACATTCCCCAAAACAGCGGAATCGGCTTCATAGATGCCTTTCTTAAGCAGATTGAATGTGATCTTGTCGCTCAAGGAGGGACTGGCTATCACCGGGAGTTGGTTGCTGAGTGAAATCAGTACCGGCGGGGAACGAAATTTGATGCCTTCGGAGATGTATTCCGCTTCCGCTTTGTATTCGCTGAAGTCTTTGATGTTCAGTGCCGCATAGTACTGTAAGTCCTCCGCCAATACCATGGGGACTGCGGTCTCTTCATTGGTCTGCGTATTCGTCAGGATAAGGTTACAAGTATAACCGGTATATAAGTCCGCCGTATCGGCTTTCTGCCCGTTGGCTTCCAGCCAAGAAGTGACTTGTACCGGCTTCGTTGCCAACAGTTCTCCTTCATCAACCAGTTTCAGCCACGGCTGCACATCAGTGGCAACCATGATATCCGTACTCACCTTGATGTCCAAGCTGACGGTCACGGTCGGGTCATTCTCTATCGGATCAACGCGGATGTACCATTTGCCCGGCGAGGGTTTAATCATCTTGGCGTTGAAGTACGTTTCCTCTTTGTGTGTGATGACATCTGCGGTGCTGGTTTCCTGCACGACGGTTCCGTCCGGCTTGCGGATAGATACGCGGATTTTGTCCTTGACACCCCAGATGTAACGGACATTGATGGTTAGCTCACTCACACCCATGCCTGGGATGATAATCTCTTTTTCCACCGGTAAAGACTCTTCCGGACTCGGTATCACGCCCATGATTTCAGCGATGATGCTCTCTGTAAATGCTTTGTTCAGGTCAGCGGAGTTCCTGACTTCCGCATAACCCGGGAGGGGATTGGCCTTGCCGTTTGTGTAGGGGTCGGCGGGGTCGTCCGGGTTATTGCGGGTGTTCTTCACGATGTCAAACAACTCCCGGTTGCCCTTGATGTTGCCGCCGCTGTTTAAGAATATGCCGAATATGTCAATATCCTCGCTCTGTGCCATTGCAATGGCGGCATCGCGGTTTTGGGCGGATTTGACTTTCTGTCCGGCTTCCAAGGGACCGTCCATGAAATCGATTACACCGTCTGTAAACAGCACCACAATCGATGGCAGGTGCACTCCGGTCGCTTCCACTTGCTGCTTCTGCTTGGCGGCGATACCTTTGACCGCCTCATTGAGTGCCGTGCCGAAGTCCGTCCAGTTAGCGGGGGCTACGGCTTTGATTGCGCTGAGGATGTCTGCTTTCTTTGCCGTGTCCGCAGGACTGATGGGGGCGACCTGCGTAGTGTAGTCGTTGAAGACATAGGCACCAACTTCGTTGCCTTCCGCAGTGAGCGTGTCGAGCAGCATAGATATAGCCTGATACCGCAGACCGCCTACGTCGCTTTTCTCATCTTTCACCAGAGAGGCAGACGCGTCAATGACCAAAGCTACGTTATAAACCGTCTTTGCGTTCTTAACACCCTCTTCAACGGCTACGGCGCTGAAAGCGCCTGCAGCCAGCAGCAGTACAAGCAAAATAGTGAAAAACCGCAAGAATCTGTGAGACTTTGTTTGCATAAGACCAACTCCGTTTTTTTGATTCATGGGACATAGGAAAACGCCCCGCAAATCTATAAAGACCGCAGGACGCAGACACACTTAGCTATTACAATTGTTACGAAATAGTTACGCGGGGGGGGGGGCGGTAACAAAGCGGTTACATATGTCATAATCTGCATTGCCCTTCTTCGTTCATCCGTTTTTTAGGGGGTTCACATCATTTTAACATAAACTGCACCAAAAGTCAAGACCAAAATTTCGCGTTTTTTAAGTTATAGCTCAGACTCCTTTCGTGGCAATGATTGGTAATTCGTGGGAAGTGGTTGAAATTGCCGGTTGTATTCGG
>JAISUW010000041.1 GCA_031271865.1 Oscillospiraceae bacterium
GCAGCCAACCCAATAGTTACAATCGGTAACAAAAAATATCCACCCATACCGGCGGCTTGAAGCAAGAGGTAAGAGGCAAGAACCGTGCAGCCAACCCAATAGTTACAATCGGTAACAAAAAATATCCACCCATACCGGCGGCTTGAAGCATGAGGCAAGAGCCAAGAATCGTGCAGCCAACCCAATAGTTACAAACGGTAACAAAAAATATCCACCCATACCGGCAGCTTGAAGCATGAGGCAAGAGCCAAGAACCGTGCAGCCAACCCAATAGTTACAAACGGTAACAAAAAATATCCACCCAAACCGGCGGCTTGAAGCAAGAGGTAAGAGCCAAGAACCGTGCAGCCAACCCAATAGTTACAAACGGTAACAAAAAATATCCACCCAAACGGAGGAACACGGATGGCGGCGGAACGTATCTTTACCATGCCCTTTGCGAATGTCTATCCCCTCTTGGTGCAGAAAGCGGCGCGCAAAGGGCGGACACCGGAAGAGGTGGATGCCTGCATCTGTTGGCTGACGGGATATGACACGGACACGCTGCATAGGATGACAGAGAGCGGTGCGGATTACCGTACACTCTTTGAAAGAGCCCCGCGGCTGCATCCCAACGCCGACCGGATTACCGGCACCATCTGCGGCATACGCATAGAAGAAATCCAGGACCCGCTCATGCAGAACATCCGCCGCTTGGATAAGCTCATAGACGAGTTGGCCAAAGGCAGACCGTTGGCGAAGATTCTTCGCCCCTGAACGAAAGGGAATCGCCTATGCCGGAGAAGAAACCGTTCGGGCGGATTCTGGACGTGGTGCGGACCATCCCCGCGGGGAAAGTCGCGACCTACGGTCAGGTTGCCGTCCTCGCCGGGAACCCCACGATGACTTGGGCCAGAGCCGTGGGTTATGCCCTCCACAGCAACCCGGAACCCGGCGTCATCCCCTGCCACAGGGTCGTGAGCAAGGCGGGGCATTGCGCGGCGAGCTTCGGCTTCGGCGGCGCGGCTGTCCAACGCAGGCTCTTGGAGTTGGAGGGTGTCGCTTTCACGCCGGAGGGCTGCGTGGATTTGGAGCGCTGCGCTTGGGACGGCGTTCCGGCGCAGACGGTGCAACCGCTCACAGGAGAGCAAACAGAACTGATTGAAAAGGGCCGCCTCGGCGAATTTTCTGCTTAAGGAGAATCCTACCGTGCCAGATGACTTTAACAGCACCGACAGCGTGACAACCCTACGGGACGCTACTACCCGCGCCACACAGCAGCGCAACCGCTTAATCAACGTTGCCTACTTTGTGCTGATTGCCGCCGCGTTTTACCTCTTCCTGAAATATGCTTTCGGGCTGGTGTTTCCATTCCTGTTTGCGTTCCTCGTTGCGCTGATCCTCCAGAAACCCATGCGGTTCTTCCATCAGAAGTTCCGGATTAAGAAAGGCTTCACCGCCGTTGTATTGGTTCTGCTGTTCTATATACTGATTGTGCTGCTCTTAGTACTGGTCGGGGCACGCATCTATACGGCGGCGCAGGGCTTTGTTACCTACGTGACGGAATTGGTGCGCGGGGAGAACCTCCCGGATGTACTGATGAGTATGCAGGAGAAGATTGTCGCTTTCCTTGACTTCCTGCCGGCCTCTATGCAAGCACGCTTTGATACGTGGAGTTCTACGCTCATCGAGCAACTCATGGCCGGAGAGAATGCCGCCGGGGAGCAGGTCGGAATGTGGGGCTCCATCACGAGCCGTATCAACTTCGACTGGCTGAAGACCCCCGCCGCCGGGGCGCTCACCGCCGCCACGAAGATTCCCTCTTTCCTGATTTCCGTTGTGATTACCGTCATCTCTTCTTTCTTCATGACCACCGGCTATGAGCGCGTGATGAACTTCATCAAACGTCAGCTCCCGGAGAGCAGTTCCAACCGCTTCGCCGCCATCAAAAAGACCATGACAGAGAAGTTCGGCGGTCTCATCCGCGCCTATGCCATTATCATTACCGTCACCTTCTTTGAGTTGGTTCTCGGCTTCTACCTGCTGTACCTGCTGAAGTTCTTTGACGGCGAACACCTGTTTGCGATTGCGTTCCTTACCTCTTTGGTGGACTTCCTGCCGGTCCTGGGCACCGGTTCCATCCTGACACCGTGGGCGCTCTACAATCTCATCATGGGCAATATCGGGATGGGCATCGGTCTGATTGTCATGTACGTCATCATCATTGTGGTGCGGCAGATACTGGAGCCGAAGCTGGTTTCCGACGGTCTGGGTTTGCAGCCCATTGTCACGATTGCCGCGATGTATATCGGCCTACAGCTCTTTGGTTTCGTCGGTTTGATTGTCCTGCCGATTGCTGTGATTCTTGTCAAGCTCCTCAACGACGAAGGGGTCATCCATCTCTGGAAGTCCTCCAAGCAGCAAGCGGCGGACGCTATGGAGGCGGAAAACGCGCAAGCCGAAGGGAACCATCCCAAATCCGCCGGCTGAAGAGTCGGTATGTTCCCTTGCACACCAATAACCCGTAGGGGCGGCACTCTGCCGCCCCTGTTCCTGCGTGTGTCGGTCCGCAATCGGAAATGCGTCTGAAGCCAAAACCGCTTGCTTTTTGCCTGCCGGTATGGTATAACATAGGTTAGGTAAGAAATGCTGCCGAGGAGTGTAAACAAATGGCGAAACAGAAAACGGAAAAAACAAAATTCGTGAGCGGTGCGGAACTGGCGGCGTTTCTGTCCATGGTCTTCCTGCTGTCGGATTTGCAGGGGATGGCGGGCAACTACCGACGCAACTATTTGGTGGATGTCCTGCTCTTGGACGCGGGTTCTGTAGCGTTGATTAACACCATCTGCACCATCGCTTCTTTTGTAATATCTTTCTTCTCCGTCATGTATGTGGACCGAACACCCAAGCCGGGGAAGGATAAGTTCAAGCCCTTGGTGACGATGGCGGCCGTGCCATTCGGACTGTTCGCCGTCCTGCAGTTCTGGACGCCGTCCGGGCTCTCTGCGGCGGCGGTGTCGCTGATGGTGGCTTACCAAGTCGCCGTGACGATTGCCTATAACTTCACCGGCTTCTTCACCGGACAGGCCTCGCAAATCGGCGTGGTCATGAGTCCGGAGCATAAAGAGCGCGACGGCATCCTCTCCCTGCGCGGGGTGGCCTCGGCGATTGGGAACTCCGCGCCGCTGGTGGTTGTCCTTGTTATGGGCATGCTCAAGAAGCCGGGGCTCATCTCCGGCGACGGGCAGATGTACTTCTTCTCCGCCGTCTTGTGTGCCGCGGCGTCTACGATAGCCACAATGGTCGCCATGCGCCTCGTCAAGGAGCGCATCACCTACCAATCCAAGCGTGTCAATCCGCTGGTAGGCTTCGCGGACGTGCTGAAGAACCCCTATGCGCGCTTGGTGCTGCTCTCGGAGTTCCTCAAGGCCTTCCGTTCGCTGGCAAGCTATATGGGTACGTTCCTGGCGGCGGCGCTTTTGGGCGGGGCCGATAAGTTCATCTTATTCGGTCTGCCGACCGGTGTCGGCACTTTCGTTGGGATGCTGGTGGTGCGGGCTCTGCTGAACAAGCTCAGCTCCAAGCAGATTTACATCCTCTCCGGGATATACTCCGTCTGCGCCAATGCCTGTGCGTTCGGGACGGGGGTTTTGGCTTTCAAGCATCCGGAGGTGACCGTTTACCAGATTATCTTCTTTGTGTTCCTGTTCCTGATTGGTTTGCAGTACGGAGCCTCGAACCTGCTGCCCTCCATGTTCCAAGCGGATATATTGGAGGACTTGGAGGTTAAGACCCACAAGCGTTTGGATGCCTCGCTCGGTTTCATCATCGGGATTGGCAGCACGTGCTCGCGCACCATCGCGGAGGCCTTGGCACCGCTGGTGCTCTATGGGGACACCGCCTTAAACCTGATCAAGTACATCCAGCCGATAAACGATGTGGTGCAAACGCAGACCATGGAGACCAAAATCCGCCTGTTGGCTGTATATACCTTGGTGCAGGGGGCAATGATGTTCTTAGGAGCGGTACCGTTCCTGTTTTATAAGCTGACCGGCGCGCACAAGGCGGACATCCACGCGCAGGCATTGGCACTTCGAAACGAACTCTCCGTACCGGAGGAGACAGCAGATTAAGGCGTTGAGTGAGGGCAGTCATGGCAAAAAGCAAAGCACCGGAGCAATACCCGCAGGGAAGACCTACCGTTGTCATTGAGGCAAACGGCCGCAACGGGCAGTACTGGAAAGACCTCTGGAACTACAGAGGCTTGGCGTTCCTGATGGCGCGGCGGGATGTGACCGTCCGCTACAAGCAGACGATCATCGGTTTTGGCTGGGCAATCATCACCCCGATCTTTAACATGATTATCATGTCGCTGATCTTCGGTACTTTCGCCGGTTTCCGCGAGACCTCGGAGATACCCTATAACATCAGCGTCTTTGTCGGTGCGCTCGGCTGGGGGATGTTTGTGCGCGGTGTGAATACAGGCGCAGGGGCTTTGGCGGGTGCCGGTTTGGCCGGGAAAGTGTACTTCCCGCGGTTGATTAATCCCATCAGTTCGGTACTGTCCTCCTTGATTGACACCGCCATCTCCTATCTGGTTCTCGGGCTGATGTTCGTGGGCTACGGTTATGTGCCGCCGCTGCGGATGCTCCTGAGTTTCCCGCTGCTGCTGCCGCCGGTAATACTGGGCTTGGGCGCGGGTTTTGTGATTGGCTCCTACTCTATCAAGTGGCGCGACTTGCGTTCCATCTATCCCTTTGCGCTGACGCTCGGGCAATACGTAACGCCCGTCGCTTACTCAGCGGAGAACGCCGCCAATGTGATGCAGAAAGTCGGCGAGGGGACGCTTTCCCTGTATCAGATGTTCAGTCTTGTCAACCCCATGACCGGCTATGAACTGGCATACAAGTGGTCCATTCTGACGGATGTGCAGTTTGATGTGCGGGCATTTCTGGTCAGCGTTGCTTGGACCGTACCTGTGTTGTGGTGGGGAATCGTCCGCTTCCGCAAGGCGGAACGCGACTTCGTGGACATTGTATAACACGAATGCCGCCGGTTGGCATACCGTGTTTATCAACCGGGTGAATACAGTTAGGAAAGAGGCGTAAACATGGACGATGCTGCACCTTACGCCCTGCGGGTAGAGGGCGTATCAAAAAAATATATCATCAAAACCGAACTCAAGCATCCAAAGCTGAAAGAATACGAGGACAGAAGTGTCTACGGGCGCATGGCGCAGAAGTTCTACGGGAAGCTGCGCACGCAAAAGAAAGACTTCTGGGCCTTGCAGGACATCAATATAGATATCCGCAAGGGGGAGTGTGTCGGCATCATCGGCAAAAACGGTGCCGGGAAATCCACGCTCCTCAAGCTCCTCTCGCGCATTACCGAGCCGACAGCGGGGCGCATCAGCGTCTGGGGGAGCTTGGCAGCCATGCTGGAGGTCGGGACCGGATTCAATGCGGAACTGACCGGCCGCGAAAACGTTTATCTCAACGGCGCCATCCTGGGCATGAACCGGGCACAGGTGGATGAGCGCTTCCAAGAGATTCTGGACTTCTCCGAGATTGGGCAGTTCATAGACACGCCCGTGAAGCGCTACTCTTCCGGGATGTATGTGCGCTTGGGTTTCGCCGTTGCGGCTACCTTAAACCCGGATATTATGATTATCGATGAGGTCTTGGCTGTCGGGGATGCCGCTTTCCGCAAAAAGTGCGAGGACCGGATGGAGCGCATCACCAACCAAGGCAATACAGTGCTGCTCGTGAGCCACGCTATGGCCAACATCCGCCGCCTCTGCTCACGCTGCATTGTTCTGGAGCACGGCAGAATCATCTTCGACGGCAACCCGGAGGAAGCCATCCGCATCTATGAGGGGGAAAGCAAGGTGCTTCCTGTTCGGGCGGATGTGTCAGGGGCTTCCCGCTGGGGAGGGCTGAAAGGAACGGCGGAGATTCGGGTGAAGTCATTCGAACTTTTAGGTGCGGACGACAAGAACGCTATCCCCATCGGAGAAAAGCTCCGCGTGAAGTTCTCGGCGGAGAGCCAAGTGCCGCTGCCTGACGTTTGCTTTCAGCTGCAAATCTGGGGGCAAGGCATTACGGCTTCGGCCCCGACAGCGGCTGTCCGGAATGCATTCCCCACGGCCGGGGAATATAGCTATACCTTGACGCAGGAGGTAGAGAGCCTGCGTCCCGGTTGGTATGAGTTGGGTGTTGTCATACACAAAACCACGCAAGACGGCAAGCCCGGCACGGTGATTGACGGGGTGCGCGGGGCGGTCGGTTTCCGCATCTTAGAAACAGACACCGCCGGCAAAGTGCCTTTCCGCCCCAAGGAGTGGGGGGTCGTAACTCTGCCGGCGGCGGTTGTGGATAAATACTAATTAAAACAGCTCTACAAACCAAGCTCCCTCCCCTTTCAGCCCTAAGGCTTTGAAGAGCCAATTGAGGGGCGCGAAAGTGAAGATGTCAATCCATGTGGCGCCGGTTTTCATATCGATGAACATATTGTAGCGCAGGATGTCAAACCACGCCCACGGTCCCTCGGAATAGAAAGCATCATAGGTCACGAGCTCACTCGTGGCCAACCCTGTTGCTTCATCCAGGGTGATGACACGCGCGCCGCGGCAGCGCACATTCGGACCGCTGTCGGGATAGCTCCCGAAAGAAGCAGAGGGCGTGTTCACATAGAGCAGACCGCCGGCGGACAGCACCTCATAGCTGTTCACATGGTCGTGACCGAAGTAGACGGCTTGGGTACCGTGCGCCTCCAGCGCCGCAGCTTGCCCTGCGGTTCTCCGGCCGGGGCAGACGCCTTCGTTCATCTCGCCGAGGCTCCCCTCGGGCAGGATGTAGTACTTTCCGTTTGTCGCTCCCCGGGCGCCCTCGGTGTCTTGCGAAACCTCTATGAGGCTGTCTGTCACTTCCAACGGCACAATGTGCTGGAATGCGATGGACGGTTTAGGGTCGGCGGTTTGGATACTCTCGTACCATGCTATCTGTTCCGGCTGTACATAGCCGTAGCCGGCGGAGGAGTAGTCCCCGCTGTCAAACATAAAGAGGCGGAACGCAGTCTCAGCGGAGTCGGAGGATTGGATGTCTATGGCGTGGGTACCGTAGTGGTTCCCGCTTGCGGTTTCGTTCTGCGCACCGGGTGCCGCAACCGGGGATGTGCCTATGAAAGAAGGATGCTCCCGATAGATTTGGAACTCATCGTAGCGCGAAACGTAACCGGACTCCGCATCGTGGTTGCCGAAAACCATGGTCACGGGAATCCCGACCTCATCGAAGACATCCATATAGTTATTGATGGCTGTACGGATGGCGGCCAAGGCGTTCTCACGCGTGCGCTCCTCCGCAGGGATAGAACTGAGGGCTGACCCGGAAGATATGTTGTCGCCGGTTAGAACAAATAAGTCGGGCTTATAGCGTGCGGCATAGTCGCGGATGAAGTCCTTGGCGATGCTGGAGAAAGTGCCGCCCTCTTGGAAGTCGGTGAACTGCACGATGGTGTACTTGCCGTTGTCATTGAAGCGCTGCGCCGGCGGCACGACAGCTTCTTTGGCGGCGGCTGCGGCACATAAGCCCATGAGCAAGGCGGCGCACAGCAGGAGGGAGAGGGCGTTTTTTACGGTTCGGTTCATGTCGGTCAACTCCATTGTTGTTTGGTATGGATGGTTCTTCTTACTCTAATTATACAGGATTCTGAAAATTTGTCAAGGGCTTTTTGCCCGCGCTGATTCATGAAAAATTCCCCAAACCCCTTGACGAATCCGCCGATTTGTGGTATTATATAATGACCATTATGCAGAAAACAGTCATCGGCGGCAGCCGGTGTCCCTCGGGAGGTAAGGCAGCTATGCAAAAACGGTACAATGTCGGTGTCATCGGCGCAACAGGCATGGTGGGGCAGCGGTTCTGCTCCTTGCTTGCGAATCACCCATGGTTCAATGTAACTGCACTGGCGGCTTCGAGCCGCTCGGCAGGGAAAAGTTATGGGGAACTGATGGAGAAACGCTGGCAGCTGGCCGTGCCGTTCCCGGAGAACTTAGCTGAACTCCGTTTGTTCGACGCGGAGAAAGACAAAGAGAAGCTGGTGCCCCTCGTGGATTTTGTTTTCTGCGCCGTGGATATGCCCAAAGCGGAAATCCGTGCCTTGGAGGACAGCTACGCGAAACTGAACTGCCCTGTCGTATCCAACAACTCCGCGCACCGCGGGACGCCGGATGTCCCAATGATTGTAACCGAACTCAACGCCGACCACGCGGCAGTGATTCCCTTCCAACGAAAACGATTGGGGACACGGCGCGGGTTCGTGGCAGTCAAGTCGAACTGCTCCATCCAGAACTACGTCCCCGCACTGTTTCCCCTACCCGATGTGCAGGATGTGCTTGTATGCACGTACCAAGCAATTTCCGGGGCGGGTAAGAACTTCACGACATGGCCGGAGATGATTGACAACCTCATCCCCTATATCGGCGGGGAAGAGGAAAAATCCGAGCAGGAGCCGCATAAGATATACGGAACGGTCAAGGACGGCGTGATCCAAAACGCCGACAGCCCGAACTTCACCGCGCAGTGCATCCGCGTTCCCGTGAGTGACGGGCACTTCTCTGCCGTCTTTGTACGCTTTGCGCCCGGCAAAAAGCCCACGAAAGAATTTATCCTGAATGCGTGGGAAAACTATCGGGGACCGTGCGACAGTCTGCACCTGCCCTCCGCGCCGGAGAAGTTCCTGCGCTACTACCCGGAAGACAATATGCCCCAGACAAAACTTTGCCGCGATTTAGACAAAGGCATGGCCGTACATATCGGCCGCCTGCGGGAGGACAGCCAGTATGACTATAGATTCGTCTGCCTCTCCCACAACACGCTCTTAGGTGCTGCGGGCGGCGCCGTCCTCATGGCGGAGCAGCTCTGTGCCCAAGGATACATGGATTAAACCGACTGCGCCCTGCTGCAAGCGCAGAAGATAGAAAAGGAGTTGCCTTATGGCGAAGACACCGATTTTCACGGGTGCCGGTATCGCTATCGTCACACCGTTTCATGAAGACTTCAGCATAAACTATGATAAGCTGGGGGAGCTGATTGACCGGCAGATTGCCGCAGGTACGGATGCCATTATCATCTGCGGCACGACCGGCGAAGGCTCTACACTCACGCCGGAGGAACACGCTGCCGCCATCAAGTTCGCCGTAGACTACACACGGGGCCGCATCCCTGTCATCGCAGGCACCGGCTCCAATGATACCGTTTTCGCTGCGGAGTTGTCCGCACACGCCGAGCGCGTCGGGGCGGATGGCTTGTTGCTTGTCACACCCTACTACAACAAGTGTTCGCAGGCGGGCTTGGTGGCGCACTACAGCTATGTGGCGGACCGCACGAAGCTGCCGATGATTCTCTACAACGTCCCCGGCCGCACCGGTATGGGCATCAAGCCCGAGACCTACTACGAGCTTTCGAAGATTCCAAACATCAACGCTACCAAGGAGGCCAGCGGCGACATATCCGCCATGGCCAAGACTATTGCGCTGTGCGGCGACAACCTGCTGCTCTACTCCGGCAACGACGACCAGATTACGCCCCTGCGCTCCTTGGGCGGGAAAGGTGTGATCTCCGTCCTGTCCCATGTGGCACCGAAGGCCGTGCATGACATCGCCACCCTGCCGCTGGAGGAGGCCACGAAGCTGCAACTCGAATGGCTTGACCTTGCCAACGACCTCTTCTGCGACGTCAACCCGATTCCGGTGAAGGCCGCGATGAACATGATGGGGATGGAGGTCGGACCCACACGCCTGCCGCTGACCCCCCTGAACGCCGCCAACACCGCGAAGCTGCGTGCCACGCTGCACAAGCACAATCTCATCTGAACAAACCGCCGCCGTCCGTAAAGGACGGCGGCGGTTTCGGTTATACTTCTTCTTTCAAAAATGTGCGAATGTTCCGGTGCTGAATTCCCTCCCGCCCCATGTCGAATTCATCGAGGGACAGGACGAGCTTGGGGTAATTGTCTTTTATCTTGGCTAATAGACCGAATTCCCGGTCCAATGTGTCTTGGGTAGCTAAGAGATAGCAAACCTGGATGTAAACGCGCTCCCCGTTTCTTTCGGCGACAAAGTCAACCTCCGCCGCACCGAGTTTGCCGACAGTCACATGAAAGCCGCGCCGGAATAATTCCATAAATACGATGTTCTCCAGCACAAGCTCAATGTCGCGGGTATTCTTCCCATAGACTGCCTCGCGCAGACCGTGGTCAGCTACATAGTACTTCTCATTCACCGAGAGAATCTTCTTTCCAATCAAATCTTGCCGCCGCACCGGATAGAACAGATACGCTTGGGCGCAAGCATTGAGATAATTCAAGATGGTCTCCGGCTGGGCGCAGCGGCCCTCGTTCTTAAAATACTTGGAGATGGATGTGGCCGAAAAGGGATGCCCGACATTCGCCAAGACGTATAGGATGATACGCTCCAGCAAATCCACATCGCGGATGCTGTGCCTGCGCACAATGTCCTTGAGGACAACGGAATTGTATACATCCCGCAGATACTGACGGGAGGGCTCCGATGCCAGACCGAGGTTCAGCAGAAAGGGCATCCCCCCAAAAGCCATATACGCCCGGAATACCTGCGCCGGGTCCGCTTCGCCTTTGGCTTCTTTGTATAAATCGGTGAACTCCGCAAAGGAAAACGGACAGATAACAAACTCCGCATAGCGCCCGCCCAGATAGGTCGCCAATTCCCCGGACAGCAAATGCGCATTGGAACCGGTGATATAGATATCGCAGTCGTACTTCACCCGTAAGGAGTTCAGGCAGATCTGCCAGTCAGAAACCTCCTGAATCTCGTCAAAGAAAAGGTAGACGCGCCCGGCCGTATTTTCCATCTGCCCGGCAACCCAAGCGTGCAACGCTTCTGCAGTACATAGCTTTCTGTTGTCCATATCCTCAAAATTCAGCGACAGAATTTGTTCCGAATGCACGCCTCGCCGAAGCAGTTCCTGCCCAATCAGCTGCAGCATGACGGACTTCCCGCATCGCCGCATACCGGTCAGCACTTTGATGAGGTCGGTATCTATAAAAGGTTCGATGCGTTTCATTATGGTCGGTCTGTTTACCATGGTTATCCCTCCGCTTTCAGTATTCCTATTTTATCACGGATATAACCGTTTGTCAAGAATAAATTTTAATTTTATCGGTTATAACCGTATGTTTATAATATGAATTAATTTTGACGGTTATAACCGTCATATCGAATCGAGAATGCACTGTATAAATACAAGCGTTTGCCTTGCTTCTATTTTTTGTGGGACAAACACAAAATGCGCCTTTTGATAATATTATAATAGGGAACATACCATAGCTAAGTGTACATATAACCCCTCAGAGCCAATCCGAACCATGCCCGGCACACCATACGCCGGGCAGACACAATAACGAAAGGGCGGAATCCCTGATGGAACAACAGAAAAAAACAACAAAAGCCCCGGCTTACGAGCCGGTGGTTGACTATGCCTCCGAATTGGCTGAACTTGCCAAAGCGCGCGCCAAAGGACAGTCCTACCCCCCGCCGCAGGCAGAGAAAGCCCCGGAACCTGCGAAGAAAAAAGAGGCTGCACCCGCCATCCCTGAGGGATATACCCCTGTTCCAAAGGATCTGAAGTTTGACTTTAACGGCGACGGCAAGGTTTCTCCGGCGGAATGGGCCGGCGGCGCGGTGGAAGCTGTCGCGGATATCCTCGAGAAAGCCGAACCGTATATCGCAAAGGCCGAGCCGATTGTCAACCTTGCGGTGGAATCCGGTTTGGCCGGTGCCGCCGTTGACCTCGCCGTCAAAGGCATCGAATTGGGCATAGACAAAATCGAAGAGAAAGCCGCCGAGAGCAAAGAGAAGAAACGCGAAGCCACCGCTGCATCTGCCGCCGAAAAACCGCAAACCAAGGTGCAGCCCGCCCCGGAATCGCAGGCGGAGACAAACCCCCAAAGCAAGACGGAAGCTCCGAAACATAAGCATCCCAAACACCCGCACGGCGGACAGCGGCAAACGACTGCCACGCGGCAGACAAGTCATATCTCCACGCCGAAAACGGCCGTATACACGCCGCAGGTCGTAACTTCCCACGCCGTGGAAGAAGCCGCCGAACAGCCCCAAAAACACAGCAATTGGCACGTGGAGGATTTGATTCCGCGCCACATGACCGTTGAGCCAATCGAAATCGAAGCGGAGATTGGAAGAAGCAAAGCCTATACCCATGCCGTGGAAGCCGAGAAGCTCGCCGCAGAGCTGGCGCAGCCATCCAAGCCCGCGCCCTACCTCAACCCCAATGCCGTGCGGGCGGAGGAGGAGATCGTGGAGATTGCAGACGAATACGATTGGCTCCGGCAGAACGGCGCGGCGTTCGATGCCTCCCGAGTGAAGCCGGTCGAAGAACAGGGCTATGAGGACGTACCGGCGGATCTGCTTGGGAAAGACGGCGGCAAGCGTAAACCTGCAACATCGTTTGATGCTGCCCGCGTACAACCCATTGAAACACCGAAGTACCAAGATGTCCCGCCGGAGCTTTTGGGATACGGTGCCGGAAAAAGCTCTGCCGCTCCCGCCGTGCAGCCGGAGCCAAGTCAAGAGCCGGCCTTTGACCCGGAGGCTATCCATGTGATGGAAACACCGAAAGTCACAGAGCCTATCGCATTGCCGGATCCGGCACCGGTATATGAGTCTCCGAAATCCCCGACCGCAGACGGACCCAACCGCGTGGGCTTAGGCGCACAGCCGCGTGTGCAGGAACCGGTCACGCAAATCCGGCAGCCGCAGAAAGTGCAGCAGCACATCCAAGAGGAAGTACAGCAGCCGCAGCAACCGATAGCACAGCAACCGGCTCTCCCGCAGCAGAAGTGCCACACGGTGTCTTTCTCCATGACCTATTGTGAGCCGACCTGCCCGCTGCGCGGCATCTGCGGCTTTTATAACGCGCCGCCGACGCAGCGCAAGCAGGGCTCCTGCAAGCAGTACCACGGCAAACCGCAATACTGTACTGCCCGAAAACCTGCCGAACAGACAAAACCGGCGCCGGAAAAACCGGCCGCCGCCGCACAGGAGAAACCGAGCTGCAAACAATCCTGCCAACCTCGCCCCGCTTGCCCGCAGCAAAAGGCACCGACGCAGCGATTCCCCGGCAGTTGCACCTGCCCGGAACAGACCGGACAACGGCCGGAGCCTTGCCGCCAAGGGCAATACGACCATGGATATACGCCCCCCGCTGCCGGCTGCACGCCGTCGGCAGAAAAAAAAAAGAATGGGGCAGTCCCGGGGGCGGAGTTCCTCACAGGGTTCGCCAATTCCGCCAAGACCCTCGCAGATAGGTGCCTGCCCATCCCCGGCGCAGACTGCGCCCGCGCCTTGGCAGAAACCCTCTTGGGAACAGGAACCGCACAGAATGCCTGCGGGGCACAGCCCTATGCCGGGAAGACCGCCTATCGCTTCTCCGACAGCGCCGCAAGCGTTCCGACCGGAACGACACCACCCGCCGCAACACGAAGCGCTTACCGCTTCTCCGACACCGCCGGAGCCGCCCGAATTCCTGCCGATGTGGCTGACAGCCGACTGCCCGCCCGAGGCTCTAACATTATCCAAATGCCGGTGCCATCCTATGCGCCGCCCCGGCCCCTGCTGAAAGAAGAAGAAGCCGTCATAGACCCGCAGTCGCTGATAAGGTGGCCTTATACAGCGGCAGATGGGTCTGTGCCTGCTGTTCCGGCAGCTACGGTCAAGGTAACAACATCCTCCTCGTCGTCTTCCTCGAAAGTGTCTGCGTCTTCCTCCTCGAGTTCCTCTTCGAAGAGCAGTTCCTCTTCGTCTTCCTCTTCGTCCTCCGGCGGCACTACGTCTGCGACGGGGTCAACCTCCGCTTCCGGAGGGTCTTCCTCTTCCTCATCTTCCTCCTCTTCCACAAGCAGTTCGTCCTCCTCCACCGGAAGCACATCCTCTTCTTCCGCAGGCGGCACCGGCGGGGCGGGAGGTTCCGGCGGGTCCGGCGGTACGTCCGGCGGGTCCGGCGGCGCAGGCGGTACATCGTCCTCGACCGGATCCACTTCTTCCTCTACCTCCTCTACAGGTTCTACCTCTTCCGCAACATCTACCGGCGGCACTTCGTCCTCCTCCTCGAGCAGTTCCTCCTCTTCTTCGGGCGGGACGACTTCTGCAACCGGTTCCGCATCCGCTTCTACCGGCACCTCGAGTTCCTCCTCTTCTTCGTCAAGCAGTTCCTCTTCCTCCACCGGAAGCGCATCCTCCTCTTCTTCCGGCGGCACAGGCGGATCAGGCGGGTCGGGCGGCAGCAGCGGCGGTGCGGGCGGTTCCGGCGGCTCCGCAACCGTCAATTCGCGGCCATATGACATATGGGACAATCCGTTCGGCATACAATCCAATGGTGCAACCCAACGAAAAGCGGAGGCCTCGCCTATGGATTACAACTATGCTGTCCCAACCGTCACCCCCGGTGTACCGTCTATGGTCGATTTCACGGAGAACGACCAGCGCTACGCCGAGCAGTCGTACCGCTTCGATGAGGATCCCTTGGCGCAGCCCTTTGCGGGTGCCGGCGGCGAAACGGAGAGCTATACCGACAACTATTCCTCTTACCCCCAGCAGCCAATCGCCAGCGGCAACTTCGAGATGGCTATCCCGGAATACAACACCTTGGAGCAGTACCTTCAGGAAAACCCTGCCCGCGGAATGCTCACCATCCGTATCCTCTCCGCAGACAGAAAATCCCCCATCGGCGGTGCCAAAGTCATGGTTACGCGCCGTATAGGAGCCAAAACGTATCGTTTCTATGATGTAGCCACGGATGCGCAGGGTCTGGTGAACCGTCTCTCCCTACCGACCCCCGAGGTGGAGGCCTCCTTCGACCCGAACAGTGGCAAGCTGCCCTATGAGGTCTATGACATCAGCGTCACCATCGGTACGAACAAGAGCCAGATTTTCCGCAATGCCACGATTTTCCCGAATACGGAAAGCGTCCAGCCCGTCTATGTCAACAGTGCCTCCGGGACAAATACCCGTACGTATGATGAAGCGCGGTATACGCGTTAAGCTGGTTTTTCGTAGAGGTTGCGAAAACCCCAAAGCAAAGGAGACACCACCATGGCCACACCGGTAATTCCTCCCTACATTACGGTCCATCTGGGCAACCCGAAGACAGCGGCGAAAGATGTCCGCCTACCGTTCAAGGATTACATTAAGAATGTCGCCTCATCGGAGATATACCCGACGTGGAACGAGCAGGCATTGCGCGCAAACATATACGCGATTGTATCCTTCGCACTGAACCGTATCTATACGGAACACTACCGTGCGCAGGGATACCCCTTTGACATCACGTCCTCCACGGCGTATGACCAAGCATTCGTAGAGGGCCGCGACATCTTCGCGAACATCTCCACGCTGGTAGACGAGACTTTCAACGACTACATCACCTGGGAGGGGCAGGTGCAGCCCATGTTCGCCATGTACTGCAACGGCACAACCGTGAAGTGCAAAGGCATGAGCCAATGGGGTTCGCAGGACTTGGCGAAGCAGGGATACTCCGCGGAGCGCATCCTAAAGTATTACTATGGGGATAACATCACTTTCCACAACAACGCGCCGGAGGGCATTGTCCGCGCCTCCTATCCGGGCCGTTTCCTGCGCAGAGGCTCCATCGGCGAGGAAGTCCGCGACCTTCAAAGAATGCTGCGGCGCGTGAGCGGTTCTTTCCCTGCCATTCCGAAAGCGGAAGTCAACACCGGCATCTTTGACCAAGACACGGATAAAGCCGTCCGCGAGTTCCAGCGCGTATTCGGATTAACGGTAGACGGCATTGTAGGCCAAGAAACATGGTACCGCTTGGTGAGTATCTATAACTCCGTCAAGCGCTTGGGGGAATACGACAGCGAGGGCATCAACGCCTCCGAGGCGGCGGATATGTATCGCCCAACCGCCCGCCGCGGGGACAGCGGCTTCGAAACCAAAACCATTCAGTATTACCTCAACTTCATTGCAGACTTTGTGCCGGGCATAGGCAAACTGGATGCCGACGGTGTCTTCGGCTCCCGGACAGAAGCTGCAGTCAAGGCTTTCCAAAAGAAGTACGGCTTGGTAGAAGACGGCATTGTCGGCAGAACGACTTGGAATTATATGCAGGGCGTCTACAATGAGTTCTATGACTCTCTCCCGGCGGCGGAGCGCGGCTCGTTCTATCCGGGCTATGCACTCTCCCCCGGTGACAACGGTCCGGCTGTTGTACGCCTGCAGACCTGGCTCAACGACCTCTCTAAGAAGATGAACGGCCTGCTGCCTGTCACCATCGACGGCGACTATGGTTCCAGCACAGCGAAAGCGGTTTCCGCTTTCCAAGAAGCGGCGCAGGTTCCGCAATCCGGTGAGGTCGGTCCTTTGACTTGGAATGCCATCTTGGAAAAGTACGACCACTACTTCGGCATTCGTGACCTGGCGGAAAGCTATGACCCGGCAGAGTTGGAGGACACAGACGAGGACGAGGAGTACATAGACTATATGCCGGCTGCCTCGTAAACACAACTGCTGACCGCAGGCTATCTGCATACGAATCGGCTCATCTGACACCGGATGTCAGATGAGCCGATTTTTAAACGCAGCAACGTCCCTCACAGCACCGCCGGGAACAGCCGCCCGCATACCGCAATCCCGGCGGTCATAAGTACCACAAAGCCAAAAGCACACCAGTCACGGGCGCAGAGCTTGAGTACTTTGGCGGAGGTGCGCGGGTGGACACCTGTATAGCAGCGCGATTCCATGGCGTTGGCAAGCTCAGCCGCACAACGGAACGCAGAAACAAACATAGGGACCAATATCGGAACAAATGCACGAATTCGTTTGAGAATCGAACCTGTATCCAAATTGGCACCGCGCGATTTCTGCGCTGACATGATACGGTCAGCTTCCTCTATGAGTGTGGGGACAAAACGGAGTGCCAGCGTCATCATCATGGCAAAGATACCGACAGGCACATGGAGTTTATTCAAGGGACGCAGAAGCCGCTCCAAGCCCGTGGTCAGCATTGAGGGCGTAGTTGTGTAAGTCAGGATAGAACTGACCAGTATCAATATGATGATCCGCGAAGTAGTGAAGATGGCCGTGAATACGCCCTCTTTGGTGATTGTCGGTGTCCAGGTGCCAATGTGGAATGTTGCCCGCCACCAAATGGTCGTATCCTCCCCCTGCACATAGAGAATATTCAGCACACTCGTAAATAGCACCAGCATGAGTATCGGCCGCAAAGAACGAAGCAGCATCCCTACCGGCACCCCGGAGAGAGCGGCTATCAGTATCCCCGCCGCCCCCGCAATTGCCAGTGCCGGGAAAGACTTGCATAGAAATATGGCTGCCATAAACAGTACGGTCAATGCCAACTTCATGCGCGCGTCCATGCGGTGCAGGACGGATTTGCCGGAATAGTATTGGCCTATTGTGATTTCTCTCATTCTGCGGCGCCCTCCTGCGGCTTCGCCGCACTAGTGCCCCTACGGGGCATAATGCCCCGTAGGGGCACCCGCCGCACAGCCTCCCGAACCGTAAACACCTCACCGACCCCATCAAACATCCGTGTAACGCTCGGGACACCGAGGCCCATCGCTTCCAAGCGTTTCCTCTGTGCAAAGACCTCTGCGGGAGAACCTATCATAGTGCAGGAGCCGTTCTCCATGACCAAGACGCGGTCTGCGAGTTCTGCGACATCGTCCATATTATGGGATACGAGAATAACGGCCGGCGGTACCGAACTGTTTTTGGTTTGGCGGTAGCGGTATATGGCATCCATGATCTGCGTTTTTCCGCGGGGATCTAAGCCGGCAACGGGTTCGTCCAGAATCAGCACCTGCGGACGCATGACAAGAATCCCTGCCAAGGCGGCACGGCGTTTCTCGCCTCCCGAGAGTTCAAAGGGCGATTCATTCAGTAAGGCGGGGTCTAAGCCAACCAATGCGGCTGCGGATTGGACGGCGGCGGCAATCTCCTCCTCCGACCAGCCCATGTTATGCGGACCGAAAGCGATGTCTTTCTCCACAGTTTCTTCAAAGAGCTGATACTCGGGGTACTGGAAGCAGATCCCGACGGTTTTGCGCGCCTCAGCGGGCGATTTCTTATTTTCCCAGATGTTCTTCCCGGCCACAAAGACCGTTCCTGCGGAAGGCTTAATCAGTCCATTGCAGGTCTGCAAGAGCGTACTCTTCCCGCTCCCCGTATGCCCGATAATCGCAAGAAGCTCCCCGGGGTGCAGTGTGAAGCTCACATCATTGACAGCATGGGACTTGGTATGGGGATAACTGAAAGTAACCCCCGAGAGGCACAAGGGCGGCGCACCGGGCGGAGGACTGCCGGTATCGGGCGTTTCCGGCGCACGCTGCAGCTTCTCACCCGCAAAGAGCTTGATTGCTGCCGCGCACTCTTCCTCCGTCAGGCAGACGGGAAAAGCGGGCAGTACAGTCTGCAAGGCCTCGGAGAGCTTCGCGGCAGGGGGTAGCTCCAAACCTGCCTCCCGCAAGTAGGCAGTACGGGAGAACACCTCCCGCGGTGTACCATCGGCGGTAATCTCCCCTTCCTGCATGACCAATACGCGGTCGGCTTGGAGCGCCTCCTCCATGAAGTGGGTGATGAGGAGGATGGTCTTGCCTTCGCGGTGCAGCGTGTGAATCGTTTCCATCACTTCTCGGCGCCCGCGGGGATCCAGCATGGCAGTGCTCTCATCAAAGACGATACAATCCCCCCGCATAGCCAGAGCACCGGCAATGGCGACCCGCTGCTTCTGCCCGCCGGAAAGTTTGTACGGCTCGGCATGGCGCAACGCCCACATCCCTACGGCGCGAAGGCTCTCCTCCACGCGTTCATGGATTTCTTTCGGCGGGATGGCAAGGTTCTCCGGTCCGAAAGCTACATCATCCTCCACGATGGCAGCGACAATCTGGTTATCCGGGTTCTGGAAGACCATGCCCACCCGACGGCGGATGTCGAAGATGTTCTCCTCCGCAGCGGTATCCATGCCGTCCACCAGCACCTTGCCCGCATCCGGGAGCAGCAAACCGTTGCAAAGCTTAGCGCAGGTTGATTTCCCGGAACCATTGGCACCCAAGAGTGCGATGAACTGCCCGGCATTCACTTCCAGGCTAATGTGTTTGACGGCCGGAGTGGGTATCTGTCCCTCCTCGGCGGCATAGGCATATGTAACATCCTGAAACTCTATAAAAGCCATGCGCGAAAGTCCCTTTTCCCCTCATATCCTTTCCCTCTTAGGAAAAGGCAAGTCGTGTATTCTTTATTATACTACATAATGCGCCAAAAGTCAAATATTGTTGCTGCTTGCTTTGGCAGAATCTGTATTTCCTGCAAAATAGGGCTTGACAAGCGGCCGCTCTTATGGTATCCTTGTCATGGATAAACCACGTGAAGGAGCAATGGAAATGAAGAAAACCGGCAAAAGCGCTGTTGGAGTGTTATTAGCGGCACTGATTCTCTGTGCAGTCCTCCCGACGGCAGGGGCGAAGAGCTATTCCGGCAAAGCGCCGATTCTCTCTTCGGCGGATGCCATGAACCTGACGGAGAAGAACTACGACATCCCGGTTGACTTCACCTACAGCGACAGCTATTTTGATACGCCTTCTACTGCTTATAACCACAATCTGGCACGGATTTCCATGCGTATCGCCGCCGCCTCTTTTACTGCAGCTGCAGCGACAGATGACCCGGCCTCCAACTGGTTTTCTGATACGAAAGCACAACCAAACGGCAACTGCGCCGCCTCCAAAAACCTTGACGCTTTCTGGAAAGCAATTGGTTTCAAGCCGCTCTCCTATGTGGGTTACGATGACCCGCTCCTGAAGGGCGGCGACAAGGCGGCTTACTCCATTGCAGAGCGCAAACTGCCAAGCGGTTCGGTTGTTCTGGCCCTCACCATCCGCTCCGGCGGTTACATGGCGGAGTGGGCTTCCAATTTCAATGTGGGTACCGGTTGGATACACAACGGCTTCCTGCAAGCGGCTCTTCCGATGATGGAGGATTTGGACAGCCGCATCCAAGTCTATATTGACAAAGGAATCAAAGTCAAAGTATGGATTACCGGCTTCAGCCGAGGTGCCGCAATTGCCAATGTACTGGCCGCATTTATCGACAGGCAAAGCGATGGGGCGGCGCAAGAGGTTCAGGAAAAAAACAAAAGCTACCCCGCCAAGAAAGATATTTACGCCTATACGTTCGCCACCCCCGCCGCCACGCGCTATGCCGATATGCATGACGCTAAGTACAGCAACATCTGGAACATCCTCAACCCTGTGGATTTGGTGAGCATCGTTCCGTTCCCTGCATGGGGCTTCGGCCGCTTCGGTAATACAAGGATTCTGAGCTTCCAAGACCCGACCACGGACAGCTACAGGAAACTAAATGCGAAGTATACGTCTTACTTTAAAAACATAGACACAGGCGGCGCGGAAATCCATCTCCTCACGCAGCAACAGTACCCCCTGATTCGCTTCTTAGCGGAGGGCGTCGGCTTGGCTGTGCCGTCTGTCTACGGCATCGGCCTTGCCGTGCCGGCCCTTGTGCGTACCATCGGCACGGTGATGCCGTCCGCACTCTCCTTTACTGCACTTGACCTTGTATTCAACCGGAACGCCGGCGGGCAGGTTCTGCAAATGATATGGGACGGCATGACCGCTTCCTATAATCATTGGTACAGCTACTTCCCGGATACTGCCGGCACTTTCCGATCCCCTCCGAAAACCAAGCCCCGCAGCGGCAAAGCAAGCCTCGACACCCTCGCCGCCGCATGGAATGCCATGGAGACGGCGGATACTTTCAGCGTTCTCTCCTTTAATATGTTTCAAGCGGCACACTCCAAAGAGGGCTACATCACCCTCCTCTCCCAACCGCAAAGCACTGCTTTTGCAAGCACCGCCCCCTATGGTTTGGATTTGCTTGAATAGAAGCAAAAGGTAAGAGGCAAGAAGCAAGAACAGATGCTGCGCCCCTCCGGTTGGAGAGGCGCACTTGGCAATTGGTTACAATCGGTAACAAAAAATAGCCAAAACAGAAGCAAGAGGTGAAAAGCAAGACGCAAGAACAGAGGTTGCGCCCCTCCGGTTGGAGAGGCGCACTTGGCAATTGGTTACAATCGGTAACAAAAAATAGCCAAAACAGAAGCAAGAGGTAAAAAGCAAGACGCAAGAAAAGAGGTTGCAATTTCGGTTTCAATTTGTGACGGTGACAGACTCTGTTTCTTGCTGCGATTCGGGTGTAATCACTTTCGATTTCCGCCACGAACCCCGCAGGACATAGATGAGCAAGACAATCGCCGAGAACCCGGTGGCAATCGGTGCGGCGAAACCCATGCCTTTCAGACCGAAGTAGGTGCCCAGCAGATACGCAGCCGGAACGCGCACCGCCAATGAAGCAATGACTCCATTGAGCATAGAAAACGTCGTATGCCCCGCAGCCATAGCCAATCCCATAAAATTGAATGCCACCGACACCACCAAGTAATCCCAAGAGAGCGAGCGGATATAGACTGCCGTCTGCTCCAAGCACTGCGCCGCGACTTCCGGGGACAGACCGCCGGTTTCATCGCCGATGAAAAAGTGGGTAATCGGTCCGGCAAAGAGCTGCACCAATACTAACATCACGGATGTGATGGCTAAGGTCAGCCCAACAGCTGTCAGTGTCGTCTTGAGAGCGCGGTCCGGCTTCCCGGCGCCGATATTCTGCCCTGCCATTGAAGATACGGAGGACTGCATGGCAAAGGCCGGGAGGATGGCCACGGAGTTGACTTTGCCCGTCACGGAGAGGGCGGTGTTGCCGACAATGCCCGCCAAGGCGTTCGCGACCCCGGTCAATACCATGAATGAGAAAGAAGTCAGCGTCGCGCCGCAGGAGGAAGGCAAACCTATCTTGAAAAGTTGCTTTGTCATCTGCTTATCTATCTTGAAGCTCTTGAGCTTGAAGTCAAAGATAAACTCGCTCCGGCGCAGGAATACCAGAGATATGACGAAACTGATACCCTGCGCCACGACCGTGGCAATGGCGGCACCCTGCGCCCCCATATCCTGCGGCCCGCAGAGGTACCAGTCCAGCCCGATATTTATAGCGGCAGCGATAGCGACAAAAACCAGCGGGTGCTTTGAGTCGCCCATCCCGCGCAAGACGGCGGACACTGCATTGTACCCAAAGATGAACAGCAGACCGGTCGTGCAAACATTTACATACTTCAGCGTCTCCGGATAAGCGAGCGGGTCGCTCACCAGGAGGCGGATAATGTATGGGTTAGCTATCAGCATAATCACGGTCAGCGCCGCTCCGATGATGCCGTAGAGCGTAAACATGGAACCTATGGTCTTGCGGACATTCTCCAAGCGGTTGGCACCGATGTTCTGGGCAATCAGAATCGTGCCGCCGACGGCGAGTCCTGCCACGAGGTTGTACTCTAAGATAGTCACTTGACCGCCGACACCAACTGCCGTTGCCCCCACCGCTCCGTTGAAGCGGCCGACGAAGAACATATCCGCCATATTATACAGCGCCATAAGGAGATTGGCCGCCAAAAACGGAAGCGAAAAGCGTATCAGGTGTTTGGCGACACTGCCTTGGGTCAGGTCTTTCTGGAACTTGCTCATTTAGATACTACCTTCTATGATTCGTGAGATTTCGCTGATGGTTTGTGCGGCATTAAATGCTTCTGCACGTTTGCAGGCATTGGCTCGCATCCATTGGATCTGTTCCGGGTTTCGCAGAAGGCGAAGCAGTTCTTCTGCGAAACCCTCATCTGTATTCGGGCAGATTCGCCCGCAGTCATAGCCATCTAACAACTCATGCATCCCGCCGCCGTTGTCAGTGGTCAGCACAGGCACTCCAAGGGTCAGGGCTTCTGTCGCCGCTGTAGAGAAGCCCTCCGTGTCAGAGGTGCATACGAACAAATCGGCTGCCGCGAGCAGCGGATAGGGATTGGTACTGTAACCGGGAAGCTCCGCTTGCTCCATAAGGCACAAGGATTCGCGCTGCTTCTCCAACGCCCAGCGGCACTCCCCCTCCCCAACAATGAGGCACTGAAAAGGAATGCCCTCCGCTTTCAGCCGCGCACAAGCAAGTAGCAAGCGATCAAAGCGCTTCACGGGGTGCAGACGGCCGAGCGCAATGAGCGTAAACCCCTCTTTCGGTGCGGTTGCTTCCGGTACCCCCGCAGCCGCTAAGGCGCGTATCTCGGCGGCATCTATGGGGTTATATACCACGCGCAGCGGTAAATCCGCCCCATACAGAGACCGAAACGCCTCCAGCGTCCCTTGTGACACGCAGCAGATTTCGTCAAAGCGGCGGTAGGCCTTGCGCACCGCCTCAGCGTTGCGGAATAGATTCTTTGCAAAAGGCAGCTGCACCGGATTGCAATGGAGCCAAGTCACCTTGCGGCTCTTCTGCCGCGAGCCGGATATCAGGCGCACCGGCGCGTTCTCGCAAAAAGCTATCTCCACATCCGCTTTGCCCCGCAAGAACAGCAGATACGACAAGCACGGCGGCAAACGAAATAATAAAGCGCTCTTCATGCGGTAGATAAAACGCTTCCAACCGCCGGCATAATAATCCGCCGAACACAAAATGTGCTCCAAGCGGATATTCGCCGCCAATCGTTCCTCCAAGGCTCCGCCCTTATCCAATACGCGGACGGTGATGGCAAAACGCTCCGGGTCCAGGGCATTGACAAGGCGCGTCAAAACCATCTCCGCACCCCCGGGCGCCAAGGAGGCTATGGTGAAGATGATGCGTCGCTTAGCCATGTCTTCCCTCCGCTGTCGCTTTGTTTACTCCTGTCGGTTGGGTGCGGGCGGCCGCATTGCGGCCGCGACGGGGGGACCGCAATGCGGTCCCTGCGCTCATACCACTCGAAAAGAACAGCGCAGGGGCTGCCCCCCACGCTGTACAGTTACCAAGAATCGGCTGCGAGTGGACGGCCGACCGGAGGTCAAAAGCTGTAAACCATTCACGGTTAACCGTTCACGGTATAGACGCTGACCTGCTTGCGGTCCTTGCCTTTGCGCTCAAATCTGACAGCACCGTCGATAAGGGCGAAGAGGGTATCGTCCTTGCCTTTGCCGACATTGTTGCCGGGATGGATTTTTGTGCCGCGCTGGCGCACGAGGATATTCCCCGCGAGGACGAACTGTCCGTCGGCGCGCTTGGCACCGAGGCGTTTGGATTCGGAATCGCGCCCGTTACGGGTAGATCCCATACCTTTTTTATGAGCCATGGTGTACTCTCCCTTCTCTACGCCTTTAGACGGCTGTAATCTGTACTCTGGTGTATGGTTGGCGGTGACCCATCTTGCGTTGGGAACCTTTCTTGGGCTTGTAGGTATAGACTGTAATCTTCCTACCTTTGCCGCTCTCGAGGACTTTCGCCGTGACCTGTGGGGCGGCGCCGCCGCCGATGTCATAGACTTTCTCGAAGGTGACTTCCTCACCTTCTTCGGCCTTGAGCAATTCGACATTGAGGATGTCGCCTGCACTGACCTTGTACTGCTTGCCGCCGGTTAGAATAACGGCATAGGGTACTGCCATAAGTAGTATACGCTCCTGTATCAGACTCGCTGCCCGCAGGCCGTAGCAAAGGCACGTTAAAAAACCTGCGACACGCGGCAACATATATTATAGCACACAAAATGTAAAAATGCAAGTGTTTTAATAACTATTTCTTGTCTGCCCGCAAATGTTTTTATCGCTCTTGCCTCTTGCCGCATCTCCTCTTGACTCTTTCCTCATGTTTCTTGTTTCTTGTATAGCACCATTCGCTGCGTACTCGAATATAATGAAGGGAATACACCCTACTGTAGCCATCCCGAAAGGACTGAACATAGATGCCAGAACAAAAGCCAAACTGCCCGTTCTACGCGAGCTTCTTCCCGCAGCTGTTCCCCCAATGCCAAGCCAAGCCGGAGCCGAAACCCGAACCGCCCAAGCCGGACCACAAACCGGACGGTCCGCGGCCGCGCCCGCCGTTCTTCCCCTTCCCGAACCCAGGTCCGCGCCCCCCGCAACCGAAACCCGAACCCGCGCCGCCGCCGCCCCCGGCTCCGGCGCCGAAGCCGCCGCATCCCGGTCACGGCGCTTCACAAACTGCCGCCGCCAAACCCATATGGGGGAATCTCCTGACCGGAGTAGGCAAGGCTGTCCCCGTATCTGTCTATCCGCAAGCGGCGCCGAAAGCAAGCCCGGTTGATCAGACGAAGACTACAGCAGCACAACCCAAAGCGGCCGCAGCGAAAGTTTCGGCACCCGTGCGTCCGGCAGCAGCGAAACCTGTGGCTGCAACTCCGGCAGCCAAGCCCTCTGTGCCGGCAAATACCAAACCTGCCGAGAAACCGCATCAACCCGCGCAGGCAAAACCCGCAGAGGAAAAACCGCACATCCCGACCCATGCCAAATCGGCACACAAGCCGGAAGCCGCGCCCGAGCCGGCTCCTGCCAAGCCGAAAGGCCCGATGGTCTGGAACTTCCCGCCGGCAGTTGCTGTGCCGAAGCCCGGCAAGAACGGTCCCTACCAATTCTGATTTCTCCTTCCTCCTATATACATGACCCCGGTGTGTTTGCCGCACGCCGGGGCATTCCGGTTTGTTTGCGCGCCCGGTCCGGCGTTTGCAATTCATAATTATTCGCTTAAACCCGCGAGGAGGCTTATGTCATAAGCCTCATGCTGTAAGCTACTGTAAATAAACCGGTGATTACGAATCTGTATGCCGGCGGCAGACAGCGGCAAACAGCTCTTGCAGACGCTCTTGCCGTCCGGATTGCCAGAGGGAACCAAAGAGACCCTCCAACGCGGTGGCTTTGCAGTACTCGGCGGCGGAGCAGGAGGCAGGGATGCGGCGCGGCTTAGCGTTTTTGCAACGGCGGACAATGTCCGCCTCTTCCGGTGTGAGAAGCGGAACAAGCAAATCCAATAAAGCGGCTTGCTTGACGGCACCCGAGAAGCGCTCGGTATACTCGTTGAGCTTACGAACCGGCAGATCGCCCTCGGCGAGAGCCGCCTCCCGGACGTACAGTTCAAAGACGGCATCGCCCAGAAACGCCAGGGCAAGCGGCGAATCGGTCATGGGGAACTCCTCCGGTTATTTCTTGCGGAACGCATCGGTAGGGGTGGTCTTGTTGCGCACGCCCGGCAAAAGTTCCACAACGGCATAGCCCACGAGGTTGCCTGCCTCGTCCTTTATGTCTGCCAGCAACTCAAAGAAGAATACATTGAACATTCCGTCCGCCTGCGGGGTGACGGTGTAGGTGCGGCCGCCGTAGGTTAAACGCCAGCCGTTGGAGAACTGCCGACCCTCCCAGGTGATAACGTCCGTCGCTTCCAAGGTGTAGTCATTCAGCCGCGTGTAGGATCCATCGCGCTCAATGCGTGTGCCGTCGTAGTAGTTGTCCTGCGGGAATGCGAATATCATGGTCTCCGTGTCGTCAAAGAAGCGCAGGGAGAGCCATTCCCAGCAGGTGCGTCCGTCCGTCAGGGTATAGGTGCCCCCTTGCCGGTCAAACCAAGTCTTTCCCTTGAGGTTGGGGTATCTGCGTCCCTCCAATACAAGCTCCGCCTCGGTTGCCAAGTTGGTCATGGACATATAGTAGGTGCGCTCCTTCTCGCCGGGGATGCCCATCTGCAAGACACCGCCGTCGCAGTGGCGCACCGGGGGTTTGACGGCGTTCATGTCGCAGACGATATGAAATGCGTCACTGTCCATCTCGAGATGAATCCTGCCTTTGGGGCAGACTGCGTTTGGTTCGAAGACAGCCTTGCACTTTCCGTCTACGCTGAGGAGCGTGTCCGTAGCCGTGACACCCTTGCCGAAGAAGATGGGGGTTTGGGTGTTGTAGTGCTTGTTTCGGTTGACGTCGGTCACGGAGGTGATGAGCAGACGGAATTTGATGCCCCAGATGTTAACCTGCGCCAGCGTAAACTGGCAGGCGAAGCGGTTGCCGCCGCCGTCCTCCAGGTAGGTGGTGCTGTACCACCATTCGGAGCATTTGGGGTGGGTCAGGAACTCGTCGGCAAAGCTGCGCGGGGGGATGCCTGTGCCTGTGGTTTTGACAATCGTACCCATGGGAGAGCCTCCTCATCGAACATAATCAAATTCGAAGTCGTATACTACGACCGTGTCACCCTCTGCGATACCGGCCTTCTCTAAGGCATCAATGATGCCCGAGGACTGGAGGACACGCTGGAAGTATTGCAGGGACTCGTAGTCATCTATGTCGCAACCTTGGAGGATGCGCAAGAGCCAATCCGCCTCCTCCACAAAGTAGATGCCTTCCTCCTCGCGGACGGTGAAACGCTGTCCGGCTTTGACCTCAGTCGGCAACTGCGGACGGTCTGCTTCATAACGCTTAATCGGCGGGAGGGATGCCAGCATGGCAGCAGCGGCATTCACGACGTCGCGGGTTCCCTCGGCGATGGGGGCGCACATCTCATAATAGGGCAGACCCTTGTCGGCGAAGAAAGCGCGGAGGCGCTCCAGTTGCTCCGGCGCGGCTAAGTCTATCTTATTACCGACGATAATTTGCGGGACGTCCATGAGTTCCGGGAGGTAATGCGCCAGCTCGGAATTGATTTTAGCGTAGTCCTCCAGCGGGTCGCGATCCTCGGAGCCGGCGGCATCCAAGATATGGATAAGCATACGGCAACGCTCCACATGGCGCAGGAACTGATGGCCTAAGCCCGCACCCTCTGCGGCGCCCTCAATCAGACCGGGGATGTCCGCCATCACAAAGGACTGCCCCTCGCCCATGCGCACCACACCCAGCACCGGGGTGACGGTGGTGAAGTGGTAGTCGCCCACGATGGGCTTGGCCTCGCTCACTACAGAGAGGAAAGAGCTTTTGCCGACATTCGGGAAGCCGAGAAGCCCGACATCCGCCAGCAGCTTCAGCTCCAGCTCGGCCTCGACGCTCTCGCCGGGGATGCCGGGCTTCGCGAAGCGCGGTGTCTGGCGGGTCGGGGTCGCGAAGTGGGTATTCCCCCAGCCGCCCCTGCCGCCCTTGCAGAGGAGTACCGGCGCATCCCCCGACACATCCGCAAGTAAGGCACCCGTTGCGGCGTCGCGCACGAGGGTGCCGCGGGGTACTCTGACTGTGAGCGGCTCGCCCTTTTTTCCGTTGCGGCGACCGCCGTCGCCGGGGGCGCCGTCGGGGGCTTTGTACTTACGCTTATAGCGGAAGTCTGCGAGGGTGGAGAGGCCGTCGTCGGCGAGGAGGTAGATACTCCCGCCGTCGCCGCCGTCACCGCCGGAAGGCCCCCCTGAGGCTATGTACTTCTCGCGGTGAAAGGCGACGCAACCGTCGCCGCCTTTCCCGGCAGTCAGCTTTACTTTGGCTTTGTCTACAAACATGGTTTTTCCTTTCAAGAGGCCGGAGGGGGTTGGTTTCGTCATATTGACGATTGTTCAATCAGATAGTTGCGGTTTTGTTGTGATTATGCACAATAGTGATTTGAAATCAAGCATCCAACCGCCGGAGCCATGCCCCTACCGCCGCATCGGAGGGCATACGCCAGTCGCCGCGAGGGGAGAGGGCAACGGAACCGACTTTGGGACCGTCCGGGAGGCAGGAGCGCTTGAACTGCTGGGAGAAGAAGCGCTTGAGGAACAGCTCGAGCCATTCCTTGAGCTGCGCCGGCTCTGCCTCGCCGCCGAAAGCGCGCTCGGCGATAAACAGGAGTTTTTCCGGAGAAAAGCCGTAGCGGAAGAAATAATAGAGATAGAAGTCATGCACATCATAGCTGCCCAAAACGCTCTCCGTCTTTTGGGCGATTTCACCGTTTTCGTCCGGGGGGAGGAGTTCCGGGCTGATCGGTGTGGCGAGGACTTGCCGCAGGGCACTTTGCAGGCGCGTCGGTTTCTTTTCGGTCGGGATGAAGCGCAGGTCGTCCGGGGAAAAGGAGGGGAAGACGCTATCTTCCTCTGCGACGAACTCCACGATATGGCGCACGAGCGTCTTGGGTACACCGCTGTTGACACCATACATACTCATGTGGTCGGCGTTGTAGGTACACCAACCAAGGGCAAGCTCGGACAAGTCGCCGGTTCCGAGCAGCAGCGCGCCCTCCTGGTTGGCTAAGTCCATGAGGATTTGCGTGCGCTCGCGGGCTTGGGTGTTCTCGTAGGTGATGTCATGCGCATCCGGGTCATGGCCGATGTCCGCCATGTGCTGCTCGCAGGCAGGGCGGATGTCGATCTCCCAGAGCTGGATGTCGAGGGCTTTGGCAAGCTGCTCCACGCTGTCGCGGGTGCGCGAGGTGGTGCCGAAGCCGGGCATCGTGATGCCCAAAATCCGGTCACTCTCCCAGCCCAAGGTTTCGGCGGCGCGGTGCGCGACCAGGAGAGCCAAAGTGGAATCCAAGCCGCCGGAGAGGCCGATAATCATCTTGTCCAAGCCGACATGGGTGAGGCGTTTGCACAGCCCGGCGACCTGAATATCCAATATATCCCCGCAGCGGGCGGCGCGCAGGGACAAATCCGCCGGGACGAAAGGCTGCGGCGCATAGCGGCGCGTCATGTGTTCTTCCTGCAGTTGCGGCAGAGCGGCGCAGGGGACGCCTTGCGGTTCGCGGTTGGTACGGAAATAGCTTTCCGCGCAGTCATAGTAGCTCCCGAAGCGGCGCTCGGCACGGAGTAGCTCTATATCCAATACCGCATAGCAGTCGGAACCGCTCTGCGCAAAGCGGCGGCCTTCGGTGAGGATATTGCCGTTCTCGGCGATGAATGCGGCGCCGGAGAAGACCAAATCCGTGCTGCTTTCGCCGACACCTGCGGAGGCATAGGCATAGCCGCAGCGCAAGCGGCCGCTCTGCTGCGCAACTAAGGAACGGCGGTAGGCGTTTTTGCTGACTTCTTCATCGCTTGCGGAGAGGTTCAAAATCAGATCCGCCCCCGCTAAGGCCAAGGCTTCGCTCGGCGGAGACGGTACCCACAAATCCTCACACAGTTCCGCGGCAAAAAGCAAATCCGCACCGCAGGAAAACACGATGGAACCGAACGGTACTTGTTTTCCGAGAAAATCAATGCTCCGCAAATCCACGGCATTCCCGGAGGCGAACCAGCGCTTTTCGTAATACTCCCGCACATTCGGCAGGTAGCGCTTGGGGACGATGCCTTTGACTTCGCCGCTTTGCAGGACGGCGGCGCAGTTAAAGAGCCGCCCCGCCGCACGAACCGGCACTCCGACCACCAGGATACCGTCCCAGTCGGCGGTTTGCGTTAAGAGCGTTTGCAGGGCGGCTTCACAAGCATCCAAAAGAGCCGCTTGCCCGAATAAGTCGGCGCAAGTGTAGCCGCACAAGGACAGCTCCGGTGTGAGCAGCACCTGCGCGCCGACGGCCTTTGCCCTTTGCACGGCGGAGAAAATCTCCGCAGCGTTGCGCTTGGGTTCTGCGACCATGACGCGGGGGACGCTTGTCCCGATTTTAATGTAACTGAACATGAGGCTGCCTCCCACGTATCTCCGGTTTCCGGATTGGATATTTTTTGTTACCGATTGTAACTTTATTCTCGGAGGGACGCCATCAGGGCCTCCGATACCTCCTCCAGCTTTGCACCACGCGAGGCTTTGAACAGAACCGCATCGCCGGGTTGAAGGAACGCCCGCAGATAGGCCGCTGCCTCGGCGTTGGTCGCAAACCACTTCGTCGGCATCCCGCTTTCTTCGGCGGCCGCTGCCGTTTGGCGGGACAGATTGCCGATCGCTGCCATTTGCCCGATGGTGCGCAGCTTCGCTGCATATTCCCCCGTGCGGCGGTGCCCTTCTTGGGTGAAACTCCCCAGTTCATACATATCCCCCAAAACCGCTATGCGGCGCTTCGCAGGGGTGCAGGCCAATACATCTAAGGCAGCCCGCATACTGTCGGGGTTGGCGTTGTAGCAGTCGAGGATGAATTGAATTGAATTAAATTCAATTGAATTCTGCCGCATCCCCTCCGGTGCAAAGCACGCAATTCCCGCAGACAAAACAGGTAAGCCAATCCCCAGCACCTGCCCCACAGCGACAGCAGCCAAAGCATTGTATACATGATGCCGACCGGCAATCGGCACTGTAAAGGACTGCCCACCGCTGGTGAAGACGGACTGCGCTGCAGAGACCGCGTAGGCAGAGGCACGGACATTGCATTCGGGGTTTTCGATGCCGTACCAGAGAATGGGAACGCGGATATGCTCCCGATAGTTCCAGAGGTATTCGTCATCCCCATTGAGGACGGCGGTGCCGCCGGGCAGCAAGCCTTCAAGAATCTCGAGCTTGGCATCGCGGATACCCTCGCGGGAGCCGAGGTTGCCGATGTGGGCTGTGCCTATGTTTGTAATGACTGCGATGTTCGGGCGTGCGATATGGGTGAGATAGGCGATCTCCCCTTTGTGGTTCATACCCATTTCCAGAACCGCATAGTCATCCGCCGCCTCGAGCGTAAAGATTGTGCGCGGCAGTCCGATGTCATTGTTGAGGTTGCCTTTTGTAGCGCGGACAGCCCCTGCGCCGGAGAGGGCACACTCCAGCATTCGCCGCGTGGATGTTTTGCCGACGGAACCGGTTACAGCTATGACGGGCAAGGAGAGCTTCGCACGGTATGCGGCGGCCAGCTGCCCCAATGCGGCATGGGTGTCCGGTACCTGCAGGCAAAACGGATGCGCAAACGGTCGGGAAACCACAGCTGCAGCGCCGCCGTTTTGCAGAAAGCTCTCGGCGAAATCATTGCCGTCGAACTTTTCGCCTTGCAGGGCGATGAAAAGCGCACCGGGAGCCGCTTCGCGGCTGTCGGTAGTGACGGCCGTGATTTGCGCCTGTGCATTGGCGGCTGCGCCGATAGCAGCGGCAACTTCTGTCAGCATGAGCGGAAGCATGGCAGTGTTCTCCTTACAATCAGAGGTCTGTAGCCCGCTTGCGGATAAGTGCCAGTTGGATGCACTTCTCGCACAAGTCGGCATAGGGAATCCCGGCAGCAGCCGCTTCCTGCGGAAGGAGGCTAGTCGCCGTCATGCCGGGAAGCGCGTTGACTTCCAAGCAGAAAGGTACACCGTCGGCGCGGAGGATGAAGTCCACTCGGGAGTAGTCGCCCATACGCAGGGCCTTATGCGCAAGCAAAGCCTGCTGTTGCATACACGCGGCGGCAGCATCGTCAATCTCCGCCGGGCAGACCTCCAGCGTCGCCCCGGCTTGGTACTTGTTCTTGTAGTCAAACCAACCGCTCTTGGGGATAATCTCCAATACAGGGAGCGCTTTGCCGTCCAGAATGCCGACGGTGAACTCCCTGCCCTTGACATAATCCTCCACTACGGCTTTGCCCTCGTAGGTCATGGCATACTTCACAGCGGCGGGAATATCCTCCTTCGTTGTTACAATAGAGATGCCGACACTGGAGCCGCCGTTGGAGGGCTTGAGTACAAAGGGAAGCGCGCGCCGGGAGAGGTAAGCGGAGATCTCCGCCTCCGGCTTGCCGCTGAAGATGATTTCCTCGCCGGTGGGGACGCGCACACCGTACCCTGCCATAATGTCTTTCGCGACAGCCTTATCCATGGAGAGTGTACAGCCCAAGTAACCGGAGCCGGTATACTTCACGCCGTACAAATCCAATGCGGCTTGGATTTGCCCGTTCTCGCCGATGGAACCGTGGAGTGCCACAAAGACAACATCCGCCAAGGTACAGGTTTGCAAGACGTTTTCTCCGATTAAAGCTTCCCCGTTGCCGCTCTGTGCTTTCAGGGCAGCCAAGTCCGGCTCTATCTCGGAAACGGATTGTACAAACGTCCGGCTTTCTCTGTCCGTCAGCAGCGCGGCAAAACATGTATAGACCGGTAGGGATTCATATGGGTCGAGCGTCACAACGGCGTGGCCGCGGGAGCGTAACGCATCGGCGACTTTCCCGCCGGAAACAAAGCTGACGTTGCGCTCGCCGGAATAGCCGCCGCATAGGACTATGATGTTCATGGGCTTACCTCGATACTTGGATTTGGAACATAGTACGCTATTGGGAGTATACCGATTTTCTTTCCATAGTATACCAGAATTTAAGCTTTGTGTCAAGGCGGGCCGGCGCGGATAATGCAAAAACATCGATTTTGGCTATTTTTTGTTACCGTTTGTAACTATTATGCAGACGTACTTGAAAGATATTGCAATTTGTTTTTCTATTGACAATTCCGTGAAAGTGTGGTAATATATATAATAGAATAGCAAAGGGACAGACTGTGTCCCTGACTGATGATGATTGAAAGACGAGGCAAAGCACCATGGCTCAATCCTTTATGACAGCGGAAGGCTACAAACAGTTGGTGGATGAACTCGACCAACTGCGTACGGTAGAGCGCGATGAGATAGCGCGAAAAATCAAAGAAGCCCGCGACTTCGGCGACCTTTCCGAAAATGCCGAGTATGATGAGGCAATGAATGAGCAGGCTATCTTAGAGGCCCGCATCGCCCGATTGGAGGAAGAACTCAAGAACGCCGTCCTCATTGATGACAGTGCCGTATCCACCGACCAAATCGGCGTAGGCTCTGTTGTGGAAGTCTTTGACCGAACCTACGACGAAAAAATGGAATTTCGCATCATCGGCAAGTCGCAGGCAGACCCCGCCGAGAACCGTATCAGCGACGAAAGCCCGATCGGCAAGGCACTTATCGGTGCCAAAGCCGGCGATGTCGTGGAAGCCGACACGCCCGGCGGCATTGTTGTCCTGGAAGTTGTATCCATCTCAAAATAAGATAAATGCAGCAATGCTGCCCAATAACACACACAAAGGGGCACGCCCGTGGCAGAAGAAGAATTGACAGTATGCGCCGCAACCCTCCCGGAGGAGGACTATACCGCACCGAAGTCGGCACTCAACCAAATCCGATTGGACAAACTCTTTGCCCTGCAAGCAGCAGGACAGGATCCGTTTGCAATCACCACGGCCGAGCAGGGCATCCATGCCGCAGAAATCCTCGAGCGCTTTGCAGAGTTGGAGAATACGGATGTTTCTGTCTGCGGCCGCATGATGCTCCGCCGCGACATGGGCAAGGCGAACTTTATAGACATCCGCGACCGAACCGGCAAGATACAGTGCTACGTACGCATCAACGATGTGGGCGAGGAGGTCTTCGAGGGCTTCAAGACATGGGACATCGGGGACATTCTGGAGGTCAAGGGCACGGTGTTCCGTACGCGGCGCGGGGAAATCAGCATCCACGCCAAAGCCTTGCGGTTGCTCTCCAAGTCCCTACTGCCGCTGCCGGAGAAATTCCACGGCCTGACCGATACCGATGCCCGCTACCGCCGCCGCTATTTGGATTTGATTGTGAACGCGGAGAGTTTCCAAGTCTTCGTGCAGCGCACCAAGATTCTCCAAGCCATCCGGCAGGTACTGGATGCGCAGGATTTCTATGAAGTGGAAACCCCGGTACTGGTCCACAACGCCGGCGGTGCGGCGGCTAGACCTTTTGTTACGCACCACAACGCCTTGGACGAAGATTTGTTCTTGCGCATATCTCTGGAGCTTTACCTGAAGCGGCTGATTGCCGGCGGCATGGAGCGGGTCTATGAGATGGGAAAGGTCTTCCGCAACGAGGGTGTGGATGCCAAGCACAGTCCCGAGTTCACTTTGCTTGAAATCTATCAGGCCTACACGGATTACAACGGCATGATGGATTTGACAGAGGCAATCTTCCGTGCCGCCGGGAACGCCGTCGGCAAGTCCGTTGTCACCTATGAGGGCGTAGAGATTGATTTATCGCGGCCCTTTGCGCGATGTACCATGGAGGACTTGGTGCGCGAGCAGACCGGGATTGACTTCACCGCCCTCTCTTTCGAGGAAGCCGTTGCCCTTGCCAAGGAGCGGCACCTGGAGGTGAAGAAGCACCACAAGAAAGGCGATTTGCTGGCGCTCTTCTTTGAGGAGTACTGCGAAGAGAAGCTTGTGCAACCGACGTTTGTCATTGACCACCCGATTGAGATTTCCCCGCTCACGAAGAAGAAGCCCGGTCGGCCGGATTTGGTGGAGCGCTTTGAGCTGTTTATTACCGGCCGCGAGTTCGCCAACGCCTACAGTGAGCTGAATGACCCCTTGGACCAGCGCAGCCGCTTTGAGGCGCAGGAGGAACTCTTCGCCGCCGGTGACGACGAGGCGCAGCACACCGATGAGGACTTCCTGACCGCCTTGGCGTATGGGATGCCTCCGACGGGCGGTGTGGGCATCGGCATTGACCGCTTGGTGATGCTCCTGACGGACAGCCATACCATCCGCGACGTGCAGCTCTTCCCGACCATGAAGACTGTCTGAGAGTGTAGTCTTATGACCGTTTCCGTCCTCTTAGCCGCCTGCCTGCCGAATGAAGCATGGTTCAAGGAGCAGCTTGATTCCATCCTCCCGCAGTTGGCAGACGCAGACGAGCTGCTTGTCAGCGACGACTCCCCCCCCGAGAATCGCCGGGCGGAGCAAATCACGGCGCAGTATGCAGCGGAGAATCCGCGCATACACTACGTCACCGGTCCCCATCAAGGCACGGCCACAGCAAACGTGGAGCACTTGCTGCGGCTGGCAAAAGGGGAAATCCTGGTTCTCTCCGACCAGGACGATGTGTGGAACCCCGAAAAACTGGAAGCCATCCGCAAAGCCTTTGCGGAAAACCCGGAGGCGCTGTGTGTCCTCCATGATGCGGCACAAACGGATACCTGTCTGAATGTGACCGTACCGTCCCTATTCCATGCCCGGGGCGTAAAGTTGGGCATCATTCATAACCTGCTAAAGAACGGCTACCAAGGTTCGTGTATGGCGGTGCACCGGGCGTTGCTGAAAACTGCCCTGCCCTTTCCGAAAGGCCTCCCGATGCACGACCAATGGCTGGGGCTCTCGGCAGAGATTGAAGGAGGAAGCGTGCTGCTGCCGCAAGTGCTGCTGTATTACCGGCGGCATCCGGGCGCAGTCACAGGGAGAAAGACATCCCTCGCGCAGAAACTCAGGTGGCGTATGGGCATTGCCGCCCCTCTCCTGAGAAAACTACTGCATCTTAGTATGAAAGAATGAGCAGAATGCCTACGATTCAGGCGCAACACATGGCAGTGGGTCTCGCAGACTCTGTTCCGACCGCTGAAGTCAAAACCTATACGATATCCGGCAGCATCGTGCTGCACAACAACAAGAGTACCCTGCGCAAGACACTGACATCCATCCGTACGTATACCCAAGGCGTAAATTTCGATCTGTATCTCATCGACAATGCCTCAAAGGACGGCTCCGTAAAAATCGCCCAAGAGGTCTATCCCGAGGCCAAACTCCTCTGCAACGCGGAGAATGTCGGCTTCGGCGCGGCGCACAACCGCGTGCGCGGCATGCTTACCAGCAAGTACCATTGCATCATCAATCCGGACATCATCCTTACCGAAGAGAGCATTGCCAAGATGGCGGCATATATGGATGACCATCCGGAAGTCGCACTCCTGTCGCCGCGGGTTGTCTTCCCCAAGACGGGGGAGGATCAGATTCTCGGCAAGCGCAATCCGAAGATTAAGTACCTCGTCGCTTCCCGGATGCGTTTCCTGAAAGTGGCCGAGAAAGCCTTAGATGAGTACGCCATGCGCGATGCCGACTACTCCCAACCGTTTGAGATTGAAAACGCCACAGGTTGCTTCATGTTCATCCGCACAGATGTCTACAAACGCATCGGCGGTTTTGATGAGCGATACTTCCTCTACTTCGAGGACTGCGACATCACCCGCGCCATCGGCAAGTACGGAAAAACACTCTACTACCCCTATGCCATCGTCGGGCATGAATGGGCCAGGGAATCCAAGAAAGACACGCGGTTGCTTCTGATACAGATACAGTCCATGTTCAAATACTTCTCCAAGTGGAGCGGAGAATCCTTAGTTCCTTGGCGGGAGTTTACGCAAGAAGTACGGAAATCCGCATAAATAAGGATTGCATATGTTCTTCAAAGAGCTTTACGATTATCGCTTTCTCCTGCGGGAGATTGCGGCAAAGAACATCAAAATTCAATACCGCAACTCAGTATTAGGCGTACTGTGGACATTTGTACAGCCTTTGCTGACAACGCTGGTGCTTGTCATCATCTTCGGAAAAATATTCGGCCGGGACGACCCCGACTTGGTGAACTACCCCATTTACCTGCTCAGCGGCCGGCTGCTCTATGAGTTTTACTCCAAGGCCACAAAGCGCGCCATGCGCTCGGTGACGCTCTCCGCTTCCGTTATCAACAAAGTCAAGGTACCCAAGTATGCCTACCCCATCGCCAGCGTCCTGTCCGAGTTTGTGACGGGACTGATTTCACTTCTGGTGCTGGTGGGCTTTATGGTGTTCTACATAGTTGCAAACGACCACCCGCCGCATATCACCAAGTATGCGTTTTTGTCTTTCGTGCCGCTGGTGATTCTGTTTTTCCTGTGCATCGGGGTCGGGCTGATTCTCTCCACGCTCGCCGTGTTCTTCAAGGATGTGGAGTATCTCTACGATGTCTTTACGATGCTGCTGTTTTATGCTACGCCCATCTTTTATGCGCCCAAAGCCTTGGGGACGGGTGCAAGGATTACGCGCCTTCTTGAATTCAATCCCCTCTATTCTGTTGTAGATATGTTCCGCGATTGTGTACTGCGCGGGCAGCTCATGGACGGCGGCGAGGTTCTCTATGCCTCCCTCTTCGCGCTGGGAACCGTTGTTCTCGGCGGTCTTTTGTTTAAGTCGCAGCAAGATAAGTTCATTCTGTATTTGTAAGCCCATCGGCAGCCGCCGAAGCCCGATACCGGAGGAATCCTATGTCCGAACCCGCTATCCTCGTGGAAGATGTCTCCATGTGTTTCAAGCTCCACGCCAAAAAAGTCGATAACCTCAAGGAGTATTTCATACGCCGTGCCAAGCGCGACCTCACCAAAGGGGAGTTTTGGGCGCTCAAGCACGTGAGTTTCCGCGTGGAGAAAGGGGAGCGACTGGGCGTTCTGGGCTTCAATGGCGCGGGCAAATCCACAGTGCTGAAAATCATCGCCGGCGTTATGCGCCCGACCGAAGGCCGGGTACACGTCGACGGTGTGATTGCGCCGCTCTTGGAACTCGGCGCCGGCTTCGACCAGAGTTACTCCGGGCGGGAAAATGTGTATCTCTATGGGGCAACCATGGGCTTTCCCAGAAAATACCTGCGGGAAAGGTACGATTCTATCGTAGAATTTGCGGAGTTGCAGGAGAAAATGGAGCAACCTGTGAAAAACTATAGTTCGGGGCAGCGTGCGCGCTTGGGGTTTGCGATTGCCACAGCCGTAGAGCCGGATGTACTGATTGCCGATGAGGTCCTCTCCGTCGGGGATGCCCGCTTCAAGGCCAAGTGCGAAAAGCGCATCATGGGGGACATGGTCGCCCGCGGCGTGACGGTGCTGCTGGTTTCCCACTCCACGGAGCAGGTACGGCGGCTCTGCACGAAAGCTATCCTCTTAGATAAGGGGGAGCTGATCGCCGCCGGGACGGCTGATGAAGTCTGTGCCGTCTATGATAAGATGGTCAAGAAGAAGTAACGGTGCCGCTATATAAGGAGTATGATTTATGGTTATCGCCGCCATTTTGGCCGGGGGATCCGGCTCGCGCATGGGGAACACCGCCAAACCCAAGCAGTTCATGGAACTCGGCGGAAAGCCGATCCTGCTGCACACGGTAGATAAATTCCTGTTGCACCCGGAGGTGGACGGTGTCGCCGTCCTCTGCCCCGCGCAGTGGGTGAGCTACACCAAAGACTTACTGTCCGCACCGGAATACCAATCCGTGGAAGTGCTGGCAGGCGGTGCCACCCGCAACGAAACACTCAAGAATGCCTTGGAGTGGGCGCGGCACATCGGCGAGGATAGTGGCTTCGGCGGCTGCGGGGACAATATCCTTGTCACCCATGATGCCGTCCGGCCTTTTGTCACCCACCGCATTATCAGCGAAAACATCGCTGCGGTCAAGGAGGGCGGCGCTTGCGATACGGTCGTACCCGCTACCGATACGATCGTGCGCTCCGCCGACGGGAAAGCCATCAGCGAAATCCCGCCGCGCCCGGAGCTGTACCAAGGGCAGACCCCGCAGTCTTTCCGCTGCAAGGAGTTGGCCGAACTCATGGAGAGCTTGACGCAAGAGGAGGAGGCCGTCCTCACGGATGCCTGCAAAATCTATGTCCTGCGCGGCCGTCCGGTCTACCTGGTGCAGGGCGAGGTCTATAACATGAAAATAACTTACCCCTATGATGTAAAGGTTGCCAAGGCACTCTTGGATTTGGATTTGTCCGACGGGGAAAAGACGTAAGGGGGTACGCCGGAACAGTCTACAGGGAACAGGAAAGCGTCTGCGGACGGCTTGCGACAGTGGGAAAAGCCTGTGAGAGGCTGAAAGGGACAAGCATTTATGATTAGCGTAACTTATAGATTGACCGCCCCGGGGATGATACAGCCGGACTGCCGCGAGTTTGAGCTGCAGCCGCGGGAGGCGCTTCTGCGCCCGCTCTACCTCTCCATCTGCCGCGCCGACCAGCGGTACTACCAAGGCAACCGCCCACCGGAGGTGCTTGCCAAGAAGCTGCCCATGGCACTCATCCACGAGTGCTGCGCCACCGTGGTCTATGACCCGACCGGTACGTTCAAGAAAGGCGATACGGTCGTCCCCTGCCCAAATGTACCTTCCGAGGTGGATGCTTTTATTGCGGAGAATTACCTCCCCTCCTCGAAGTTCCGTTCCTCCGGCTACGATGGCTTTATGCAGGAGTATGTCGCAGTGCAGCCCGAACGGCTGACAAAAGCGCCCGCGAATATCCCGCCGCAGGTGCTGGCCTTTTTGGAACTCATCAGTGTGAGTATGCACGCACTGACCCGCTTTGACGCAATCGCCCACGGTCGCAGGGAGAAGCTCGCTGTTTGGGGCGATGGGAACTTGGGATTCATTCATTCCTTGCTGCTGCGGTATCTCTACCCCCAAGCGGAGATTACGGTGCTGGGCGTAGATGAGGAGAAGCTCTCCTACTTCACGTTCTGCGACCGGCGTATGCACGTCAACGACCTCCCGAAAGACAAGAGCCGCTTCTGCGACCACGCATTTGAATGCGTCGGCGGGCAAGCCGCGCAATATGCCATCAACCAGATGATAGATGTTATCAGCCCCGAGGCAACCATCTCCCTCTTGGGCGTCAGTGAGAACCCACCGCCTGTGAATACGCGTCTCGTGCTGGAAAAAGGGCTGCGCCTCTTCGGTTCCTCCCGCTCCGGTGTGGCGGATTTTCAGGCCGCCGCCGACCTCTTGGCGCAGAACCCCAAGGCCGCCGCTTATCTGGAACAGTTGGTCGGCGAGGTTATCCCGGTGCGCTCCCTGCCGGACATCCACAAGGCTTTCGCCGCAGACAACCATTTGCGGTTTGGGAAAACGGTCATGTCGTGGGAAATATAGCAGCAAGAGGCAGGAGACATGACCTCCGCTTTCCGATGGTATACGAAACAATAAAATGAAGTTTTCAGATAAAACTGTTGACAAATGCCGCAAAGTGTGGTATACTATTTCAGTAAGCGGAGAGCAATCTCCCACCGGCGAGGTCACGTCCTGCGTCCGGTTCTTCTGAATGGAATCCCGAGGCACGGTGTATACTATCTGAAGAACCTACAGACGCGGACGAAGGTTCGCGCTTTTGCTATCCCGGCCCTTATCGGCCGCCAATTATCGGAGGTGTTTCCACATAGCCGCACAGCAAGAACAGCAAATCAATGATGCCATCCGCGATCGGGAAGTCCGCGTCGTTGGGGTAAACAACGAACAGTTGGGAATCATGTCCTCGCGGGTTGCCATGCGCTTGGCGCAGCAGAAAAATCTCGACCTCGTGAAAATTGCCCCTATGGCCAAGCCGCCCGTCTGCCGCATCATGGACTACGGCAAGTTTAAGTATGAGCAATCCCTGCGGGAGAAAGAGCAGCGCAAAAACCAGAAAGCCGTTGAGCTGAAGGAGATCCGCCTCTCCAGCCGGATTGACAAGCATGACTTCGACACGAAAGCCAACCAAGCGCGGGGTTTCTTGTCCGGCGGGCACAAGCTCAAGGTGAGTATCCGTTTCCGCGGCCGCGAGAATGCGCACACGGACTTGGGCAAAGACGTGATGGACGAATTCGCCAAAGCCTTGGCGGACGTTGCGACCGTAGAGCGCGCCCCCCGGGTGGAGAGCCGGCAGATGCTCATGTTCCTTGCCCCCAAGCCGCCGGAGAAAGAAAAGAAAGCCCCCAAGGAAGCTGCCGCGCCGAAAACAGAAGCGGCTCCGACCGGTGAGGCTGCACCCAAAGCGGAGTAAGGATCAGCACAAAACGCAACAAACCGCCGCAAGTCTGCGGCAATGGAATTGTGTGCTTTTGCAGGCTCCCCTGCAATGGACATAAACGACCGGGGCGGCAGGCACCGCCCGCGTAAACATAAGGAGGATACCCCACAATGCCGAAAATCAAAACTCACTCCGGGGCGAAGAAGCGGTTCAAGCTCTCCAAGAACGGAAAGCCCATCCGCGCCTGTGCCAACACCGGCCACGACATCAAAGGCCGGAAGAACGGCAAGAAGAAACGCGCCCTCCGCGGCTCGAAGGTTGCCGACAAGACCAACGTCGTGCAGATTAAGAAGTTGCTGCCCTACAAATAAGGGCAAACCACGCAGGGCGGCAGCAAAGCACCGCCGAAACAACATAACCGGAGGTAGTAAGTGCTATGGCACGTGTTAAAGGCGCGATGATGACGCGCAAACGCAGGAATAAGGTTCTCAAGCTGGCGAAAGGCTACTACGGTGCCAAAAGCCGCCTGTTCCGTACCGCAAAACAAGCCGTGATGAAGTCCGGGCAGTATGCCTATATCGGCCGCAAGCAGCGCAAGCGCGACTTCCGCCGCCTGTGGATTACCCGCATCAGCGCGGGGGCAAAGGCGAATGGGTTGAACTACTCCACATTTATGCACGGTCTGAAGCTGGCAGAGGTGGAACTCAACCGCAAGATGCTCTCTGAGATTGCCATCTCCGATCCGGAAGCCTTCACGGCTCTCTGTGAGACGGCGAAAGCAAAACTCTCCTAATCGCTTTGTCAGCAATGGTTCCGGGTGCCGGCTTCCGCTTTTCGGAACGCTGCCCGGAACTTTCGCCTATTCGTATCGGAGAGATGAAATGGTAGAGATTAGCTCCCCGAATAATCCGAAAGTCCTGGAAGCGATGAAACTGCGGGACAGCGCAGCGCTCCGCCGGGAAAAGGGTCTGTTTTTTCTGGAAGGCGAGCGCTTGGTGCTGGATGTTTTCGAATCCGGTTATACGCCAAAGTTTGCCTTTGTGACGGAAGAGGCGTTTTGGAAATATGACTGCCAACCGTTCCTGAACGCCGCGGCATATGCGCGTCTTATTTCGCCGCTTGCCGCCAAAAGGCTCGGGGATACCGATACCCCACAGGGGATATTTGCCGTATTTGCACGCAAAGAGATTCCGCTCCCTGCGAAGCTGTCCCGGTATATCCTGCTGGAGAATGTGCAGGATCCCGGGAACCTCGGCGGCATCGCGCGGACGGCAGAGGCCCTCGGTGCCGAGGCGATGCTTCTGGCCGGCGGCTGCGACCCCTTTAATCCGAAAGCCCTCCGCGCCTCTATGGGTTCCCTGCTGCGGCTGCCCTTTGCGCAAAAAAGGGTTGCGGAGGCTGCCGCAGAGGCGCAGGCAAACGGCATCCCGGTTTACGCCACCGTCCCTGCCGCAGACGCTCTGCCCTGCACAAAAGCGGATTACTCCAAGGGAGCCTTGCTTCTCTTCGGCAACGAAGGCAACGGCCTAAAGCAAACGACCATCCAAAAGGCGGACGCTCAAATCACCGTACCGATGCACGGCAGGACGGAGAGCCTCGGGGTTCTCAGCGCTGCCTCCATCCTGATTTATGAGATGATGAGAGAGGCTGCCGCATGAGCGCAGATGCTGTCTACTGGATTTGGCTGCAACAGGCCTTTGGTATCAGTGCCTCAGTCCTTTCCGCTGAGATCCTGGCCGCTTTCCCCGGCGGTGCGCGGGAAGTATACGAGGCTTCGCCCCGCTTGCGCCGCATGAGCGGCGTCCTTAACATTCGCCAAGCGGAGCGGTTGGACAGTACACCTTTAACCGTTGCAAACCGGATACTGGAAGAATGCGGGCGGTATAACCTGCATATCCTAAGTCCGGATGACCCGCGCTACCCGCCGCTCCTGAAGGAAATACCGAACTACCCGCTTGCCCTCTATGCCAAAGGCGACCCGATGGTGTTGCAAGACCATGTGTGCATTGCTCTGGTCGGGACGCGCAAACCCTCCCGCAAGTCCATTGACATCGCCGCGCGTCTCTCCGGCGATTTGTGCGCCGCCGGGGTACGCATGGTGAGCGGCGGTGCCTTGGGGATAGACAGCGCGGCGCACTGGGGTGCGCTCCACGCCGGCGGGAAGACCGCAGCCGTCTTAGGCTGCGGCATCTGCCACCCCTACTTGGCGGAGAACCGGTCGCTCCGCGACAAGATTGCCGCCGACGGCGTCATCCTCTCCGAATACCCGCCCATGACAGAACCGACACCCTATAACTTCCCGACCCGCAACCGTATCATCTCCGGTATCAGCCATGGGACAGTGGTCATTGAGGCGGGCGACCGCTCCGGCTCTTTGATTACCGCGCACCTTGCCGCAGAGCAGAACCGCTCTGTCTATGCCGTTCCGGGCGAGCCATTCGGTTCGGCATACAACGGCTCCAACAAGCTCATCAAAGAGGGAGCCAAACCTGTATTCAGTTCGCTGGACGTGTTGGAGGAGTTTACGTACCTCTACCCGCAGTGGCTGGATATGCGCCGAACGCATCGGGATTTGGAACGCCCCGGCGTAGACCCGAATACAGTAGGCGTAAAGAAAGAAGCCTCCCGGCAAGCCCCGAAGAAGCCCTCGGAGCGAAAGAAAGCGGCAAAGACCGCCGCCGCAGAAGAATTGCTTCCGGCGGATGCCCCCCCCGACGAACCGGGAAGTCCCCCTGCACCGCCGCCGGATCTCCCGCCGGCAGAGGCTGCCTGCCTCGCCGCTCTGGCAGCAGAACCCTTGCATGTGGATCAACTCTCCAAAGCGGCATCCCTCCCCTTGCCGGAACTCTACGCTGCTCTGACCATGCTTGAAATCTCCGGGTTCGTGAAACAACTGCCCGGACGCGTATATGCCAGAACCTAAGGACAAAAACAAAGACCATTGTTTCCGGTTCACTCATCCTTGTGAAATGCCCGAGCAGGAGCGCTTATGTCAAAACTCGTAATCTTGGAAAGCCCGACCAAAACCAAAACCGTACAGAAATACCTCGGCAAGGGGTACGACGTTGTATCCTCCACAGGCCATGTACGGGATTTGCCGCCGGCCAGGCTGAGTGTGGACGTGAAGAACGACTTCAAGCCCACCTATGCCGTCCTGAAGGGGAAAGAAAAAATCGTCAAAGACCTGCAAGCCAAGGCAAAGAAAGCCGAGCAGGTCATCCTTGCCACCGACCCGGATCGCGAGGGGGAGGCCATTGCTTGGCACTTGGCGGCACTCCTGAACCTCGACCTGAAGCAGATGAACCGCGTCACCTTCAACGAGATTACGAAGTCCGCCGTCTTGGCGGCCATGGACCACCCGCGCAAGGTGGATATAGATTTGGTGAACGCCCAACAGACCCGGCGCATTCTGGACCGCTTGGTGGGGTACCGCCTGAGCCCCTTTGTCAGCCAGAAAATCCGCCGCGGGCTCTCCGCAGGGCGCGTGCAGAGCGTTGCCGTGCGCCTCATCTGCGACCGCGAGGACGAAATCAACGCTTTCCAGCCGGAAGAATACTGGACCATTGCCGCGAAGCTCCAGACGAAGTCCCGCCATGTGTTCACCGCCAACTTCGCCGGAGACAAGCGCGGCAAGATTGAATTGCACAGCGAGGAGGAAACCAACCAAATCCTGCGCCGCTTAGAGGGAGCCATCTGGCGCGTCGCGGGCATCAAGAAGGGGCAGCGCAAGAAGAACCCGGCCCCGCCGTTTACGACCTCCACATTGCAGCAGGAGGCCTCCCGCCGGTTGGGCTTCCAAGCCAAGCGCACCATGCGCGTGGCACAGGAGCTATACGAAGGCATAGACCTACCCGAGCTCGGGCAGACCGGTCTGATTACCTATATGCGTACCGACAGCCTGCGCATCAGCGAGGAGGCGCGGCAAACCGCTTCGGCTTTCATCGCCCGGCAATACGGTAAGGAGTACCTGCCCGCCGACCCGCGCTATTATAAGAGCAAAGCCAACGCCCAAGACGGCCACGAGGCCATCCGCCCCTCCATGCCGGAGCTGACGCCGGAGCAAGTGAAAGCCTCCCTCTCCTCCGACCAGTTCAAACTCTACGACCTCATCTGGAAGCGCTTCATGGCCTGCCTGATGAGCTCCTGCAACCAGGATACCGTCAAAGCCACCATCGTCGCTGGCACCCCGCAGGCGATTCAAAGCGGTGCGGGCTTGCTGTTCAATGCCTCCGGCTTCCAAGTGCGCTTCGACGGCTTCACGCGCCTCTATGTCGAGGGCAAAGACGAGAACGCTGCCGAGGAGGACGAGGAGGAAGGCACCGGCAAGCTCCCCGACCTGCACCCGGAGGAGCCGCTGGGCTGCCGCGAGGTAATCCCCGCGCAGCACTTCACGCAGCCGCCGCCCCGCTTTACAGAAGCGTCCCTTATCAAAGCTTTGGAAGAGAACGGTGTCGGCCGCCCCTCCACCTATGCGCCGACCATCTCCACCATTGTGGAGCGCGGCTATGTCCAGCGCGCCCAAAAGAATTTGCTACCTACCGAACTGGGCTTTGCGACAACGAAGCTCCTCAAGGACCGTTTTCCGGACATAGTCAATGTCAAGTTCACCGCCGAGATGGAGAACAACTTGGATGCCGTCGGTTCCGGGGAGCGGGATTACATCGAAGTCCTCCACGCATTCTATGATGAGTTTGAGAAGACCTTGGCGCAGGCCAAAGCCGACATGGAAGGTGTCAAGATCAAACTCCAAGAGGACCAGACGGACATCCCCTGCGAGAAGTGCGGCCGCATGATGGTCATCAAGACGGGAAAGTTCGGCCGCTTCTTGGCATGCCCGGGCTTCCCGGAGTGCAAGAACGCGAAGCCGCTCATACAGGAGCTTCCGGCACTCTGCCCGCTGTGCAATGCCCGGCTCGTCAAACGCCGCTCCAAGGCCGGCAGGGAGTTCTACGGCTGCTCCGCCTACCCGAAGTGCACCTTTGCAACTTGGCACCAACCGCTCGAGGAGAAGTGCCCGCAGTGCCAGCACACGCTCTTTCTCAAACGCGCCGGAGAGAAAGTCTGCGAATACCCGAACTGCGGCTATACCGAGAAAGTTACCAAGGGGTAAGCCCATGGAAGAAGTCACAGTAATCGGCGGGGGCTTAGCCGGCTGTGAGGCAGCTTGGGCGCTCGCAAAGGCCGGAGAAGCGGTTAGCCTCTATGAGATGAAACCAAGCCGCTTCAGTCCGGCGCACAAGTCAGCGGCATTGGCGGAGTTGGTTTGCTCTAACTCCCTGAAAGCCAAACGTACAGAATCCGCCGCCGGGCTGCTCAAAGCGGAGCTGCGCCTGTGGGGCAGTTTATGCTTGGAGGCGGCCGATGCCACCGCCGTTCCTGCCGGGGGCGCTTTGGCTGTGGACCGCGAGGCATTCAGTACTTACATCACCGAACGTATCTGTACGCACCCCCTAATCACCCTACATCGCGAGGAAGTGACCGCCCTTCCGGAAAACGGATACTGCATATGCGCTGCCGGTCCCTTAGCGAGCGATGCCCTTGCCGCAAACATCACCGCCCTCTGCGGGGATGCCCTGTCCTTCCACGATGCCGCCGCACCCATTGTCGAAGCAGACAGCATCGGCAAGGAATATACCTTTACGCAGTCCCGCTATGACCGCGGGGAGGAAGACGACTACATCAACTGCCCCTTGGATAAAACACAGTACGAGGCTTTCCATGCCGCCCTTCTAACAGCTGAACGTGCAGACGCGCACCCCTTCGATGTCTATGAGGGCTGTATGCCTATAGAAGTGCTGGCTTCACGCGGTTTGGATGCCATCCGCTTCGGCCCCATGAAGCCTGTGGGTCTGCGCGACCCGCGCACCGGGCACCGCCCGTGGGCGGTTCTCCAACTGCGCAAGGAAAACACCGCCGGGACACTCTATAATTTAGTCGGCTTCCAGACCAACCTCAAGTTCTCCGAGCAGAAACGTGTCTTCGGTATGATTCCCGCCCTGCAGGATGCAGCCTATGCCCGCTACGGGGTCATGCACCGCAATACCTTTCTCAACAGCCCGCAGGTGCTCAACCCTGACCTATCTTGCAAAGCGCGGGATTCCCTTTGGTTTGCCGGGCAAATTACAGGTACAGAGGGCTATATGGAGTCCGCCGCTTGCGGGCGTATTGCCGCAGAACAAGTTCTGCGCCGCCTGCACGGCTTGCCGCCGCTGCCCCTCCCACCGGAAACGATGATTGGTGCGCTCCTCGGGTTTGTTACAGGCTCTGCCTCTAAGGACTTCCAACCTATGGGCGCGAACTTCGGTCTGCTCCCGCCGCTCCCGGTTCGTATTCGGGACAAGCAGGCGAGAAATCAGGCTCTGTCCGAGCGCGCTTTGTCCGCGCTTCGCGAAGTGCCGGGGGCTTCGCGAAGCCCCTACCCCCCGCCCCGCTACGCGTAACTGGTCATCCTTTTACGCAACCGGTTACGCGTAATCGATTGCAGAGTGAATCAGAGGGACGAATCCCACCCACTACGCGTAACAGGTCGTCCTTTTACGCAACCGGTTACGCGTAGCCGGTCGGAACAACGTAAAAGGCAACCCGCAACGCAAATCTTTCCCCATTTCAGCACATACTATATCGGAATCAAGAGACAAAGAAACCTGAACCAATCCGCACTATGAAAGAAAGAGAGAAGACCATCATGAAGATAGCTTTGGATGCCTTCGGCGGCGACAATGCCCCGCAAGCAGTACTGAAAGGAGCCATACGTGCCCGGGGCGAGCTGGGCGTCACAATTGTCTTGGTCGGCAACGAGAGCAGAATCAGCGAAGCGGCAACCGCAGCCGGTATTGATTTAACCGGCATAGAAATTCTTTCGGCGGCACGGGAGTTCACGATGGAATTCGATCCCGGACTGATGGCGAACAAAGAATACCGTGACACATCCATGGCCGTCGGACTGCAAGCCGTGAAAGACAAGACCTTGGATGCCTTTGTGTCGGCAGGGTCTACGGGAGCGCTTGTTGTCGGTGCGACACTGATTACCGGACGGATTAAGGGCGTGCGCCGCGCCGCAATCGGGGCCGTGATGCCCACACCGAAGCGGCCGTTCCTGCTCTTGGACAGCGGTGCCACCGCCGACTGCTCCCCGGAGATGCTGGAGAACTTTGCCGTCTTGGGTTCCGTTTATATGGAAAAGGCGCTGGGTGTTGCGAACCCCGAGGTTGCTTTGGTGAACATTGGCGCGGAGGAACACAAAGGCGACAACCTGCGCAAAGACACCTATCAGCTCCTAAAAGCCAACGCCAAGATTAACTTCATCGGCAATATAGAACCGCGGGACATCCCTGCCGGCAACGCCGATGTTGTGGTTGCCGACGGCTTTACCGGTAATGTGGTTTTAAAGCTGTTCGAGGGTGTCGCATCTACGCTCATGGGTATGATTAAGGGCGTGTTCAAGAAGAACCCGCTGACCATGCTTTCCGCGCTGTTGGTTGCTGGGGGTTTAAAAGGCATCAAAGCGCAGATGGATTACAGTGAGTACGGCGGCGCCCCGCTCTTGGGAATCAACGGTGTGGTCATCAAGGCCCATGGCTCCAGTGATGCGAAAGCATTTTACAACGCTTGCCGCCAAGCCAAGAAGTGCGTGGAAACGGGTATGGTGGAAACCCTCACCCAAGCCGGTTTCCGCCGCGCCGGCAAAGCAGAATCAACTGTGAACTGAAAACGGTCAACCGGAAAGACGGAGGCGAGTGTGTGTGACACTAACGGAATTCCAAGAGTGTATCGGTTACCGATTCCACGATGATCGGTTGCTGGATTGTGCATTGTGCCACTCCAGCTATGCCAATGAGCGCAAGGACGGTATGCCCTCTAACGAGCGCCTGGAGTTTTTGGGGGACAGTATTCTGGGTTTCTTAGCTGCGGAGTATCTCTTCTTTCAGTACCGCGGCAAACCGGAAGGGGAACTGACGAAGCTGCGGGCAGCGGCGGTCTGTGAGTCTGCGTTAGCCTCTTATGCGGGGAGTATCCGCATCCCTGAGACATTGCGTATGGGCAAGGGCGAAGTCCGGGACGGTGCGGCGTTCCGTCCGTCCATTGCCGCGGATGCTTTTGAAGCCGTGCTGGCGGCGATATTCATTGACGGCGGCATTGAAGCGGCGCGGGCCTTTGCAATTCCGTTCTTGGAGCGACCCATTGCCAAGACCCGGGTGACAGATTCCAAATCCCTTTTGCAGCAAGTCTTGCAGCAATCCCCGGACGAGTACCCGGAATACAGGTTGGTAGGCTCCTCCGGTCCGGACCACGAGAAAATATTTGAGGTGCAAGTCATGCTGCACTCCAATGTATTGGGTACCGGTAAAGGGCGCAGCAAAAAAGCCGCCGAGCAAGCCGCTGCCGCTGAGGCTCTGCGCCTTATGGGAATCGAGAACTGATTCTTATTCCGTTTTGTTGGAGGCATACCTATGTCCAAAGCCGATGACTTGTTCAAGGAGAATGTCCGCTATATCCTATCCCACGGCGTGTGGGACACGGAGCAAGCTGTACGCCCCCGCTGGGAGGACACGGGCGAGCCGGCCCACACAATCAAGGTCTTCGGCATGGTGAACCGCTATGACCTCTCCGAGGAGTTCCCGCTCCTCACCATACGAAAGCCATACCTCAAGTCGGCTGTGGAGGAGCTGCTCTGGATTTGGCAGAAGAAATCCAATAACATCCATGACCTCTCAACGCACATCTGGGACCAGTGGGCGGATGCAAGCGGCAGCATTGGCAAAGCCTATGGCTATCAGCTCGGGGTAAAGCATAAATATGCAGAGGGAGAGTTCGACCAAGTCGACCGTGTCCTCTATGACCTCAAGCACAACCCCGCCTCCCGGCGTATAATCACGAATCTTTATGTGCATCAGGATTTGCACGAGATGGCTCTCTACCCCTGCGCCTATGCCGTCACGTTCAACGTGACCGGCAACCGCCTCAACGCCGTTCTCAACCAACGCTCCAATGACTTCCTTATGGCCAACCATTGGAATGTCTCCCAGTACGCCGTACTGGTGCATATGATGGCGCAGGTGTCCGGCCTTGTGCCCGGTACTTTGCTCCATGTCATCGCCGATGCCCACATCTATGACCGCCATGTACCCATCGCCGAAAAGCTCTTGGATGTTCAGGGACATCCCGCTCCGGCATTTCACTTGGAACCGTGCGATGACTTCTATGCCTTTACGAAGCAATCTGTGCACTTAGAGAACTATCAGTATACGCCCTTTACAGAAAAAATACCGGTGGCGGTGTAGGTGGGCGCCGTATTACGGCGCCGCCGGGGCACCGCATTGCGGTGCCGGCATCGGAGCCGCAATGCGGCTCCCCCCCACCAAGGAGCTGCCCATGCCCAAACAGCCGCCGCTGCCCATCTTAGGGATAGCCGCCCAACCGTCGCGCCGGTCGGGTGTGTCGAAGCGCGCCTTGAGCGCCATCCGGATGTTGGAGGCAGCGGGCTATGAGGCATATTTCTGCGGCGGATGTGTACGTGACTATATCATGGGGTACGAGCCTAACGACTGGGACATTGCAACCAATGCCGCCCCTACAGTAACGCTGGAGGTATTCAAGGAATACGCTACAAAAACCAATGGCTTGAAGCATGGCACGGTACGCGTTCTGCTGAAAGACGAGGAGTTGGAAATCACAACATTCCGCACCGAATCTGACTATGCGGACAGTCGCCATCCCAACAGTGTGGCCTTTGTAGGGAGTTTGACGGAAGATGTACAGCGGCGTGACTTCACGATGAACGCACTTGCCATGAAAGTGCATAATGTGTTGCAAGGCGGCGGCTGCCGCCGGCAGTACGAGGTTATAGACTTAGCTGGAGGCGTAGCGGACATAGAAGCCGGAATCATCCGCTGCGTCGGCGACCCTGAAAAGCGTTTCACGGAAGATGCCCTGCGCATCCTGCGGGCGGTACGTTTCGCATCGAAGCTGGGTTTCCGAATTGAGGAGGCGACGGCGCAAGCCGCGCTGAAGCTCGCACCGAATTTGCAGTACATTTCCGCCGAGCGTAAGCGGGATGAGCTGAACAAGCTCCTCTGCGGAGAATATGCACCGCAGGTACTCCGCGAATATCGCGAACTTCTTGCCGCCGTCATCCCGGAACTGGCATGGCAGTTTGACCGCGACCAGCTGAACCCCTATCACAAGTACACTTTATGGGAGCACACCGTGCGAACCATAGAAGCCCTGCCGTGCTCCGGTCTGAACCGATGGGCCGCCCTTTTGCATGATGTGGGAAAGAAAGATACCTTCACGACAGATGCTGCCGGCATCGGTCACTTTTATGGCCACGCCGGTGTCGGGGCAGAGCTGACCGACCGTATTCTGCAGGATTTGCGTTTCTCCAACTACAGCCGCACTACAATCACAACCCTTGTGAAACACCACATGGATACATTCGAACCAACCAGGAAAGCCGTTCGGCGAGCCGTGTTCAAATACGGTCACGACACATTCCGCCGCCTGATTTCGCTGCAGCGGGCGGATCGCATTGCTTGCGAGCCGGATGCCCCGCCGGATGACCTCTTTGACCGACTGGAAGCCTTGCGCCGCGAACTCGAAGCCTCCGAGAGTGTATTCACCCGCGCTGACTTAGCTGTCAACGGCAATGACTTGGTTCAGCTGGGTTACCGCAAAAAACAAATCCGGGAGGAACTGGAAAAGCTTGTCAATGCAGTCTTGGATGAAACTCTGCCCAACGAACGGGCAAAGCTGTTAGCGACCGCAGAGGATGACATACAAGCACTGCTTGACAAGAAATGACTGTCCGTTGAGGGGAGGACCGTAAATGCAAACAAAGAAGCCGCCACGCCAATCCAACTTTGAGCTGCTGCGCATTCTCGTTATGCTGATGATTATTGCCAACCACCTTATCGTCCATGCCGGCAGCCGTCCGGAGACTTCGGTCTATATCCCGTGGTTTGCCATGGAGTGGTGGTCGCGCTTCGTGACGGACTTGCTCCAATACGGCGGCAAGGTCGGCGTGGACTGCTTCATTCTCATAAGCGGTTACTTCCTTGCCAAACCTGCCCCGGCGGACAAGCGTATTCTGCCGAAAGACACACTCACCCGAGTCGGCAAGGTCTATGGGCAGGTGGTCTTCTACTGCACCTTTTTTCTTGTTGCTTCTCTGCTGCTGAAGGGTGTCTTCCGGCCGGGCGCCATCGCAGACGCCAACTATGCCAATGTATGGTTTGTGCTGACCCCGTTCACCTCGGAAGCCTACTGGTTCACGACGGCGTATATCATCCTGATGCTCATTGCTCCTTTCTTGAACAAACTCATCGCCGTCCTCAGCCAAAAGGAGTATGCGTTCCTGTTGGCGGTACTGCTTGTTGTCTTCAGCGTCATTCCCTCCCTCAAGTCTCCCATGTATGATGTACCCATGTTCCTCTGGTTTGCGGTACTTTACCTGCTGGCAGGGTATCTGCGCGCCTTTCCGCCGAGGTGGTTCGGGAGCCGGTGGCCGGCACTTGCTTTGGCAGTACTGTCCTACCCCTGTATCTGGCTCTATATGCGGCATTGGGGCGGTGCCTCCCCTGCCGGTCACGGTGTGGCGGAGTCCCTCGCAGACACCGTAAATGGATGGCTTGGCTTCAGCGGCAACATGGAACGGGCAGAGTTGCTGAATCACAGCATGGCCGCTGAGAACAAGGTCGTTACCATTTTCTGCGCCCTTTGCCTCTTCACGTTCTTCCGCAACCTCAAGCTGAAGCCGAATCGCCTCATCAACGCCGTCGCCGGTACCACTTTCGGGGTGTACCTCTTCCATAACAATCCCTTTGTGCGTCCGTTCCTGTGGAAGTACCTCTTCCCCTACTACCCCTACTACAGCCAACCGCTCAAACTCCTCTGTTGGGGGATTGGTGTCACCTGCTTGGTGTTTTGTATGGGGATGGTGTTTGAGTTCTTCCGGCAATATGCCCTTGCGCGCCCGATGGGTGTACTATTGGGGCGGTTGCACGGCCGCAAAGAAAGCAAGGAAGCATCTGCGGTTACAAAGTGCTAAACCATACGCTTCCTACTGTCAGCAAAGCAAAACACCGCCGCACGTCAAACGGTGCGGCGGTTTTGTGTTGCTTGCAAATTTCTTTCTTTCAAACCCTTCGCATTGCGGGAGTGGTTTGTGTAACCGTCATGGAGCCTAAGGCAGTGCCTTTAAGGTGCTATGGAGAAGAACGGCACGGTAAACGGCGGCAGGGAAGCTACGGTAGCTGTGGGTTCTGTCGCTGCTTTCGGCACGATAGAGAACGTTTCGGGCGGGATGCTCTCGAATGGAATGGAGTAGGCAAGGGCAAATTGCTCGGCTGCTGAGCCGGCGATACCTTTGATGGTGAAGTTTGCTGTGCGTATAAACGCATCGCGGTCGATATCGGTGACTGTTTCCGGGATGGTGATGGAAGTCAGTTTCTCACAGCACGCGAACGCCCACCAACTGATGCTCTGCAGACCGGGCTCAATGACAATGGTTTCTGCATTGGAGTACAGGAATGCGTAGCTACCAATCTTAACCACCGGGGAATCGTCCGCCGCTGTTGCTTTGACTACGACATTGGTTTCGTTGCCGCTGTAGCGCACCAATACACCGTTTTGCACATAAGAACTGCCTGCAGGTGCTTCGGGCGCTGCCACACTCGCCGAGGGGGGGCTGAAGTACGAGAAAGACGGTATAACTGCACTCTGAGAACTGCTTGCCGTGGTCGTAGAGGTCGTCGTTGTTGCAGTGGTCGTCGTTGTTGTTGTGGTCGAGGTCGTAGTTGCAGCCGAAGCGGTGGTTGTGGTGGTTGGGGCAGTTGTCGATGTGGTTGTCCGACGGGTGGTGGTCGTCGCTCGTGTTGTAAAAGAGGGCCACGAGAACGGACGTGTGGAACGTGTGGTTCCTGTGGTTTCTACAGACGGTAAAACGGCGCCGGCCGGGGAACTGCTCTTCGTAGAAGCCGTGGTGACCGTCGTGCCGTCGGTGGCGGCAGAACTTGTCGTTGTCGCGGCGGTCTCGGTTGCCTCCGCTGTCGCCCCCTCCGGACCCGGTACGACCGGCTCGCTGACAGAAGTGATGTTGTTGGGAAGCCACATAAATGCAGATGTCGTCGGCTCGGGGAAGATGACTTCCGAAACCCCGTTGCCATCCGCAATCGCCACGGTAGGCGGCTGCTCATAGTTCTGCACAGAAGCACTCGTTGCTTTGTCAGCCTTTACTTTCGTGATGATGGCTTTCGTTCCGACGGCCGCACCGCCGACAGCTACGGTACACGCAGCTACAATAGCAACGATTGTAAGAACGCCTCCGGCTGCTGCACCGCCTGCGGCACCCGATGCACCGGCAGCCGCTGCTGCGGTGCCGCCGCTTGCTGCATTGCCGCCGGCTGCCGCTGCCGCAGCCGTTCCTCCGGCAGCCGCCGCACTGCCCAAAAGAAGCGGTGCCAAGTGACTCGTCGAGGTAGCGGCGCCCACATACTTCAGGAAGAACGCAAAGAACGGAATCGGCACAAAGGCATAGAGTTTCATGCCTTTCTTCTGCGCCTCATTGAGCATGGCTTCCAGTTTTCCTCTGGCGCGGGACAGGCGGGACTTCACGGTTCCTTCCGGTATATCAAGGGTCTTGGCAATCTGCTGGACTTCCATCTCGTTGAAGTAGTGCATAAGCACCACCAAACGTTGGTCTTCCGGCAGGCTTGCGACTATATCCTGCACAAGTTTCTTGGCTTCTTCGCGGTCAAGGCGTTCGTCCGGGATGAAGTCGATGTCGGTCTCTTCCTGCCAGTCAACGGCATTCTCGTCCTCGTAGTCGGCGAAGAAGTCCGGCTTCTTACGCGTGATATAGTTCTTGGCGTGGTTTGCGGTAATCTGGTTCAGCCAGCCGCCGAAGCTCTCCGGATCCGCGAGTTCGGGCAGGTGCTGATAGGCCTTTATATATGCGTCTTGGACAATGTCCTGCGCATCCGCTTCGTTTTTCGTAATCGACAGCGCGACATAGTAAGCCTTCTGGCGCGTGGCAAGGTAAAGGTCTTGGAAAGCCTTGCTGTCGCCGGCGGCTGCTTTGGCTGCGAGCTTGCCGATTGCTTCTCTATCCATTCGTCTCTCCCCCTGACCCGGGCTGGCCGTCCTCTTCTTCAGCGGTGATTCGGCTCCATATACGATCGAAATCCGCGTCGGGTAGAACACAACAGGCGGCCGCTTCTTGCAGCGCTTCGCGTATCAATTCGTCCAACACGGGATTTCACCTCCTCATATAGTTAGGACAAGTGAAACACCGGTCAGGTTCCGCGAAAAAGCTGCTTTTTTTGCCTGATTCCCAAGATTTGGCACTTTTCATGCGTTTTGACTTCCTGTTTCAATAATTGTTGTGCAAAATGACGAAAACCAACGGAACGGCTGAGCGAAAACAGCGGTCAGACTTTACTTTGCAATGTCAGAAACGCGGCTCTCGCGGATAAGGTTGACTTTAATCTGACCCGGATACTCGAGGTCGGTCTCAATCTTCTGGGCAATTTCGCGGGCGAGCAGTACCATGGCATCGTCACTGATGGCTTCCGGTTTGACCATAACGCGGATTTCGCGACCGGCCTGCATGGCAAAGGTGCTTTCTACGCCTTCGAAGGACTTGACAACTTCTTCCAATTTTTCGAGCCGCTTGATGTAGCTCTCCATATTCTCGCGCCGGGCACCGGGGCGGCCGGCACTGACGGCATCCGCCGCCTGGACGATCATCGCAACGAGCGTCTTGGGTTCCACATCGCCGTGGTGCGCTTGGATGGCATGGAGCACTTGGTCGTTCTCTTTATACTTACGCGCGTACTCCAATCCCAATTCAACGTGGCTGCCCTCTTGCTCGTGGTCGATGGCTTTCCCAATGTCGTGCAGGAGCCCTGCACGTTTGGCGAGTTTCACATCCGCGCCGATTTCCGCCGCCATGAGCCCCGCAATATAGCTGACCTCCAGCGAATGGTTCAGCACATTCTGCCCATAGGACGTGCGGTACTGGAGCTTACCTAAGAGTTTGACCATCTCCCCGTGGACGTTGTTCACGCCGGCGTCAATGAGGGCGCGTTCCCCGGCTTGCTTGAGGGTAATTTCCATATCCCGCGTACACTTGGCGAAGATTTCCTCCACACGTGCGGGGTGGATGCGGCCGTCAATCACGAGCTTTTCGATGGTCTGCCGGGCAATCTCGCGGCGCACCGGGTCGAAGCAGCTGACAGTAATCGCTTCCGGCGTGTCGTCAATGATGAGGTCTACGCCTGTGATGGTCTCGAGGGTGCGGATATTGCGTCCCTCGCGCCCAATGATGCGTCCTTTCATTTCGTCGCTCGGGAGCGGCACAACACTCACCGTAATTTCAGCGGAATGGTCGGCGGCGCAGCGTTGGATAGCGGTAGCGATAATTTCTTTGGCAATGGTGTCGGACTCATCCTCTGTCTTCTGTTTTACATCGAGGATGCGGATAGCTTTCTCGTGCGTCAATTCGTGGTCGAGCTGCTCGAGCAGCACCTGCTTGGCCTGCTCTTGGGTGTAGCCGGAGATGATGCGGAGCTTATCGAGTTGCTCCTCCTTGAGGCGCTCGGCCTCGTCAATGGCTTTCTCGGCGGCATGGACTTTGCTCTGGAGAATCTCCTCTTTCTTCTCGAGGTTGTCGGAGCGTTTGTCAAGGGTTTCTTCGCGCTGCTGGATGCGGCGTTCCTGCCGTTGGACTTCGGCGCGGCGGTCGCGCAGTTCCTTGTCGGCTTCCACGCGCTGGCGGTGGATTTCGTCCTTGGCCTCAATGAGGGCTTCGCGCTTTTTGGATTCAGCCTGCTTATTGGCGTCGGCGAGGATGCTCTTGGCGTGTTCTTCTGCGGAGCCGATGGTCTTCTCTGAGGTGAGTTTGCGGTGTTCTTCGCCTTCGGCGAAGCCTTGGTCGTGTGCTTTTTTAGCGGCGGATTGTCCACTGATAATCCAACAGGCGGCCGCAGCGGCGGCAAGCACAACGCCTAAAATGATGGGTACGAGGATAGATACTTGTGGCATAGGGGGTGGTTTCCTCCGTTTCAAATCGATGAAGCCCGGAGGCGGTTGGAGGTAAGGGTGGCTTTGCTTGTCCGATATGGCGGGGATTGGCCGCACGTCAACCGCATCTGGGCGGGATAAAGATTGTTATGAATATAATTACGCAACGGTTGCGTTGGGATATAACATAACACTTGTATTGTAACATATTTTTACGGAGAAGTCAAGGTTTTTGTGTGAATTCCTTGCCAAGCAGTAATGGTAATAATTACCGGAAATAATCGTCAGAATCACGATTGTTCGAGCGCAAAACGACTGCTTCTTTGTCATATTGCACAAAACAATGGAATGCAATTGGTCTTTCCGCTTGCCTCTTGCTTCTTCGGGCAGAATATGGTATAATGGGGTATCTCCACAGAAAAGGAGCCACCTATGTACCATCGGCTGTTCGCGCTTCTCTATAATCTGTGCCGCCGCCTGCGCAAGGGCAAGCGCGGCCGCGCCGTCTTCCTTGCCCCGAACACAGAGACCGCCAACCTCCTTCCCATGAAGCAGGCATGGTCGGACAGAGGCGGGAACGGGGTATTAATCATGGTGCGCGGCGGTCTGCGCACGCGTCTGCGGCTCTTCACAATTGGCATCTGGCACTTGGCGGGCGCCGGGGTTATCTTTCTCAATGACACGTTCACACCCTTGGCATGGATGGATACGGCGGGGAGACAGGTCATACAGCTCTGGCACGCAGAGGGAGCCTTGAAGAAATTCGGCCTCAGCCTTCCCTTACTGCCGGAGCGAGCGCGGAACCTGCGGGAACAAAGCGGGAAGTATACCGCCGTTGCTGTCAGCGCAGAAAATGTACGCGCCGCTTATGCCGAAGCGTTCGGCGTAGATGTATCTATCGTACTGCCCTTGGGTTCCCCCCGGACGGATGCGCTGCTGCAGCCGCTGGAGCCGCTATTTAAGCCGATATGTCCGCACAAATGGTACTTTGCCGCCGCCCCGGAGAAACCGTGGGTTCTCTACGCGCCCACCTTCCGTGAGAACGGCGATGACCCTGTCGCGCACTTTGACTTCGAAGCTTTCCGCGCCCGCTTCGGGGATACGGCAGAACTCTTGGTACGCACCCACCCTCATATGACTGCCGGCAAAGTGCCGTACCTCCCTCCATGGGTACACGATGCCTCCTCCTTAAACGGACCGGACATCCGCCATTTGGCTGTACTAATAACAGACTATTCCTCCATCTGCATGGATGCCGTCCTGCTGGGCGTGCCGGTTATCTGCTACACCTACGACTACGCCGCCTACACGCAGGAACGCGGCTTCTATACGGATCTCCGAATGCTCCCGCCGGGTGCTGTCTGCGATACATTCGCTGAAGTCATGGACTGCGTTGCGGCCGTTCTCGCTGGGGAATGCCTCCCCGCAGGGGAAGCGTTCTGTGCCCACCACCTCTCCGCGTGTGACGGGGGGGCGGTGGGCAGGATTCTATCCTTGCTGTAAAGTCCGCTACGCCGCAGACACACGGTCGGTGACCACAATGTCTACGCCGGTACCGACGGCGTCGGGGAGGGCAATGTCCCCAATCTGCACCGGTGCGGGCAGCGTCACCGACTTGAGGACCTCGGCGATGTCCGCCATCTTTCCCTTAGGTACGGGAGCCTTGGATTTGACGCTCACTACCGGGCGCGTTCCGCCGGTGAGCTTCACGGTGGAAGTAAAGGAGCGCGTTGGGTTTGTTATCTCCGTGCGGGCATAGCTGTCGCCGCGCTTGCAAGAGTTGCCTGTGACGGAGAGAATCTCCCCGCTCTCGGACAGTTCGGCTTTCAGACCGCAACCCAAGGGGCAGGCGATGCAAATCATCTCTCTGACGGTGTTCGGCATGGGACAAATCTCCTTACTTCACAATCTCTACGGTCAGGACGGCATTAGGGGGCAGACTTGCCAACTGCTCGGGCTTTACAATCAAGTCTTCCATCTCTCCTGGCGCGAGGCGCGGGCGGCGCTTCTTCACGAGTTCCGTCTCCCCGCAGCGGACGCGCACCTGCGCATTCTTGTGAACCTCTCCGACGCGGAAGTAGAGCTTCACGGGTTCTACGGCGCTCTTATCCACTTTCTGCGGCACCACATAGCGTACGCCGTTCACCCCCTTGGTCGGAATGAAAGTCCGTTCTGCGGGGGTACCCTTTTGAATATAGGCGGCGGCACCCTTCCCGGCCTGTTGGCTCTCCAGTGTAACGAAGTCCACAAGGTCATGGACGTGCAGCACATTCCCGCAGGCAAAGATGCCGGGAATGTCGGTCTCACGGTCTTGCCCAACCACCGGACCGTTCGTAACCCGGTCCATGCTGACGCCGGCGGCACGGGACAGCTCATTCTCGGGAATCAGCCCGACGGACAGTAGCAATAAGTCGCAGGGTACATATTCTTCCGTCCCAGGAATGGGCCGGCGGTTCTCGTCGACGTTGGCTATCGTTACGCCCTCCAGCCGCTCCCTGCCATGCACTCCGATGACCGTACAGGACAGCTTCAGGGGGATGCCGAAGTCATCCAGGCACTGCACAATATTGCGCGTCAGACCGCTTGAGTAGGGCATCAGCTCACAGCACATTTTGACCTTTGCGCCCTCCAGCGTCATGCGCCGCGCCATTATAAGCCCGATGTCTCCCGAACCGAGGATCACAACCTCTTTGCCCGGCATATAGCCATCTAAGTTCACATACTTTTGCGCCGTCCCCGCCGACAGAATCCCCGACGGGCGTGAACCGGCAATGTTCAAAGCGCCCCGCGGCCGCTCCCGGCAGCCCATAGCCAAAACCACCGCCTTGCAGGAAAGCTCCAGAAGACCGTCCGCCTTGTTCACCGCGATGACCGTGTGGCTGCCCTCTCCCGGTACGATGTCCAGAACCATGGTGTCCGGCTTTACGGTGATGTCCGGGTTCTCCTCCACCTGTACCACAAAGCGTCCCGCATACTCCGGTCCGGACAGTTCCTCCCCGAAGTAGTGCAGACCGAATCCTGTGTGTATGCACTGTACCAGTATGCCGCCCAGCGTCTCGGCCCGCTCCAGTATCAATATCTGCTTTACGCCGTTTTTGGAAGCCTCTAAGGCCGCCGCCATGCCGGCAGGTCCCCCGCCGATGACTATCAGTTCGTAATCCATTTGTTTGCTCCTGTTTGTGCCCCTACGGGGCATGGTAGCCCCGTAGGGGCTTGGGTGCCCCGTAGGGGCATTCGTGCCCTGTAAGGGCAATGTGCCCCGTAGGGGCAGACCTCACTTCGTCTTCCCGACCAACACACGGCTCTCCCCGCCGAACTTTGTGACCTGTGTCGGATCCAGTCCCAATTCTCGGGAAAGAATTTCCAGCACTTTTGTTCCGCAGAAGCCGCCTTGGCAGCGGCCCATTCCGGCGCGGGTACGGCGTTTTACGCCATCTATATCACGCGCACCGGCAGGGGCATGGATGGCATCGAGGATTTCACCTTCTGATACGGTCTCGCAGCGGCAGATGATGCGGCCGTAGGCGGCGTTTTGTGCAATGAGCGCCTTGCGCTGCGCGGGGGTCATCTCCCGCAGGCGCAGCGGTTCGGGACGTATGGGGTTCCAGTCGGCCTTTTTGGGCGGGTCATCGAGGATGGCGGAAACCAGCCGCGCCACGTATTTGGCAATTGCAGGTGCTGCGGTCAGGCCGGGGGATTCTATACCGGCGACATTCACGAAGCGCGGATTTGCCTCGGAGGCACCGATAATGAAGTCGTCCTTATCATCATGCGCCCGCAGACCCGTGAAGCTGGTAATTACGTCACGGATGGCGAATCCGGGCACCGATTTTTTAACAGCGGTCTGTATGCTGCGGAGTCCGGCATCTGTGGTATCCAAATCCTCTTTGTCCTCAATATCCTCCGCGGAGGGGCCGATGAGAACGTTGCCGTGAACGGTCGGCGTAATCAGCACCCCTTTGCCCATGGGCGAGGGGCATTGGAAGATGGTCTTATCCACAACGCCGCCCATGCTCATATCGAGCAAGAGATACTCCCCGCGACGGGGCTTGATGGTAAAGGTCTCGTCACCGATCATACGCGCTACTTTGTCGGCATAGACGCCGGCGGCATTGATGACAAGCGAAGCCGCAATCTGTTCCGCGCCGTTGGAGAGGAGGAAGCCCTCTTCGGTGGTGTCGATGGTCTTGACTTCGTAGTTGCGGCGCAGTTCCGCGCCGTTGGTGACAGCGTTCTCCGCGGCGGCAATGCACAGTTCGTAGGGAGAGACAATGCCCCCCGTCGGCGCATAGAGCGCGGCGGGTGCATCAGCGTTTAGATTCGGCTCCATGGCGTGCAGTTCTTCTTTGCTTAGCAGGCGCAAGTCCGGCACGCCATTCTCCTGCCCGCGGGCAATCAAGCTTTTGAGGGTGCCCACCTCTTCCTCCGTGAACGCCACGACCAACGAGCCGTTGCGGTGAAACGGTACGTGCAGTTCCTCGCAGACCTGCCCCATGAGGCGGTTGCCATCCACATTCATCCGCGCCTTGACACTGTGCGGCTTTGCATCAAATCCGGCATGGACAATTGCGGAGTTGGCTTTGGTTGTCCCCTGTGCCACATCATTGCACCGCTCCAGCCAGACAATGCGGATATGACTGCGCGAAAGCTCCCTGGCAATCAAGGCGCCGACTACGCCGGCACCGATGACGGCAACATCATATTTCTTCTGTTCGGACAAGGCTCTGCCCTCCGTATTTGTGAGTTTGCGGGGCGTATCCCCTCAAGTTTCAGTATAGCCAATACAATATAATATTATAGCAGATTTCTCATCACTTTTCAAGCGGTTAGATAGATTTTTCTGATTTGACCGTCAGACAAACCACAAGAGGCAAGACGCTGTCCTGCCTCTTGCTTCTTGCCTCTCACTGTCAGGCCTTATACTTTGGGCGGCCTTCGTACTTGGTATGAAGCAGCTCGTGGGCTTTATGGGAACCGGGTTCGCCCAAGAACTCCTCGTAAATCATCTTCATGGCAGGGGACTCATGGGATTTGCGGACCGGGAGATCTTTGTCGGCGGCATAGAGGCTCTTGGCGCGCTCTGCCTTGAGGTCGCGGAAGTTGCGGACGACCGCGTGCTGGACGGGCTGACCGCCGCCGTTGACACAGCCGCCGGGGCAGCCCATAATCTCAATAAAGTGCCAGCCGTCCGGGTTGCCGGCGCGGAGCTTATCCATAACCGACTTGGCGTTCTTGGTGCCGGAAGCAACGCAGACCTTCACATCGCCGAAGCCTTCCACGGGGTAGGTGGCTTCCTTGATTCCCTGGGTGCCGCGGACTGCCTCGAAATCAAGGTGCTCCAGCTTCTGGCCGCTGATGCGCTCCACGGCGGTACGCAGTGCCGCTTCCATCACGCCGCCGGTCGCGCCGAAGATAACCGCCGCGCCCGTGCCGTCCGCGAGCGGATTATCGTATTCTTCGTCCGGGAGGTTCTTGAAATAGATGCCGGCGGTGTCAATCAGGCGCGCCAACTCGCGCGTAGTGAGGGAAACATCCACGTCCGGGATGTCCGGACCGTTGGCGTGCTGGTGGTCGCGCTTGTTCTCAAACTTCTTGGCGGTGCAGGGCATGATACCGACCACGAAAATCTTCTTGGGATCTAAGCCCATTTTCTCGGCGTAGTAGCTCTTGATGATGGCACCTTGCATTTGCTGCGGGGATTTGCAGGAGGAGAGGTGCGCCAGCAGGTCGGGGTAGTAGTGCTCACAGTACTTCACCCAGCCGGGAGAGCAGGAGGTAATCATCGGCAGGACACCGCCATTTTGGACGCGCTCAATGAGTTCGTTGGCCTCCTCCATGATGGTGAGGTCGGCACCGAAGTCGGTGTCGAACACCTTGTCGAAGCCTAACCGGCGGAGTGCCGCGACCATCTTGCCCTGCACATTCGTTCCGATATGCATACCGAACGCCTCGCCCAAAGTCACACGGATGGAGGGTGCGGTGTGGACGACGGTGAAGACTTCGGGGTCGTTGAGCGCTCTGAGGACAGGTGCGGTTTCGTCTTTCTCGACAATGGCACCGGTCGGGCAGTTAACGATACACTGCCCGCAGGAGATGCAGGAAACGTCATTCAAGTCCTTGTCAAAAGCGGAGCTGATATGCGTGTCGAAGCCGCGGGCGTTGGCGCCGATGACGGAGATGCACTGCTGGTCGCAGGCAGCAACGCAACGGCGGCAGAGGATGCACTTGGAGTTGTCGCGCACCATGTGGGCGGCGGAGTCATCGAAGTAGAAGTCCGGGTTGGCGCCCTTATAGTAATCGGTGTCGTCGACGCCGAACTCCTTGCAGAGGGCTTGCAGCTCGCAATTGCCGGAGCGCACACAAGCAAGGCAGTCCTTATTGTGCGTGGAGAGAATCAATTCCAAGGTGCGCTTGCGGGCGTTACGGACGCGCTCGGTGTTGGTGAAGACTTCCATGCCCTCCGCCACGGGGAATACGCAGGCGGTGACGAGGGAACGAGCACCCTTGACCTCTACCATGCAGATGCGGCAGGCACCGATTTCGTTGATTTCCTTGAGGTAGCAGAGGGTCGGGATTTCGATTTGCAGTGTCCGGGCAGCTTCCAGAATGGTGGAGCCGGCCTCGACCTGCACGGGTACGTTATTGATTTTCAGGTTGACAAGAGCCATAAGGCAGTACTCCTCCTATTATTTCTTAATGATAGCCCCAAACTTGCAGGCAGCCATACACGCACCGCACTTGATGCACTTAGAGGTATCAATCGTGTGCGGATTCTTGACCGTGCCGTCGATGGCACCCACCGGGCAATTGCGCTTGCAGAGGGTGCAGCCCTTGCACTTCTCTGCGATGATGAAGTAGTTCAGCAAGGCCTTGCAGACACCGGCCGGACACTTCTTATATTTCACATGGGCAAGGTACTCGTCCGGGAATGCTTTCATGGTGGCAAGCACCGGATTGGGGGCGGTCTGCCCCAAGCCGCACAGGGAGTTCTCTTTGATGTGCGCGGCAAGTTCTTGGAGTTTCTGCAGATCTTTCTCCTCGGCTTTGCCCTCGGTGATTTTGTCGAGGATTTCCATCATGCGCTTGGTGCCGATGCGGCAGGGGGTGCATTTGCCGCAACTCTCATCAACCGTGAAGTCGAGGAAGAAGCGGGCGATGTCCACCATACAGTTGTCTTCGTCCATAACAATCAAGCCGCCGGAGCCCATCATAGAACCGATGGCCGTCAGGTTGTCGTAGTCAATCGGGGTATCAATCAGACTCTCGGGGATACAGCCGCCGGAGGGTCCGCCGGTCTGCGCGGCCTTGAATTTCTTCCCATTGGGAATGCCGCCGCCGATTTCTTCGATAATCTCGCGCAAGGTCGTGCCCATCGGGATTTCGACCAAGCCGGTATTCTTAATCTTTCCGCCCAAGGCAAAGACTTTCGTGCCCTTGGAACGCTCCGTACCGACAGAGGCAAACCATTCAGCGCCGTTGAGAATAATCTGCGGAACGTTGGCGAAGGTTTCAACGTTGTTCTCCGTAGTGGGTTTGCCGAAGAGCCCCTTGATGGCGGGATAGGGCGGACGGGGGCGCGGCTCGCCGCGCTTGCCCTCTATGGAGGTCATAAGGGCAGTCTCTTCGCCGCAGACGAATGCGCCCGCACCCAAACGCACGTGCAAATCAAAGCTGAAGCCGGTGCCGAAGATGTCTTCGCCGAGGAGACCGGCGGCTTTCGCGTCTTTGATGGCCTTCTCCAAGTGGAGGACGGCAATCGGGTACTCGGCGCGGACGTAGACATAGCCCTCATCAGAGCCTGTCGCATAGCCGCAGAGCGCCATGGCTTCCACGACGGCGTGCGGGTCGCCCTCCAAAACGGAGCGGTCCATAAATGCACCCGGGTCGCCCTCATCGGCATTGCAGACCACATACTTCTTGCCGGGGGGTTGGGCAGCGGTGAAAGACCACTTTGTGCCGGTCGGGAAACCGCCGCCGCCGCGCCCGCGCAGACCGCTGTCTTTCATGGTCTGAATGACATCGGCGGGCTGCATTGCGGTGAGGGCCTTGGCGAGGGCTTGGTAGCCGTCCATAGCCAAGTACTGATCGAGGTTCTCGGGGTCAATCACACCGCAGTTGCGCAGCGCCACACGCTTTTGCTTACGGTAAAACGCCGTCTTGGAGAGCGGGAGGACTTCCCCGTCCCGGGCTTCCCCTGTGGCGGCGCCGATGGTGTATTCCTGCACAACCTGCCCGTTGGCGAGGTGCTTGTGCGCAACGGTGAGTGCCTTTTGGGCATCCATCTTGACGTAGGTGACTTTCTCTTGACCGGGCGCATAGACTTCTACGATAGGCTCATATTGGCACATACCGATACAGCCGGTCTCCTCAATCAGGATGTCGGTCTTGCCCAAGGCGGCGACTTCCTTGCGGAGGGTCTCCAGCACAGGGCGGGCACCTGCGGCGATGCCGCAAGTGGCATAGCCCACAACGACGCGCAGCGCAACGCTGCCTTCGCCGGGGATAAAGGATTTCTTCGCCGCTTCACGGCGGGCGTTGAGTTCTTGTACGGTCATTACGCAATGCCCTCCATCTTCTTGTACTTTTCGAGGATGCCGGCAAGCATATCGGGTTTCAGGTTGCCGTAGACTTCATCGCCAATCATCATAACGGGAGCCAAACCGCAGGCACCGATGCAGCGGCAGGCCTCGAGAGAGAACACACCGTCCGGTGTGCATTCGCCGGGTCCGATGCCCAGAAGCTCCTGCAAGTGCTCAAATACAGCTTGCGCACCCTTCACGTAGCAAGCCGTGCCGAGGCATACACTGATCGGATGCTTCCCGGCAGGGGAGAGCGCAAACTGCGCATAGAACGTACTCACGCCGTACACTTTCTCCAGTGGGATGTCCATCCCGTCCGCAATCATGACCTGCACCTCGAACGGCAGGTACCCGTAGATGCTCTGTGCCTTCTGCATGACAGTCATGAGCTGTGACGGGTCGTCCTTGTAGGACGCTATCACGGCATTCAATTGTGCTTCCTGCTCCGGCGTGCCGCTGAACGGGATTTTGCTGATTTTCTTGACCATGCGCCGTTGTTCCTCCTTATGTATTCCGGCAAGCCTGCCGGGGAAATATATATTCCATATAGGAAATATTACGGCAATCCATATCGAACCGAACCGTGCGCCTTGAAATACAAACACGATTCATGGCATATTATAACATATCGGACAAACAAATGCAAGGGTTTGAGGCGAAAGTTAGCGGCAACTAATTCTGTTTTGGGATTTTGTCGGTTTTTCTCCCTGCTTTTATCTGCGTTTTGGGCAGTTTGTCCGATGTAAGCATACACAAAAACGTTTTGCACAGAAATCTGCAAAACGTTTCCCTGTTTATCTGTAAGCTAGCCCGAAAACGTCCGGGACGGAAATGCTTCACAAAATGCCGCGGGCGGGAGTCCGATGCCGCCCCCGCCCGCCGGTGTGTTTCTATGGCAGCTGAGGCGGCGGCGGATCCGGGAAATCAGAAGGTTCCGGGACGTCAATAGAGGAAGAGGCGTAGCCTGTGAGGTTCGGCAATCCGGCAGTGTCCTCGGCAGTAACGGTCACATTACCGCTTGCCGTAACAAAGGAGAGTTTGGCTGCATCCGCTTTGGGGTAGGAGAGGGCATCGCCTCTAATCTCCGCCCCGAAGAAGCGCAATGCGCCGGAGATGGTATTAGCGGCAAGGGCATAGTCTGCCCCCTTTAAAGCAACCGCAATGTCGCCGGAGATGGTTTCGGCTTTCAGTCCGCCGGTGACGGAATCAAGGGCGGCGCCGACCGTTCCGGAGGCACTGTAAATATCGGCCGCGCCGACGGCTGCGGCAGATATATGGATGTCGCCGGAGACCGTTTCCACATCCAACGCGCCGGTGACCGAAGCAAAGGCTGCATCGATCTTTCCGGAGGATGCGTCGAGATCGACCGCACCGACATCGGCGCACTGCACGCTTATGCCGCCGGAAATTGTATTGATTTTCAGTAGCTCGCCGACGGTTTCTGCGGTACCCATGATTTGCCCGGAGGCGCTTACCGCTTGGATGGTTTGTGCTGTTTCGGCGGTATTAAAAGTAATGTCACCGGATACCGTCTCCAGTCGAAGCGAAGTGATGCGGTCGGCTTCCGGCATTTCGATGCGACCGCTCGCCGTTTGGATGGAGCAGGTCTTGACCTGTCCCGCTTCCCCGCTGAGTGCGGGAACCGTAATGTCTCCGGAAACGGTTGTTAAAGCCAGTGCATCAACAGTTCCGGCGGGGACATAAATCTTGCACCAACCCGGCTCGTCGCTGATAAAGCCGAAGTTGAATACGGCAATCCCCGTTTCCTTCTCCGCAGCGGTCAAGATGCCGTCATGCACATCAAATTGCGGGGCGGCGATGCTCTCCGGTAGGTACATATCGATGCCGTAGCTGTCGGAAACGATAATGGTCAGAGCCATGGAAAGCCCGTCAAATCGAATGTCATGGAAGGGTTCCAAATCCATATCGGTGATGTGATACTCTTGCCCATGCACTATCTTCAGGGTGCGCCCTTCGCGGGTAATGGCAAAGCTGCCGCCGTCTTTTGCCAGACCGATACTGAGCAGTACGGCACCGAGGACGACGGTACCGATGGCAAGCCAAAGGAAGATTTTCTTCATTTCTTAGCCCTCCGCAAGATGATGTTGCTCACCGCTTTTGCGATGGCGTTGAATGACCGGCGGGAGAATACCCATATGCCGGCTGACAGGAGCAGCCCCAATCCGAACAGCAGCAGACTCCCCCCGAGGATGGTCAACGCCGACCAGATGCCCTGCGGCAGTAGGACGAGCCCGAGGATGGTTCCGGCAATCCCGCCGACCGCGCCGGCTAAGGCTGCTGCCGTTATGCCCAGATAAGCCGCCAAGAGAACACCGACAAGGGATAGGATGAGGACGGCAATCCCTATGGCAAGCGGCAGGGCAATCGGCGCGGAAAAAAGTGCCAGGATGGAAATCCAGATTTTGTGCAGGTCACTCTTTCCTGCGCGGGCGGCTTCGGCGGCAGGGTGCGGCACATTGGAGGGTTGCGCGGCGAAAGCAGCGAGGATTTGCGCCGCAGTCTCTTTGGGGCTGCCGAGGGACGCAATGGCCGCTTGGGTATCCTCCGCCTCTTCCAAGAATTCGGTGTAGTATGCCAAGGCGTTTGCACTTTCGGTGTCCGGGAGGGGACGCAAGTGCTGCGCCAACTCCGTGAGGTATGCTTCTTTCATCATGGTTCGGTGCCCTCCGTTTCAGCCAAGAATTGATCGATGCAGGTTTTAAAACAGTGCCAACCTCGCTTGCTTTTGGCAAGCTTTTCGGCTCCCGCCGGCGTGAGTTTGTAGTAGCGGCGGTTGCGTCCGTCGTGCGCTTCGTCATAGGTATCGAGCGCACCCTCCGTCTGTAGGCGGCGCAGAACAGGGTAGATGCCGGATTCGGCGATGTCAAACCAATCCCGTATGTGGTGCGTCAGCTCATAGCCGTATTTCGCACCGCTGCCCAACTCGCCCAGTACCAGCAGCTCCAAAAGCGCTCCGCCAAGTGGAATATATGCCATGTATCTTCTCCTTTCGTGTAATATTGCTTTATTTACTATATTATACATCATATAATATTGTTTGTCAAGTATTATTTTTATTATTATCATATTATTCATTCTGTGTTATTATTTTATTCACTATATTATTGTTTTCATAGCCAACCCCATCCGCCTCGTTTCTGGTATGGGGGCGGCGCGTTGTCCCCCGCCGGCTACGCATAGCAGGTTATCCTTTGGAATCACCTGTTACGCGTAATCGGTTGCCCCTTGGAGTAACTTGTTACGCGTAGCCGGTTACTCGGCGGTTCGCGAACCGCCGATGGGCTTCGCGAAGCCCCCTGCGGTAGCTTTTTTTTGTTACCAATTGTAACTATTGGGCATACGCACAAAGCACAGGGGTCGGGAAAGACCCGACCCCTATACTTTGTACTGTTTCCTATTCCCTGTCATGCCGCTCGTTCAAACTGGGAGTTATAGAGATTGGCATAGAAGCCGCCGGCGGCGAGGAGCTCATCGTGGGTACCCTGCTCCACGATGTCGCCGTGGTTGAGGCAGAGGATGAGGTCGGCGTTGCGGATCGTAGAGAGCCGGTGCGCTATAATAAAGGACGTGCGGCCTTTCATGAGGTTATCCATGGCTTTCTGGATGAGAATCTCCGTGCGGGTATCTACACTGGAGGTGGCCTCGTCTAAGATAAGCACACGCGGATTGGCGAGGACGGCGCGGGCGATGGTCAGGAGCTGCTTTTGGCCTTGGGAGATGTTGTTGGCTTCCTCATTGATTTCCATGCGGTAGCCGTCCGGGAGGGCGCGAATGAAAGCGTGCGCCTGCGCGGTTTTGGCGGCGGCTTTCACTTCCTCATGTGTTGCGTCCAGTTTGCCGTAGCGGATGTTGTCCTCTATGGTGGCTTTTGTGAGCCAAGTATCTTGCAGAACCATCCCGAGGCAATCGCGGACAGCACTACGCGGGTAGTCGGCTATGTTGCGGCCGTCAATATATATGGCACCGCCCGTCAGCTCATGGAAGCGCATGAGGAGCTTTACGAGAGTCGTTTTGCCGGCACCGGTAGGACCGACAATCGCAACCTTCTGCCCGGCTTTCACATCGGCGGAGAAGTCCTTGATGACAATCTCATCGCTGTCCTCGTAGCCGAAGCGGACGTGTTCGAAGCGGACACTGCCCTCCAATGCAGCGCAGTCCGGGAAGTCGCCGGGGTCGGCGGGTTCTGTCATCTCAGGCTCAGCCAAGAACTCGAAGACGCGCTCTGCCGCCGCACCGGTCTGCTGGAAAGTACTCATGAGCTGCGAGAGCTGCATGAGCGGCTGGTTGAACTGCCGGATATACATGATGAACTCCGTGATGGCACCCACGCCCAGTGTACCGCCCAGCGCGAGCTTGGCACCTAAGATACATACGATGACATAGTTTAGGTTCCCGACTACAGAGGCGATGGGATGCATCAGTCCGGAAAGGAACTGCGCTTTCCAGGCGGCATCCCGGAGCTTGTTATTTTGCTCGTCGAACTCCGCGATGGTCTTTTCCTCCGCCCCATAGGCACGGACGACCATCTGCCCGGCATAGGCTTCCTCTATGGTGCCGTTGGTGCTGCCGAGGTAATCCTGCTGCGCCTTGAAGTGTTTCTGGGAAAACTTGACGATGAGCATGACGGACAGCAGCATTACCGGGACTATGGCAATCGCCGCGAGAGCCATCGTCCACTGCGTGGCGAACATCATAATCAGGATACCCACCAATAGAGTGCCACTGTGGACAATCTCCCCCAAGCCTTGGTTCAGGGTCTGGTTGAGTGTGTCCACATCATTGGTTATGCGGGAGAGGACATCCCCATGGCTCACGCGGTTGAAGTAAGCCACCGGCAGACGGTCAATCTTGCGGATCAGTTGGAGTCGCAAGTCATAGCTTACGGAGGTAGCAACCTTGGCGAATATCAGACCCTGCAGAATCCAGAGGAGCATAGAGGAGCTATACAAAAGGATGGAATTGCGTACATAGTGCCACAGTTCGCCGGCGGCGGAGAAATCGATCCCCGGGCCTCCGGCTAACTTGGATTGGAAGCCGTTGAAGAGAATGGTGGTGCTGTCGCCGATTTGGCGCGGCCCTAAGATGGAGAGAGCCGTCGAGAGGAACGTCAGCACCACGCCTACCAGGAGCGGCAGCTTATACTTGCCGAGGTAGCTGAGCAGCTTCTTATAGGCTGCCTTGGCATCGCGGGCTTTTTCCACGGGGATTCCGGCACCGTGTCCTCTGCCGGGACCGGGACCGAAGTGCCGCGGGTTGGAGCCGGGACGCACAACCCTGCCGGGAGGGGGAACTGTCGGGGGTTGCGATGGTTTGTTAGGCATTTTCCAAATCCTCCTTGCTGAGCTGACTTTCGGCAATCTCGCGGTAGACATCGCAGGAAGCGAGAAGCGCTTTATGGGTGCCGCTGCCCACTATCTTTCCTTCATCCAAAACCAGAATCTGTTCTGCGTGGAGGATGGTACTCACGCGCTGCGCGACGATGAATACGGTGGCATCCGCCGTATAGGCTTTCAGGGCGCGCCTGAGTGCCGTGTCGGTCTTATAGTCCAGCGCGGAGAAACTGTCGTCAAAGATATAGATTTCGGGATTGCGAGCTAAGGCGCGGGCGATAGACAAGCGCTGCTTCTGCCCGCCGGAGAAGTTGGCTCCCCCTTGAGCGACGCGGCCTTGAAGGTCGCCCTCGGTCTCGTGTACGAACTTCTCGGATTGGGCGACCTCGATGGCTTTGCGGACAACGGTTTCGCTCATTTCCTCCGCGCCGTAGGCCACGTTCTCGGCAATGGTTCCGGAGAAGAGGACGGCCGTCTGGGGGACAAAACCGATGTGCCGCCGCAGTTCGCTCTGCGGGATGTCACGGATGTCCGTGCCGTTGATTCGGACGGCACCGCCGGTCACGTCATAGAAGCGTTCCAACAGATACACGAGCGTCGACTTGCCGGAGCCGGTGGCGCCGATGAGCGCGGTCGTCTGCCCCGGCTTGGCGGTAAAGGAGAGCCTCTCCAGCACATCCTCCTCTGCGCCGGCATAGCGGAAAGACACGTTGTCAAAAGTTACCTCCGCATGGGTGAAGTCGACGGCTTGGGGCTCTGCGGGGTCTAATACGCTGTTCTCCGTCTCCAGCACTTCCTTCACACGCCCCAAGGACACGGCGGCGCGGGGGATGTTCACGAACATCATCGCGATGAACATGAAGCTGAATACCACGTGCATGGCGTACTGGATAAAGGCCATCATGTCCCCGACCGCAAGCGTATCCGCCTGCACCATCTTGCCGCCGTTCCACACCACGAGGATGGTCATGATGTTCATCAGAAAGAAAACGAACGGCATGAGCGAAGCCATGGCGGAGAATACGAAGCGTTCGGTGTTGCGCAGGTTGCGGGCAGATTCGGCAAAACGCGCCTCCTCATGCTTTTCGTTTCCGAAAGCGCGGACAACCAGCAGACCGGTCAGGGATTCGCGGCTCACGAGGTTCAGGCGGTCTATCAGGCCTTGCAACGCCTTGAACTTGGGCAAGACGACAGAGAGCGCCACCAACAGCAGCGTGACCATAACGGCAATTGCCAGACCGATGACCCACGACAGCCCCGGCGACTTGCGCAGTGCCATTATCAAGCCGCCGGTACCCATGACGGGCGCAAAAGCCATCATGCGGATAGCCATCAGAATCAACTGCTCTATCTGCTTGACATCATTTGTAGAGCGCGTGATGAGGCTTGCCGTGCTGAATTTGTCAATCTCCCGCTTGGAGAAACCCTGCACCTTTGTGAAGACGGCGCGGCGCAGGTCGCGGGAGAAGCCGGCACTCGTGCGGGCGGACATGAACGACACCGAGGCGGCGCATATCCCGACCCAGAGGGTCAGCAGGAGCATCTTGCCGCCTTCTTTATATATGTAAGGGAGACCCTGCCCGGCGGCAATTCCGTTGTTGACGATGTCGCTCATCATGTTGGGCAGTTCCAGCTCGCTGACGGCCTGCGTCGCCAGCAGGAGGAGCGCCAGAATTCCCATGGGCAGGTAAGGTTTGAGGCATTTGAGTATAGGCTTCATTCGTCTGCGTTTCCTTTCTTTTGTTCTCCGGGCCGGCGGAAAGGCGGCCGGTGCGGATTGCCATGCCCATGCGCGTGCTCATGGGGCGGACCGTGCATGGGCGGCGGCGGGAAAGGCGGCCGGAAAGCGCAGTCCTCTTTCTTGTGCAAGTCGGCCATCTTCCCGATGATGCGCACGAGGTGCAGCGCATCCTCCTCCCCGAGTGCCTCCAGCATCCGGGCAGTGTTTTCGTTCATCTCCGTTTTGAAGTGCTGCGTAATCCGCCTGCCCTCTTCTGTCAGGTTCACGGTCACTTTCCGGCGATCCTCCGGATCCATCAAGCGGGTAATGAGTCCTTTCTTCTCCAACTTCTCCAGTGCCACGGAAATCCGCGCGGACGATACCTGCATGGCATTTCCGATCGCACCCGGCGTGCAACCGTCCGGTTGGTCAGAAAGGAAGCCCAGCACGAAACCTTCCCCGCGCATTCCTTCTTCCATATGCTTGTGACTGTCGCCGTGCCGCAAGCGAATCATGTTCTTATGGAACTCCACGGCCAATTCTTGGTAATCCATATCCTCTGCTCCTTTCAGGCAAACTGTAATACTATATTAACTAACCCTGTTACATTATAACAGAGTTAGAGAATATTGTCAATGTTTTTCTGATAATTTTACAAATATTTCATCTTGCGTGTACTTATGGTATGGAGAGTGTCAGCGTCGCCTCAATGGGGAAGTGGTCGGAAAGGTACTCTCCGTTGACCTTATCCTTGATGGTCTTGTAGTTCGTGGCTTTCAAGAGGTACTTGTTGCCCATGATATAGTCAATGCGCAGCCATGGGTTCTTGGTCTGGTAGTCGTGGAACGTAGGTTCTCGGGCGACTTTCGCACCTGTGAGGGAGTAGGCATCTTTGATTCCGCCGTTGACAAGCAGCTTGTGCGGCGCAGCGGAGGGGTCGGAGTTAAAGTCACCCAAGAGGATGGTCGGGATGTCGCGCTCCTTGATACGGCGCAAGAGGATTTTGGCGGATTCCTCGCGGGCTTTCGCGCTCTTCCAGTCCATATGGGCATTGATGACACGAAACGTCTTGCCGGTGGACTTTTCTTTCAGGACAGCCCAGCCGGCAATGCGGGCATCTTTCGCGCCCCAGCTGATCCACGGCATCCATTCCACTTCCGCCAGCCAAAACACACCCTGCTCAATGCACTCAAAGCGGCTGCGTTTGTACATAATTGTAGAGCCGTCAATAAAGCCGAACCACTTCCCGATATTGGCGGCGAAGCCGTATTCGTCCCAGAGCGACACTCCCAAGGCTATACGCCAAAATTCAATCGTCTCCTGCGTCCCGATGATGTCCGGCGACTCGCGGCGGATCATATCCACAATGCCCGGTGCACGCGCCAGCGGGGAACGCGCCCACCACCCGGTGAAGAGTAGGTTGAATGTCATCGCTTTCACGGTAAGCGTACCCGCCGCAGCAGCGGTTGGCACAGACGCCGCCAGCAGGGCGCATACCAATAAACAAACGGCAAGTGCTTTCCACCATGCCGTTTTTTGACGATTGCGGTTTTGGACGTTTATTTTGTCTACAGGACGCTGCTTCATAGGCACTCCGTTCTTGCATCTGTTCTTGGTTCTATGATTATATCATATTTGCCCGAATAATGCAAGGGAGTGGGAATAATTTCCTATATAAGCAAATCCTTACTCTGCACCGTCGGACAATAGAACTTCTCAATATAGGAGAGTATGAGCTGCAAGCCTTCCTCATGCTGCACATAGGGCGGTTTGGCGGGGTTGTACATACAGTCCGTCAGGTCGCGGCAGAGGCAGGGCTTCATGCCGCGGCGTAGCATCGCTTTGATGGCAAAGGGGCGGTTCAGGATGCACATATTCGTATGCACACCCATATAAATGATGCGCGCAATGCCGTTCTGCTTCAGGATGGCATAGACGGTATCGCCGTTATCGGAGATGTAATCCCGCTCCGGGTTAATCTCAATAATCTCATTCTGCCGGTACCAGACGCAGGTGTTGGGCTTGTGCTTGTCCTGCGAGTCGCTCCCGCCATCGGAGGAGTCTATCGGCTGCGGGATGTCAAGGATTTGAATTAATTCCGGCGGCTCTATACTTTCCACTGCCTTGGCACGGAGGTAGGCCGGGTGGTCGGCGTAGAACTTCATGCAGTCGGAGGGCGCGTGGATAACAAAGCCCCCCGCTGCACGCAAGGCGTTGGCGGCAGAATTAATTTGCGGCGCGAGGGAACCTGCGCGCAGTGTGGCGCCTTTGGACCAATGCTCCTGCCACATATCAACAATCACAATGGCAACTTTGTCCGCCGGCAGGTTTTCTTCCGCAATCTTCGTCTGCCAGAAGCGTAAACCATCGGCATTGTTCGTGAGTTCTTGGGTTTGGAGGTGCAGTGTCATAGCTTTGTTCCCTTTCACGAAAGATACTTACAGAAAAGCAAAACGAACCAATCGAAAAGCCGGTGACAGTTCCCATACGGTGAACTGTCACCTGTTACCTGTCAACTGTTTAAAGCCCCTCATCCAGTAAGGCTTGCGCTAGGATAATCTCCGCGAGCTTCATGGTATTCACAGCGTTCTTGAAGGAACACATAGGCTCCGGTCCGCCCTGACAGCCTTCTACCCAAGCCTTGGCAGCTGCATAGACGCCTTGGTGGTAATAGTTGTCATGTGAGCCGGCGAATTCCTCGGCATTATAGGCGTGGGTCGGGGTGAGGGAGCCGTTCTCATAGATATAGCCCATGCCCTCATGCTCCGCTTCCACAAAGCAGCCGGGGGAGTGCATCTCTACGGCGAAAATGCGTTTGCCGGAGGACCAATTGTTCATTAAGTGACCGACGGCGCCGTTCTCGAAAGTCATCTGCGCCATGATGTAGTTGATGTCCACTGTGCCGATACGGCGGCAGACGGAGTCAATCGACTTCACTTCAGAGCCGACCATCCAGCGCAGGGTGTCCAATGCGTGAACGGTGTCGTCCATCATGTGGTCACGCGCACCCAAGAAATTGGAGCAGTCCGCCTTATAAAACTTGCAGACGGCGTGTGTGATTTCACCATGCTTCAGGGCTTCCTCGCGCAGCTGCGTCACCATCGGACAGTGGCGGCGCTGTAAGCTTACTTGTGTACAGAGGTTCTTCTGCTCGGCATAGTACGCCAGCGCCCGCGCTTGGTGAATCGTGAGCGCCAAAGGCTTTTCAATATACAAATGTATCCCGCGGCGCAGGCACTCCACCCAGATGTCATACATGATGTGCGGCTGGCCGATGACCACCGCACCGTCCGGCTTCACCTCATCCAGCATCTTGCGGTATTCGCCCTCATACCGGTTGTCGCCCCAGCGCCCTTCGATGCCGTACTTGTCTGCCGTGTCCTTCAGGCGCGAGGGACTGATGTCGCAGATTCCCGCTATCTCCACCAGTCCGTCCTTTTGCAGATGGCTGAATGCAGGATAGATGACTTGGTTTGCGCGGCCGCCCGCGCCGATCATTACGATTCTTAATGGTTCCATGCGTGGTACTCCTTACTTATGTGTGGGGGGGCCGTATTACGGCCCCTGGGGAGAGACCGCAATGCGGTCTCCGGGAGGAACCGCAATGCGGTTCCCGCACGAACTCAGCTGTTGAACAGCCCTTTGATGTAGCCAATATCAAACTTGGTCAAACGATCTACAGACGGCTCATCGGTATACTCTGCGGGCAGGCAGATTGTACCTTGATAGCCGCGCTCCTTGAGGTAGTCGACGGCGGTTTTCCAGCGGCACATACCGTGCGGACCGGTGGTCCAACGCACGCCCCAAGAGGCGCGTTCGGCATCGGGCATATTGGAGCGGTACCAGTAGGCGTTTTTGAAATTGACCATACAGAGTTGGTTCCAGAGCAAATCCAATACGAGGCGCGGGTTTTCCCCCGCCAACCCGGAGTGTCCGGCATCCCAGACAGCGGCGATGCATTTGGGATCATAGTCCTTGAGGAAGATGTAGGTATCATAGGAATTTGCGATGTCATTCTGCCCATAGTGCATCTGTACGCCAAGGGTGACACCGTGCTTTTGCGCCATGACTGCGATGGCATCGTACTTCTGCCGAAGGGATGTGTAGTTGTCCCAGAAACCTTTGGAGCTATCCAAGCTCTGGCAGATACGGATAATGGGGATACCGTTCTCGCCGCAGGCGGCGAAGAGGTCTTCTGAGGCACCTACGACTTTGCCCTTGCCGTCCTCTACGGCAACATCAATGCCGCAAGCGATGGAAGCGACGCCGACACCGCTTGCTTTGAGGGTGGAAACAAGCCGCTTGATACCTGCCGCGCCTTCCTCCGGCTGTACCTGATAGCCGCCGCGCAGCGGATACTCCACGGCATCGAAGCCGAAGCCCGCGACTAGCTCTCCCAGTTCCTCCAAAGTCTGTTTCTTCCATGGTTTTGTGAATACGCTGTATTGGATAGCCATTCTCTGTCCTCCCAAATCGGTTTTGACGCACAATTTTTGCCGCTCGCCGCACAAGACGGTGCGGCAACAATCGTTATTATACGCCATTGTGCAAGAATTGTCAAGTGCGGATTTCGTACGCAGACAACACAGATTCGCACGAAGATCTTCATGCTTGCTTATCTTGCCACTTGACAAATGCCCGGTTCCATGGTACAATAGCATTGAAAAATTGACGCGAAGGGAAAGAGGTGCGGTCTGCGGCAACCATGCTTGCGTTTTTCGATGTGCGCAACCTGTTGCCAATACCACTAAAGCTATGGACACTAAGGATTTATGCATGGGTTGTCTGCATATGCGGGGCGGGGCGGATCCTTGTCCGCATTGCGGAGCGCCGGCTGATGTGAAGCAACCTGAGCCTTTTCTGCCATTGCGCACGGTTTTGGGCGGCCGCTATTTGATCGGCAGGGTCAGCTACCGCGGCAGCGATGGGGTAATGTACATCGCTTGGGATGCAGTTGAGAACCGACCGGTCTGCATCAATGAGTTTTTTCCGGAAACGCTGGCATTCCGCGCCTATACAGCACCGCAAGCCGAAAACGGAGGAAATGCCAATGCCGTCTTGGTCATGAACGGCTGCGAACCGGCGTATGCCGACTGCATGGCCTCTTTCCTGCAACTATGGCGCACCTTAGAGAAGATTCCGCCGCTGACTGCGTTACCCCGCGTGAGTTCTGTTTTTGAAGAGAACGGCACAGCGTATGCGGTTTCAGAGTATATAGAAGAGCAGACCCTTCGCAACTACCTGCTGCAGACGCCGCAGGGCTTCATCTCCTTTGAGAAAGCCCGCCCGCTCTTAATGCCTGTGCTGTCAGCCGTGGAGGCAATCCATGAGGCAGGCATTCTGCACCGCGGCATCTCCCCGAACACCCTCATGGTCGGAGAGGACGGCAAGGTGCGTCTGCGCGGCTTTGAAATATGGCAAGCCCGCACAGCACACGGCGGGTTAACTGCCGATCTCTCTCCCGGGTATGCGGCGGCGGAACAGTATGCCTCCGAGGAGGCGCAAGGACCATGGACGGATATTTATGCATTTGGGGCAGTCTTATACCGTTGCTTGGTCGGCACCGACCCGGAGGACGCGCTCTCCCGGTGCCGCAACGACAAGCTCATGATACCGGCCCGCTTTGCCGAACAGATTCCGGCCTATGCGCTGGATGGCTTGGTGGGTGCCTTGCAGATTTATGCCGAAGGGCGCACTCGTACCGCCGACCAACTGCGGCAAGAACTCTCCGCCGCCCCGACTGTAATTCTGACCGGCGGCAACGGTATTCCGGAACGCAAGCGGCCCAATACAGCAGAGCGCAACCTCGCCGCCGCCGCCGCTTTAGCCGGTACGGAACCTGAACAAAAGAAGCCCCTTACCGGCGCGCAGGTAACCATGCGGACGATTCTGATTGTCTTGTTGGTGGCGCTGCTCGCGGCGGTGGCATTCTTTGTTTTCTCCCCCACCTACCGGGAGCGGTTCTTCTCCGCCCTCGGTGGGAAAGAAGCCGTTACCGAATCCACAACCGCCGCGCAAATTCCCATGCCCACTTTTGTAGGGCAATTCTATTCCAAAGAACTGACCGGGCGCTATGCCGGGCAGCTCTCTTTTACAGTCACAAATGAAGCCGATGCCTCCCATGATGCGGGTATTATTGTAGCGCAGTCCGTTGCTCCCGACGAGCTTGTGGATTTGGGTACCCAAGTCATCCTTGTCGTGTCTTCCGGCGCTCCCGGAAAGATTGTGCCGAATGTCGTCGGAAAAGGCTTAGTGGAGGCGGAAAGCGACCTCACGGCGTTGGGCTTCCTAGTGGAATACAATACCCAAGAGAACGCCGAACCCTCGAAGGATGGTATTGTGATCTCCTCCTACCCCGCCGCCGGGGAAGAACTGAAGCCCGGGGAAACAGTTTTCCTCGAAGTCTACGGCAATGCCGACGGTTCCTCGCTTGAGGCCGACCCGAGCCTCACGGAACCTACCGAAGTAACCGAAGTCTGGACCGCCATTCCGACGTCTGCAACCACCGCCGAAACAGAAAGCACCGACGAAACAGCAGATGAAACAGTAGAGGTAACCGATACCCTCCCCGCAGAGGAAGACTGAGCATGGACAAAGCCCTCCTGCGCGCCCTTGCAGCCGATATAGGCATAACGCTGGATGCACAAGCCCTCCGCCGCTTTGAAATATACGAGTCTTTCCTCTTAGAAGAGAATCAAAAGTATAACCTCACCGCCGTTACTGACAGCCGTGAGGTGCTGTATAAGCACTTCTTTGACAGCCTGACCGTGGTGGGGGCGTATATGGAGCAATGCTCCGAAGACGGAGCAATGCTCCCTATATGGAGCAATGCTCCATCTCTCCTCGACGTAGGGAGCGGCGCGGGCTTCCCGGGGATGTGCCTTGGGATAGCGTACCCGGAGTGGCGAATCACGCTGCTGGACAGCACTGGGAAGAAGTGCCGCTTCCTGGAGGCACTGGCGGAGCGTTTGGCATTGCCGAATATTCGAGTTATATGCGGCAGAGCGGAGGAACTGGGGCACGACACGAAGCACCGTGAGCAGTATGATATTGTGACGGCGCGGGCGGTCGCGCGCCTGACGGTATTGGCGGAGTACTGCCTGCCGTTTTGCAAAGTGGGGGGCATCTGCCTCTGGCCAAAGGGGGAGCGTGCCGCAGAGGAAATCGCGGCGGCGAGGGATGTAATTTCCGAATTGGGAGGAAATAGTAACAAAATTATTGCAAAAGTAACAAAACAAACGCCTTTAGCCGATAAAAAATGCACAATTTTTTTAAAAAAGATTCGACCTACTCCGACGAAATACCCCAGAAAACAAGCAGATATTACAAAATCCGACAAGAATCGATAGGGGATCATGTCGAAGAGAGCCGAAATCTGTCGAAAAGAAATTGTTGACAAAGATTACATTTTGTGATAAAATGTCATTATCCCAAACGGACAGAATGACAAAATTTCCCATAACAAAATTTGCCGCCGGAGGGATATTAGGAGGGAAGCCGTCGACCAATGAACAAGCCGAGAAAAGCTCGGCGCAGCGGTTGCAGGAAGTCAGCATAAAGGAAAGCGCCAAACAGACGCGGACAAGCTGTCATTTTTGTTTACTGCGTAGGAAGGGTGAACACCATGCTTGGAAAAAGACAACAGACCGTGAAGCAGAACCTCGTTCTGGATTTGCGCCCGGACGAGATTATCCCCAACCCCAATCAGCCGCGCAGGGTATTCGATGCCGCCGACTTGAGTTCCTTGGCGGAGAGTATCAAGCAGAACGGCATCATACAGCCGCTGAGCGTGCGGGCACGCAAAGCGGGCGGGTATGAACTGATTGCGGGGGAGCGCAGACTGCGTGCAGCGAAGCTCGTAGGGCTGCCGACAGTGCCCTGTGTACTGTCCGAAGTGACAGATGAACATAGTGCGGTCATCGCACTCGTGGAGAATATACAGCGGGAGGACTTGAGCTTCTTCGAGGAAGCGGAGGCCATCCAGCGCACGATGGAAACCTACCGTCTGCCGCAGGAAACCATGGCCAAACGCTTAGGCCGCGCACAATCCACGCTCTCCAACAAGCTGCGGTTACTGAAGCTCCCAATGGAAATCCGCGAGATTATCCGTAACGCCGACCTCACAGAGCGGCACGCCCGCGCCCTGCTGCGCATCGAAGACCCCGTGCAGCAGCGCAACGCACTTGACCTAATTGTCATGCGCGAACTGAACGTATCCGAGACGGATCGGCTGATCACCAGCCTTTTGGAAACATCCAAGAAGTCCAACCGCCAGACCGTATTCCTCAGCAAAGACGTGCGCCTGTTCGTCAACACGATTAACCACGCCGTAGATGCCATGGTCAAAATCGGTATCCCCGCCGACTGTGCTAGGGAGGAAACGGACGACATGATATGCTTCACCGTCCGCATTCCGAAGTCCGCCGCCCTCAAGAACGGCGGCAAAGCCCGGGAGAGTGTCCCGGCGGAAGTCCCTGTCGGCACCCCGGAGCTTGTAACGGATTCCTCCGATGCCCCGGCGGAAGCTGTGCTTATGCCGGAGGTCGTCACTATTGCCTGAGGCGGTACTGACCGCAGGGATGCGCAGCGCATCCCCCTAAATTTGCTTTCTTCTTTTTCTCTTTCACACCCCCACATCCGGCAGTCCGGCGGCAATCGTTTGCCGCCGGATTGTCGTATGCAGTGACCATGAGGCGAAAATTCAGAGTCCGGCACAACATAATGCATGAAAGCAACAGTATGTCTCACCGCGCGGAGGCTTATGTTATAAGCCGTATGCTATATGCCGGATGCGGCGGCAACTTTGCGGCCTGCTTGCGTATCTGCAATGCAGGTCAGGAAAGCAGAGCGAAAGCGTTTTCAGCTAGGGCCTCCGCAGCGGTCTCGTCCAAAGCCTCTTGGTAGATGTCGTCTATGGCCTTGCGGGCGGCATCTGCCGTTTCCTGCGCTGTGTAAGCCTCGGAGAGCAGCTCGCGCATGGTGCGGCGGCAGAAATTGATGCGGCAACGGTGTTCCCGCATTGCATCCTTGTCAAAGAAGCGGGATGACAGCACTTTCTCCGCACCCTCAATCTCTATGGGGTGGCGCTTGTTGGCGGTGATACAGGCGACACTTGCTTCCGGGATAATCAGATGTTCGGGACCCTCTTTGGGTGCTAAGGGACAGGGGCAGGAGATGACATCCAGACCATTGCCCAAGGCATAGGCGCGGATTTGGTTCCACAGCAGCGGAGCCGTCGTCCCGTACTCGTCATCCAAGATTACGATGTCCGTGCAGGCAGCGGTAATGCTGGAGCGGCGCAAGAGCAGTCCCTGCCCCGTGATTGCCGTAAGGAACGCATGGTACTCCCGTCCTATCTTCCCGCTCGGGCCGCCCAAACGCTTGGAGGCGAATTTGGAGGCATAGCGCTCCACTTTGGCGCGGTCGAGCGTGTCCTCCGCCACAAAACGCACATCCCTTTTCATAGCGCGTCCGGCCCGCAGGAAGCGCGTCACACGGTTTTGTCCTGCGGTCAGGGCGGTGTGGAGGCTCTCCAGTTCCTCGCGGCGGTTTTGCAGCTGTTCGCGGTCAAAACAAGTATCCAGCGCAAAAGTATGTTCGGCAGCTACCGGCAGCTTCGCCTCCGCCGCATAGGGCGGGTCGGCTTGGAGGACGGCCGTCTTCTTGCCGGGAATCCACAGGCCGCAGATGCGTTCTTTCCCGGGGGCGTCATAGTATATTTGTACAGGCTCATCGCCGGCTTTTAATTTTTCCGAAAGTGTGCGCAGGAACACGGTAGCCGCCAAGCCATGGCCGGACTTCACAAAGATGGCTTTCCGGTCCTCGCCTTGGTACAGTTCCGGCAGGTAGGAGATATGCCCTTCTCCCGTGTTCTGCCGGATGAATAGGCTCTGTTCGGTGATTGGTATCATTGGAATTCCCTCTCTTATACTGTTCCTATCGGCGGGTATACTTGGTATAAAGAGACAGTATGTTGTACCGGACGGTTTAACGCTCTTACCGTCTGTACATTATATGAGGGAATCTGCTTTTTGGAGCAAGTACATTCAAGAAGCAAGCTGCAGGAAGCAAGAGACAAGAAAACAATGAGATGTAACTTTACAGTTACATCTCATAAAAACGAAAAACCGGTTTACCGGAGCAATGCTTCCAAAAGTGCCTTAACCTCGGGGGCGGGGGCTTTGCCTTTCAGGGCTTTCATACTCTGCCCGATGAGGTACTGGAGGGCTTGCGCTTTTCCGCTCTTGTATTCCTTAACGGACTTCTCGTTGGCGGCAAGGACAGCCTCTACTGCGGCGCGGATGGCATCGGCATCCGTGGTCATGGCCAGGTTGTGTTCCTTGACATAGGCTTCGGGGTCGGTGTCAGCAGCAAATACTTCCTTGAATACTTTCTTGGCCGTGTTGCGGTTGATGGTATTGCTTTTCACCAAGCGAATCAGTTTCGCCAAGGAATGCGGGGAGAAAGCAAAGTTCTCCGGCAGCGTCGCGGTTTCGGATGCCAAGCGCAGCACCTCGCCCAGAATCCAGTTGGAGGCCTCCTTGTAGTCGGCGGGGGAGGGCGGGTCGCTGACGGCCTTCGCCGTCGCTTCAAAGAGCCGCACGAGAGCCAAATCGCTTGTCAATAGGTTCGTGTCATACGCCGGCAGACCCAATTCGGTCATGTAGCGCTGCTTCTTCGCCTCCGGGAGTTCGGGCATGGATTCTGCGATGCGCTCTATGTCCGCCTCGGAGATGTGAATAGGCGGCAGGTCGGGGTCGGGGTAATACTTATAGTCCTGTGCGTCCTCCTTGGAGCGCATGGCATAGCTCTCTCCGGCGTCATCGTCCCAGCGGCGGGTTTCTTGCGTGACGGCACCGCCGGATTCGATGAGGTCGATCTGCCGCTCTGCCTCCGCTTCTATGGCGCGGGCGATGGCACGCAGGCTATTGATATTCTTCATCTCCGTGCGTGTGCCGAGTGTTTGGGAGCCTTTCGGGCGCACGGAAAGGTTCACATCGGCGCGCAGCGAGCCTTCCTGCATTTTGCCGTCGGAGACATTGGTGTATTGCAGAATGGCGCGGAGCTTCTCCACCGTCTCCACGGCCTCCTCGGCACAGGAGATGTCCGGCTGGGTAACGATTTCCAAGAGCGGCACTCCGCAGCGGTTGTAATCCGCCAAGGAGGCATCGGCATAGGGGTCGTGCGTGAGCTTCCCCGCATCCTCCTCCATGTGTATCTCCCGCAGGCGGACGCGCTTGCCGGAAGCCAATTCGACATACCCGTCCGTGCAGATGGGGAAGTACAGTTGGCTGATTTGGTAGGCCTTGGGAAGGTCGGGGTAGAAGTAGTTCTTGCGGTCGAACTTGTTATCCCGGGTGATGGTGCAGTGCGTTGCCAAACCGGCCCGCACGGCACGTTCCACAACCTCGGCATTCAGGACAGGCAAAGCCCCGGGCAGTCCGGCGCAGACCGGGCAGACGTGCGTATTTGCCTCCCCGCCGAACTGCGTGGTGCACGAGCAGAATATCTTTGATTTCGTGGAAAGCTCCGTGTGAACTTCCAGGCCTATCACAGTTTCGTATTGCATAGGGGTGTCTCCGTTCTGCTGGTGTTGGGGAGGGGGATGCGGGCAAAAGCTATATCCTTTATGACTTCCCCGGCCTGTATCAGTCCGGCAACAGAGGGGACGAAAGCAATGGAACCCGGTACCTGCCGCCGGATGGAACAGTTGCGCTGTGTTCCCGGCGGGCAGACGCAGTGGTGCTTGCAGGAGACGCTGTCGTCCTCTATGGGCTTCAGGGGCGGTTCTTGGGAGTAGACAACCTTGAGTTTTTGGATGCCGCGTTTGCGCAGTTCGTTTCGCATTACCTTAGCCAAGGGGCACACACTCGTTTCGTAGATGTCCGCGATGGTAAAGCGGGTGGGATCCAGCTTGTTTCCGGCTCCCATACAGGAGATAATCGGTGTCCCGGCGGCTTGGCAGCGTTCAATCAGGAGGAGCTTGGCACTCACTGTGTCTATGGCATCCAATACATAACTGTATACTGTCATGTCGAAGCGGTCGGCGGTGTCGGCGTTATAGAATGTTTCATGCGCAGTAACCGTACACTGCGGGTTGATTTCCAGCAGACGATCCCGCATGACATTCACTTTGACAGAGCCAACGGTCTTGCGCGTGGCAATCAATTGGCGGTTGAGGTTCGTGAGGCAGAGCTTGTCGTCATCCACAAGGTCTATCGCGCCGATTCCGGATCGGACAAGTGCCTCTGCGGCGAATGCACCCACGCCGCCGATACCGAACACAATCACGCGGGCCTCTTTCAGGCGCTGCAATCCCTCCGCTCCCAACAACAGCTGCGTCCGGGCGAATTGGTCTAACATGACGGCAAAGCCTCCCCGAGTGCCAGCAGAAATGCATCTTCATACGGTTTGCCTATCAGCTGCAAACCGATGGGCAAACCGTTGCTGTCTTTGCCTATGGGCAGGGACAGCCCCGGCAGCCCCGCAAGGTTCACCGTGACGGTATAGATGTCCGAGAGGTACATCGCCAATGGGTCATCTAAGCTCTCCCCAATCCGCGGGGCAGTTGTGGGCGCGACAGGTCCCAGAATTACATCGCACGATTCGAAAGCCTTCAGATAGGCGTTCTGTATCAGGCGGCGTACTTTCAGCGCTTTCATATAATACGCGTCAAAATAGCCGCTGGACAGAACGAAGTTACCGAGCATCACCCGCCGCTTGCACTCCAAACCAAAGCCCTCCGAGCGGGAGCGGATATAGGTCTCGCGTAGGCTCTCCGCGTCTGCGCTGTGGCCATACTTGATTCCGTCGTAGCGCGACAGGTTGGAACAGCACTCCGCACAAGCCATGATATAGTACGTCGGCACCGCATACGCCAACTGCGGCAGGCTCACCGACACAATCGCAGCACCTTCCGCTTGAAGCTTTTGGGTCAGACTGTCTATGGTCTGTTTGATTTCAGGTTGCAGGGCTTCAGAGAGGAACTCCTGCGGGATGCCGATGCGCGTGCCCCGTAGGGGCATTGCGCCCTGAAGGGGCGGCTCATATCGATAACCCTTCGCCGAGGTACTGTCCCTCTCATCCGGACCGCAGATAATACCGAAGAGAGCGGCGCAGTCAGCGGCATTCTTTCCCATAGGCCCTGCCTGGTCCAGCGAGGATGCATAGGCAATCAGTCCATAGCGGGAAACCGCGCCGTAGGTCGGCTTCAATCCGGCAATGCCGCAGTAAGCAGCCGGTTGGCGTATGGAACCACCGGTATCCGTACCCAAGGCGATGGGAGCCAGGTTGCCTGCCACAGCCGCCGCCGAACCACCGGAGGAACCGCCGGGCACGCGGGAGGTATCCCGAGGGTTTTTGGTAATGCCGAAGTAAGAAGTTTCTGTTGTGGAGCCCATCGCGAACTCATCGCAGTTGGTCTTGCCGAGGAGAATCATATCGGCGGCGAGGATTCGCTCCACAATGGTGGCATTATACGGCGGGAGAAAGTGTTCCAGCGTCCGCGAGCCGCAAGTCGTCGGAATGCCCGCAGTACAGATGACATCCTTAACGGCAATCGGCACTCCCGCCAGCGGGGAGCGAATCTCACCGACATCCAGCCGGGCTTGGATTTCTGCGGCGCGGGCATAGGTCAGTTCTTTGCCGCAGACGGAGATATACGCTTGAAGCTCTTCATTCTTCTCCGCAATGGCGGCATAGTAGGCATCCAACACTTGGGCGATGGAAAGGCGCTTGGTGTGCAGTTGCTGCGCCAGTTCGAGGGCTGTCAACTCTGTGATGTTCATGGCGTCGCCCTCCTTATTCTACTGTCCGTTGGACAAGGAAACAGTTGTCTTTCTGCCGTGGTGCATTCTGCAAGATGGCCTCTGTCGGGAAAGAGGGCAGCACTTCATCCAATCGGGTAATGTTCACTTGCTCAAAGGCATGGGAGAGCGGCAGTACATCCTCGGTATCTACAGCGTCCAGCTCATCAAAGTAGGAGATGATGCGCTGCAAGTCATCGGTACATTTCTCCCTCTCTGTATCCGTCAGGCGGATACGGGCGAGGTTCTCCAGATAGGTCACTATGGTGCTGTCTACGGTCATGGCCGTTTCTCCTTTGGTACGGTTTGGAGCCAGATGGCGCATTCCAAGCGCTTGCGGAAAAGTTCGCAGCCATCCCTGTGTACGCCTTGGATGTAACCGCTGTCGTGGTACGCATTAGCCGCACATCCGCCTGCACACCAAAGACGCGCCCAGCAGTCCCTGCAATCGGGCTTATCTAACACTGTGCATCTGCCGAAATCGGCGCAGATGTCCGGGTGCGTTATGCCGTCCCATACATTGCCTACCAAAAAATCTCTTTCGCCGACAAATTGGTGGCAGGGATAGAAGTCGCCCGTCGGCGTGACGGCCAGATACTCTGTCCCGGAGCCGCAGCCTTTGAGACGTTTGTAGATACAAGGTCCGTGCTTCAAATCTATATTGAAGTGGTAGAAAGCGAAGTCTCTATGTTCCGCCATATACCGTGCCAGAAGCTCATATTGGGATTTGACTGTCTCCAAGTCTTCCGCCGTCAGCGCGTAGGGGGAATCGGGTGCGCATACAACAGGTTCCATGGAGAGTTGGTCGAAACCCAAGTCGCGCATATGGAACAGATCATTGGTAAAGTCGGTGTTAAAGTGCGTGAATGTACCGCGGATATAATAGGATTGCCTGCCCGGGGATGCCTGTTTGCGCGCTTTCACAAAGGCTTGGAATTTCGGTACGATGGTATCATAGCTGCCACTGCCGCTCACCGTGCGGCGCAGCCGGTCATGCACTTCCCACCGACCGTCCAGAGAAAGAACAACATTCGACATCTCCCGGTTGCAAAAGTCCGTGACTTCGTCATCCAAGAGCATCCCATTCGTCGTAAGCGTGAAGCGGAAGGTCTTACCGTTTGCTTTCTCAATAGAACGTGCGTAGGCCGTCAGGTCTTTCACCACCTGAAGATTCATCAGCGGTTCCCCGCCGAAGAAGTCCACCTCTAAATTCCGATGCGTGCCGCTGTGTGAGACCAAATAATCCAATGCCGCCTTGCCGACTTCATACGGCATCAGCGCCTCTTTGCCGCGGTATCGGCCCGCTTGCGCGAAACAGTAAGCGCACGTTAGGTTGCAGGTGTGGCTGGTGTGGAGGCAGAGGGCTTTGATTGGTGGGGGGGCGGCCGTAATACGGCCGCGAGAAGCGGCCGTAATACGGCCGCGAGAAGCGACCGCAATGCGGTCGCCCGCTGCAGCCGTAATACGGCTGCCCCCCGCAGCATTCAGCACATCTGGCGCGAAGAGCTTCCCCTGAGCCGTCAAGGTTTTAATCTCCTGCGCCAATTCGGAATCGGCCACAGCCGCACCGCGGGCGGTTTGTTCTATAGCCAAACGCGCTGCGCCGTCGGTGAGGTGAATGCTTCCGCTCCCCCCATCAACGGCGATGGATTGTCCGAAGAGTTCGAATGTATGCACCATGGCGATTCACGCCTCGGCTTTCTCGTCCTTTTCGGTGGCATGGGTAATGGCTTCACAGGGCTGGTTTGCGACGCCGCAAGAGGTTTTGCAGGCACTCTGGCAGGAGGTCTGGCACTCGCCGCACCCGCCGTCGCAAAGGCTTTGTGTAAGGTCACGGGTTTCGATGGTTTGGAAGTGTTTCATAGTCGGTTTCCTCTCGGTAGTGTTTGGGATATTATAGCATGATACGGCGGAAAAGTCAAGCTGAAGCTGCCGCTACGATAGCGGCAAAGTCCTTTGCCTTGAGGGAGGCGCCGCCGATGAGACCGCCGTCGATGTCATATTGGGCGAGGAGATCCGCGGCATTGGCGGCGTTCATGCTCCCACCGTACTGGATGACAGCCTTGGCGGCGGTGTCGGCATCATAAAGCTCGGCGAGCAGTTGGCGGATGCCTTTGCAGACTTCGTTGGCCTGCTCCGGTGTGGCGGTCAGTCCCGTACCGATAGCCCATACCGGCTCATAGGCTATGATTACATTTGCAAGCGCAGAAGCTGATACGCCGGCGAGGTTGATTTTGGTCTGGTAGCGCACAACCTCCATGGTAATGCCCTGCTGCCTCTGCTCTAAGAGTTCCCCATTGCAGAGGATGACTTTCAGCCCGGCGGCGAGGGCGGCTTTGACGCGCAGGTTTACGGTGACATCCGTCTCCCCGAAGAACTGGCGGCGCTCGCTGTGACCGATGACTGCATATTCCGCGCCGACGGCTTGGAGCATTTCCGCAGAGATTTCGCCGGTGTAAGCACCTTTGCTCTCCCAGTGCACATTTTGCGCACCGATTTTGATATTGGAGCCGGCGGCGGCTTCTGCTGCTGCGGCAATGTCCACGTAGGGTACGCAGAATACAACGCCGCAGCCGGCGTCGGCGACCAAAGGCTTCACCTCTTCTATGAGCGCTTTGGCGGCGGCAGGGGTGAGGTTCATCTTCCAGTTCCCGGCAATGACGGGGGTACGCAGTGACTTATCCATGGGTGTGTTTCCTTTCACATCATATATATAATAGTGGTATTATAGCACATTCTTCCGTGTTTTGCAAGCCTCGGCCGCGTATCAGTTGTACCCAATCCGCACAGCAACCCACAGCAAAAGCGCCGCGGTGGCGAAGAGCGCGAGGAATAGCTTCCAAGACCAGCGCAGGAACTTGCCGTAGCTTACATTGATCAGCCCGATGGCAATAATCATAATACCGCTGGTGGGATAGAGGATATTGCAGATACCGTCACCGAGGGAGAACGCAAGGGCTACGGACTGCCGCGTGATGCCAAGCAAATCGGCGAGCGGCAAAAGCAAAGGCATGAGCAGAAAGGCCTTTGCACTCCCGGAACCGATGAAGAACTCCAGCACCACCACCACGGCGAGGATGATCAGCAGTGCGGCAAAGGCAGTCGTCCCCTCCGCCAAACCATAAGCAGCGTGCAGGAGCGTATCCAGAATCATGCCGTGCTTGATGATGTAGGTCACGGAGAGTACAAGGAGCATGAGCGGGATGGTCGGCGCAATCGTCTTGACCCCCTGCCAAAAGACAAGAGCCACCTCTTTTGCCGTCAGTCCGGCAATGCGACCGGCACGCAGGCCGCCGACCGTAAAGAGGACAGCCATTGCCAGTGTCGGCAGGTAACCCAGTACGGAGCGGATTCCCTCCGGTATGGCGGTGATCTGCTGCAGACCCAGCCCGACCACGGCCGCCGCCGGCACCCCCGCCACGCACAGGCAAAACACCTTCGCGGCGCGCCGCAATTTCAATGATTCAATTCCCGCAACCCCCCCGCTGCGGATTTTCTCCCGCAGTTCCTCATCGCTCGCATAGCAGAGGGACTTCCGCGGATTCTTTTCAACTTTCTTTGCGTAGAGGGTCAGAAATGCCAGCACAATCCCATAGAAGACGGCGAACACAACCAGCCGATACAGCAAGCCGGAGAACATGGGCAGTCCCGCCAGCGTCTGGACAATGCCTACGTTAAATGGGTTGAAGGTCGCCGCAGAGTAGCCCATCGCAACGGCTACCAAGGAGAACCCCAAGCCGGTCAGGGAATCCCAGCCGAGGGCAACCGCCGTCGCCGCCGCCAGCGGCACTATGGTCACCGACTCCTCCAAGATGCCCGCCACACTGGAGAGCGCCATAAAGAGCAAGGTCACGAGAGCCAAGAGCGTGTATTTCTTCGCGGCGAAGCGTTTGGTAATGACACTGAGGATACAGGCAATCACCCCTGCCTTGTCCAGCACGAGGAACGTCCCGCCGATGAGTACAATGAAAGCGATGATTCCGATTCCGGCGGCTGCCTCCCCGGAGGTGAAGATTTCAATCGGCGCGGTGAACACCCGCCAGAAAGGCATCTTCTGCCCATCCAGCAGATGATACGTTCCGTTGATGATGTTCCCGGCGGCATCGGTGTCATAGGCGCCGCGGGGAATGACTTGGGTCAGCAGCCCCGCCAAAAACAAAGCCCCCGCCAGTACCGCACCGATGAAGATGAGTGTCTTTTTGGAGAAGTGCAGACTGCCGACAGATTTGTTTTCTTCTTCCATTTTCTTTTCTCCCCTTTGGATGATTCTCAGCGCATCGCACATTATTTCTATAAATTGAACATATGTACTGTATTTGTAATGAACCCGCCGTTCCCGTTCCTGCCGGCTATCGGAAGATGAAGAACTTTGAGAAAATATAATTGAGTACCACCACCAAGAACTGGATAAAGCACAGTTTGGTGATAAACCGATAGAGACGTTCCGGCTCAGACTTGATACGCATCTTCTCCAAGAGCCTTATCCACCAACCGGACACTTTCGGCCAGAGCTTCTCAAAGAAGAGCACCATCAGCCCCTGCTCCATCCCGAAAGAGAGCAGACGCATGGCAGTAAAGGAACCCGCCTCCCGCAGGACGACGGACAGCGCCCAGGAGGTACTCTCAAACACAAAGAGCTTATTGGTAATGAACGCAAACACAAGCGCCGCCACAAACGCGATGGGATTGGATACCCAGTAGCTCTTGATGCCCATCTTCTTCCGGCAGATGTGCTCCAGAACTTGGAACGTGACCATGTTGACTATGGTCGTGGATATGCCGAAGATGAGGTAAAACCCCACCTCCCGCGTGAACACCTTTTCTGCTATCGCTTGCCACATGAAAATTCATCCTTTTTGCAGGGCAAAGCCCTGCGGGTTATCCGACGGTATTCTGCGCCTTGCCCGCGAGGTATGCCCGCAGATTCGCCGCCAAGATGTCCAGCAGGCGGATACGCGCCTCCTTGCTCGCCCAAGCATAGTGCGGGGTGAGGACGGTATTCGGTGCTGAGAGCAGGGGATTATCTGCCGCCGGCGGTTCCGTGGAGAGGACATCCGCACCGAACGCGGAGAGTTTCCCCGAACACAGCGCGGCGGCGGTATCCGCCTCGTTCACTACCGGTCCCCGGGAGGTGTTAATCAGCACCGCACCGTCTTTCATTTGGCTGAGGGTACCGGCGTTCATCAGCCCAACTGTCTCCGGGAAGAGGGGGCAGTGCAGGGAAACAAAGTCGCTCCCTGCCAGCACTTGCGCAAAGGAAACCAAGCCGTCCTTGGGCGGCTTCGCGGGGTTGCCGCAAGCCAAGACGTTCATCCCGAAAGCCTCGGCTATCTTCGCGACCGCCTGCCCAATGGCACCGTAGCCAACGATGCCGAAGGTCTTGCCATGCAATTCCGTCAAGGGGGAGAGCCAATAGCAGAAGTCGCGCCCGTTGCTCCAGTCGCCTCTGTGTACGCTCTCGGAGTGCAGCCCCGCCCTGCGGCAGATCTCCAAGAGCAGGGCAAAGACCGTTTCCGCCACAGAGTGCGTGGAGTACGCCGGGATGTTTGTGACGGTGATTCCCTGCGCCTTGGCTTGCGCCAAATCTATGATGTTATACCCCGTAGACATCAGCCCCACATAGCGGCAGTCGGGCAGTTGCTGCAGGACTTCGGCCGTCAGCGGTGTCTTATTATCAAGGAGAATCTCCGCACCGCGGGCGCGTTCAACAGTCAGCTCCGGCGGCGTATAGTCATAGACCGTCAGGTCGCCCTGTGCGGCGATAACCTCCCAAGAGAGGTCGCCGGGGTTGGTGGTGTAACCGTCGAGGATTACGATTTTCATATTGTATTCTCCCTCCGAACTGTTCATGGATTCCCGTTTGCTTTCGGATACTAAAGTGCCATAAGGGAACTCCCTGCGGTATGGGCATGGCATACGGCGATAGCGAGCGCGTCGGCGATGTCATCCGGTTTCGGAATCGCCGTCAGGTTCAGGAAGAGCTTGACCATTTCCTGCACCTGCCGCTTCTCGGCGCGGCCGTAGCCCACGATGGATTGCTTTACTTGCAGGGGGGTATATTCGTATACCGGCACATCCTTCTGTCTGGCAGCCAAGAGGATAACGCCGCGGGCTTGGGCGACGTCTATGGCCGTCTTGGCATTGGTGTTGAAGAAGAGCTTCTCGCAGGCCAGCGCATCCGGCCTATGGGTTTCAATCTGCCTATGTATGCCGTTGTAGATACAGTTCAATCGGTCCGCAAAGGGCATCCCCGCCGGCGTTGTGACCGCCGAGGCCTCCAGCAGGATGTGTTTTGTGTTGATGTACTCAATCATCCCCACGCCTACAATGGCATACCCGGGGTCTATGCCGAGAATCCGCATACTTGCCTCGCTTTCCGACCGTCCTTTGGGGTATTATACCATATCGGCAATCAAAAAGCAAGCGGTTTCGGTTTCAGCAGCGGATCTAAGCCGGCGAGGTATGGTTTTGGTTTGGATATTTTTTGTTACCGATTGTTACTTTTTTTAGTTGCGGGACAGCTATGCTTTCGGATTATTTTTCAAACCGCAGGAACACGGTATCTATTTTTGGATATTTTTTGTTACCGATTGTTACTTATTCTGTTGCGGGACAGCTAGGCTTTCGGATTATTTTTCAAGCCGCAGGAACACGGTATCTATTTTTGGATATTTTTTGTTACCGATTGTTACTTTTTCTGTTGCGGGACAGCTAGGCTTTCGGATTATTTTTAAACCGCTGGATGACGGTACATTTTTGGATATTTTTTGTTACCATTTGTTACTTTTTCGGTTGCGAGGCAGCTATGATTTCGGATTATTTTTTAAGCCGCAGTATGACGGTACATTTTTGGATATTTTTTGTTACCGATTGTTACTTTTTCGGTTGCGGCGGTGGGTGCACGCGGGTAGGATGCTTCAAGTCCCTGCGGGATCACCGGAAACAGAACTCCTTGGTTTTCAAGGAGTTCTGTTTATAGGCGACTTCTGCTGTCCGAACCGATCAGACATTCATCGTAGCCTTCATCCGCTCTGCGTGCGACAGACCGGCTAAGCGCTTGACCTCATGCGGATCGAGGTTCATGATTTCTGCAATGCGGCGGCCGTAGTCCGGGTCGGCCTTATAGCAGTGCGCGGCATGACGCAGGCGGACATTGGTACTGACACTGATGTCGTTTTTGCACATGGCAGCATTGGTGTTCTCGGCGAGAGCCTGCTTCTGCTGCTCGTTCATCAGACGGAAGAGCCGGCCCGGTTGGTCGAAACAGTCATCGGTCGTGTCGTCTTTCGGCTCATAGTGGTAGGGGCCGACATCCGCTACGCCGCCGGTTTGGCTCTTGCCGCGGGAGGTGACCTGTGCGCCGCTCGGTGCCGGCTCCTGGTACTCGAGTTGCTGCGCCCACTCGTTGTCGGAATTTGGTTGGTAGGTCGCGGCGCCGCCGTAGTTCCCATCGACGCGCATTGCTCCGTCGCGGTGGTAGGCGTGCATTGGGCATCGCGGCGCATTCACGGGGATTTGGTGCGCGTTCACACCCAAGCGGTAACGCTGGGCGTCCCCGTAAGAGAAGAGACGCCCTTGCAGGAGCTTGTCCGGGGAGAAACCAATCCCGGGTACTATATTCGCCGGATTAAAGGCCGCCTGTTCCACATCGGCAAAGTAGTTCTCCGGATTCCGGTTGAGTTCCAGAACACCGACTTCCATCAGCGGATAATCCTTGTGGAACCAGACCTTCGTAATATCAAAGGGATTGTAGGGGTGCTTCGCTGCCTGCTCTTCGGTCATAATCTGCACATACATCGTCCAGCGCGGGCAGTTGCCGCGGTCGATGGCCTCATATAGATCTATCTGGTGCTTGTCGCGTGTCATGCCATTGATTTCAGCGGCTTGCATATCGGTGTAGTTCTCAATTCCCTGCTCCGTGCGCAAATGGAACTTCACCCAGAAACGCTCATTGTCGGCATTCAGGAATGAGAAAGTATGCGAGCCGAAGCCGTGCATATTCCGATAGCTGCGCGGAATGCCCCGGTCGCTCATGGTGATGGTCACTTGGTGCAGTGCCTCCGGCAGACTCGACCAAAAGTCCCACATGGCCTGCGGGTTGTTCAGGTTCGTAAGCGGATCGCGTTTGATGGCGTGGTTCAGATCAGGGAATCGCAGCGGGTCACGCAGGAAGAACACGGGCGTGTTGTTGCCGACCAAATCCCAGTTGCCTTCCTCTGTGTAGAACTTCATGGCAAACCCGCGGATGTCGCGGTCCATGTCCGAGCCTCCGCGCTCCGCTGCTACCAACGAAAAGCGCACAAAGCATTCGGTCTGCTTGCCGACTTCTGAGAAAATCTTGGCCTTCGTGTACTGCGTGATGTCCTGCGTCACCGTGAACGTGCCGAAAGCGCCGCTGCCTTTGGCGTGCATTCGGCGCTCCGGAATGACTTCACGGTCAAAGTGCGCCAGCTTCTCAAGATACCATACGTCTTGAAGCATCGCTCCGCCGCGCGGTCCGTCTGTCATGATATTCGTGTTGTCTGCCACCGGCGCGCCGTTTTCCCGCGTCAGATGTTTGCCCTTCAGGGCATCCGCTTGCATTATCATCGTCTTTCGCTGTGGGATAGCTTTGCTTTGCGCCTTTTGCGCCTGCTTGGGGGCTTGGTTCGCTTTCTTCTCCGCCATAAGCTTTGTTTTCCTCCCGGTTGTTAAGTTGAGTTCAGTTGAGCTTAGTTCAGCTCAGTTGAGCTCAGTTGAGCTCAGTTGAGTTCAGTTGAGCTTAGTTCAGCTCAGTTGAGTTCAGTTCAGCTGCGAGCTCAGTTGAGCTCAGTTGAGCTCAGTTGAGCTCAGTTGAGCTCAGTTGAGCTCAGTTGAACTAAGTTCAGCTGCGAGCTCAGTTAAACTTAGTTTAACCCGACGGAGAGTAGTATAATCCCAAATGGGAAAATTTAAATCTGCAATAGAAACAAAATGTAGCATTGGTGCTACATCTTGGGGAAGAGTTTAGTTTAGATGAGTTTAGCTGAGCTGAGTTAAGTTTAGTTGAGTTGAACTCACCCCAACTGAGTTCAACTCAACTCAACTCAACTCAGCCCAACTAAACTGAACTAACCCCCCACCCCAAAGCCGGAAAAGCCAAATCAGAACAACCCGACAATGGTTCCGTCCGAAGCAATGTCCATTTTGTTAGCGGCGGGTGTTTTCGGCAAGCCGGGCATAGTCATGATGTCGCCGGTGAGGCAGACGACGAAGCCGGCACCGGCGCTGACATAGACATCGCGGACGGTGACGGTAAAACCCTGCGGTTTACCGAGGAGAGCCGGGTCATCGGAGAGGCTGTACTGTGTCTTTGCGACGCAGACGGGGAGGGAGCCGTAACCTAGCTTTTCCAGTTGCGCAACGGCTTTCTTGGCGGGGGCAGTGAACTGCACACCGTCTGCGCGGTAGATTTTGCGGGCGATGGTGTTCATCTTCTCTTCTATGGAGAGGTCAAGCGAATAGGCGGGCGCATAGTGCGATTCATTCTCTGCTATGGTTGAAGCGACGAGGGTAGCCAAGGCTTCCCCGCCTGCTCCGCCTTTGGCAAACACCTCCGCGAGTGCAACGGGGACGTTGATGGTTTGACATAGGTCGGTCAGGGCGGCAAGCTCAGCCTCCGTATCGGCATAGAAACGGTTGACGGCTACCACTACGGGGATGCCGTAGGAGCGCAGGTTTTCCACATGGGTTTGCAGGTTAGCAAAGCCCTTTTGCAGTGCGGTGACATTCTCTTGGGTCAGCTCCGCTTTCATGACACCGCCGTTGTACTTGAGAGCGCGGCAGGTGGCAACAATCACGGCGCAAGCCGGGGTCAAACCAGCGGCGCGGCACTTGATGTCCAAAAACTTCTCTGCCCCAAGGTCCGAACCGAAGCCGGCCTCCGTCACACAATAATCGCCGAGCTTCAGGGCCAGTTTCGTAGCGCGCACGGAGTTGCAGCCGTGCGCGATATTTGCAAAGGGTCCGCCGTGGATAAAGACCGGCGTATTCTCTAAAGTCTGCACGAGGTTGGGGTTGAGGGCATCTTTCAGGAGGAGCGTCATAGCACCGCACACGCCGATGTCTTTGGCATATACAGGTTCATTTGCGTAGGTAAAGGCAACGAGCATCCGTTCCAGCCGCGACCGCAAATCCTCCCGGTCATCCGCGAGGCACAGGATTGCCATCACTTCCGAAGCGACGGTAATCTGGAAGTGATCCTCCCGCGGGACACCGTTCGACTTCCCGCCGAGACCGATGGTAACATTGCGCAGTGCACGGTCGTTCATGTCTATGCAGCGCTTGAGCAGGATACGGCGCGGGTCAATGCCCAGCACATTCCCCTGCTGGAGATGGTTGTCAATAGCGGCGCACAGCAAATTGTTCGCGGCTGTGATGGCGTGCATATCCCCCGTGAAGTGGAGATTGATGTCCTCCATAGGCACCACCTGGGCATAACCGCCGCCGGCAGCACCGCCCTTAATGCCGAACACAGGACCCAAGGACGGCTCCCGCAGGGCAGCGACCGTCTTGTATCCAATGCGGTTCATTGCCTGCGCCAGACCGACGCTGATGGTGGTTTTGCCCTCGCCGGCCGGGGTCGGGTTGACGGCGGTCACAAGGATGAGCTTGCCGTCGCGAGCTTTTTTTCGCGCCTGAATGGCGGCATCGCTGATTTTGGCTTTGTATTTGCCGTATAGCTCCAAGTCATCGGGTGCCAGACCCACCTTGGCGGCAATGTCTGTGATAGGCAGCATCTGTGCTGCCTGTGCAATCTCTACGTCAGTCGGGAAGGGCATTTCATTCTACCTCACGTTATTTCTTTAGGTATACAGGCGGCAAGATCACCGCCGGTGTATACGTATGCGCGGCGCAACAAAACAAAACCTGTCTGTCAGGCATCTATATACTTGCTTACTATACCATATTCCGGCGTAAAAGTCAATTCCTTTTGCTTTCCTTCAAACAATAAACCCCACGCCGTCGGAAAGTGCCGCCAACATCTCCTGCTTCTTTTCGGGTGTGATATTGTCAATCAGATAGGACGCATCAAATTTCGGGGAAGTTTCCAGCAACTCTGCGTTGCGCTGATTGTACGCTTCGAGAGAGCAAATAAACTTCGCCGGCGAACCTGCATATACGCCGCCGGGCGGGAGGTCTTTCGTCACGACGGAGGAAGCTCCTACCAGGCAATCGGCACCGATGGTTACACCGCAGAGAACCGTGGTGTCGGAGCCGATGAAGCAGCGGTCACCAATAAGGATGCGGCCTATTTTCGTATATCCGGTTGCAGGGCGGGTGCTGGCGTCATGGGCAATCAGCCGCACGCGGGTAGAGAACACCACATCGTTCCCGATTTCAATCAAAAACGCATGGGAGGGGTCAAAAACACAGCCGGGTCCGATATACCCGCCGGTTCCGAGCTTCAGACCGGCAGCCTGTAGAGCAGACAAATCTTGTTCCCCAAGCCCAAGCTCCGCCGTGTACCGGCGGAAGATGTGCGTGAGGAACTTATGTATGAAGCTCATAAGCAAAACAATCTCTTCTTCTGCGTTTCAGCGGGGGCGGCGAAGTTCAAAATACAGCCCCTTACAGTCGGCATCATACTCCGTCAGGCGGAACAGAAGAGCCATATCCTCAAAGAAAGACATGAAGCAGATGGACACGACTACGACAACCAGCGGGAACGGAATCGCGCTGAAGTATACGCAAATCGGCACGGAGAAGTACAGCGCGGCACCGAGCAGCTTGTTGAGGTATGTGTGCATCATGTTGAACTCATGGAAGCGCACAAATGTAGTGACGAACACAATGAGCTTGGTCAGGATGGCGATGCCCAAAAGCAACAGAATCAGCGGCGACGGAGACTCGAAGTCCAGTAGCACCAGCAGGCATATCAGCCCGACGGCGCATATTGCGAAGTCGCCCAGCGCATCCAGCTTGGCACCGAGCTTGGAGCAAACCCTCCAGCGGCGCGCAAGGAACCCATCCAAGAAGTCCGTGATGCTGATCATAAAGTACACACACATAAAAAGCACCGGCAGCTTCGTCAGAAACAGCAGCGTGAAACTGGACACCAACCGGATGATGGAGAGAGAATTCGGTAGTCTGCGCTGGAAGTTGCGCTTACGCAGTTCCCTGCTCTCAAATTTCTGCACGGTGATGTCGGGGGTAATGGTGGCTTCGGTCATTTTCGTTTTCATGGTAATAACTTACTCTCCTCCTTGGTCACTCTCACACTATGATTATACCATAATCCACAAAAAAATGCAAGCAGAAGTTTATGGGATTATCATTTTTTGCACATTATTGATGTACAAGCTTTCGGGAGCTTTTCTCGGCGTTGAGTCATGAAATTCACCTGCTTTTTATATGAGGATTCTGCTCCCTTGTACCGACTAAGGGTATTAGAGTGGTGGAGTTTTTTTCGGTAATAAGGGAAATTTTATGAAAAACGGCTTGACATTTTGTGTCGGGCGTGATATAATATATCTTGTCCGGTAAAGGCGGTATAGCTCAGTTGGCTAGAGCATGCGGTTCATACCCGCAGTGTCAGTGGTTCGAGTCCACTTACCGCCACCAATTTCTCCTTTTTACCATCCACCTCTATACAAAGGAACGGCTAAAGCCGTTCCTTTGTTTCGGCATGCCTCCGGATTACAAACCGGGGTGGAGGATAGGCTGTATCTGTTTGCCTTTCAGCGCGGCGGCAACCGTATCTGTTAACTGCGCCAAATCAGCGACGAGGGAAAACGGCTTGCCGGCCGGACTGTCTTGCGTGAGAGGGACAAAATATATGTTTTTCGAACGCATGAGCGTTCCTATGTTCGTCATGTTTGCAGAGAGCGCGTCATTGGAGGCTACTGCCAGTACAAGCGGCTTCCCGCCGCGGAGGTGCCCCTTTGCCGCCATAAGGACAGGTGTATCTGTGATACCGTGCGCCAGTTTCGCTAAGGTGTTGCCTGTGCAAGGGGCAATAAGGAACAAGTCCAGCTTGTTTTTAGGTCCCAGCGGCTCTGCGTCCGGAATCGTGAGGATGGGCTGCACATCAGACAACTCCCGGCACTCCCGCAGTGTCTCGTCCGGTGTAGTAAAGCGGCAGGAGAGCGTCTGCACATGGTAGGACAGCACAAAGGTCAGTGAGGCACAGCGTTCCTTGAGCTTCGCCAACGCCGCAAACGTATCGGCGAAGGTACAGAAAGAACCGGTCAACCCGACACCTATCCTTGCGTTTTTCAGCTCCATAATGCTTTCTCCTCTCCCCACGAATAGGTATGTGCGGCCGGTGATTTGATTGCAGTACTTCCTGTACAGATAGCACTGTGTATTTGGCAATCAGCAAATCATATGTACTATTAGAGAAACATACTGTTCAATTTCATTGTGTTCTGCGCATAATGCGTTGTACACTGCGCAATTAGCAGATTATACAGCGCAACTTGCAAAACATATTGCGTAATCTGTAAAGTATACTTAGAAGAATGCGAGCATACTGAACAAAACATAGTCTGCGTTACATTTTATGCCCTGCGCAGTGAATGGGTGACTGCGGGTTCCGGCGAGAACAAAACCCGCCCCGGCGGGGGCAGGTTATCATATAAGCGCGGCTTTACATATAGATTGCATTCGATTGCAGGTAAGTGCCGTCTAAGATGCGTCCCCACCAGTCTTTGTTCTCTACATACCAAGCGATGGTCTCGGCGATGCCCGCATCGAAAGAGAGGGAAGGGAGCCAACCCAGCTCGCGGTTCATCTTGGCGGGGTCGATGGCATAGCGGCGGTCGTGGCCTTTGCGGTCGGCGACATAGGTGATAAGACTCTCCGGCTTGCCTAAGGTGCGCAGGATGGTTTTGACTACCGTGAGGTTGTCGCGCTCGTTGTGTCCGCCGATGTTGTAGACCTCACCCGGCTTGCCGTCTTTCAGGATGAGGCGCACGGCGCGGTTGTGGTCGCGGACGTGAATCCAGTCTCGGACGTTGCTTCCCGTGCCGTAGACAGGCAGGGGACGGTCCGCCAAGGCGCGGCTGATCATAAGGGGTATCAGCTTTTCGGGGAACTGATAGGGACCGTAGTTATTGGAGCAGCGGGATACCGTCACAGGCAAGCCATACGTACGATAGTACGCAAAGCAGAGCAAGTCAGCGGAGGCCTTGCTTGCAGAATAGGGGCTGGAGCAGTGCAAAGGGGTATCTTCCGTAAAGAACAGGTCGGGGCGGTCCAGCGGCAAATCGCCGTAGACTTCATCGGTACTCACTTGGTGGAAGCGGATACTCCCGTACTTGCGTGCGCAGTCCAGAAGCACCTGAGTACCCAAGGCGTTGGTGCGCAGGAACACTTCCGGACCGTCTATGGAGCGGTCCACATGGCTCTCTGCCGCAAAGTGCGCAACGGCCGTGAAGTCTTCCGCCGCGAAGAGTGCCTCCATAGCCGGGCGGTCACAGATGTCGGCACGGACAAACTTTACCTTGTCCAGTATCGGTTGGAGGGACTCCATATTGCCGGCATAGGTCAGCTTGTCCACGATAACGATGTTCCAGTCCGGCTCGTTGGCAAGACAGTCATAGATAAAGTTCGCACCGATAAACCCGGCGGCTCCCGTCACAAGGAGTTTCATATGTATATCACCTGTATAATACTGTAACTTCCGTAGGAATAACCCCACACGTCCTATAATAAACCTTTTATTGGCATTTGTCAAGAGAAACTTTGGCAATCCCTGCTGCCGTGAAAGGAAGTAAAAAACTTGACAAATCCCTTGTTTTGTGATAATGTATAAGCCAAATACATAGGGAGGAAACATATATGGCAAAGGTTCTGGCAATCAACGGCTCCCCGAATGCACAGGGGAATACGGCGCAGCTGCTTGCCGCTATACTTGCGGAATGCACGGCGGCGGGGCATGACACCGAGGTCTACCAAGCGGGCGGACGGGCGGTACGCGGCTGCTTGGGCTGCGGAGCGTGCTGGGACACGCCCGGCAAGTGCGTGCAGGACGACTGGGTCAATGAACTCTATGGCAAGATGAAAGCGGCGGATGCCATCCTGATCGGTTCACCGACCTATTTCGCGGATGTGACGGCGGAGATTAAGGCTGTCATTGACCGTGTGGGCTTCGTCAGCCGGGCGGACGGACACACCATGGCGCGCAAGATAGGCGCGGCTGTCTGCGCCGTGCGGCGGGCCGGAGCCATCCATGTCTTTGACACCATTAACCACTTCTTTCTCATCAATGAAATGGTGGTACCCGGTTCCTCTTACTGGAACCTCGGCATCGGTCTGGAGCCCGGGGATGTCCAAGAAGACGCTGAGGGCTTGCAGACCATGAAACGCTTGGGAGAGAACCTTAATTGGCTCCTTGGTAAGCTATCCTGAAACGCTGTTCTGCCCCCGCCTGCGGCGGGGGCAGAATATGGGATAGATGCCGGTGGCTTAGTGCTTGTTGTAGGCTGCGACCATCTTCTTGACAATCTGACCGCCGAGCTGACCTGCTTGCTGACGGGTAAGGTTGCCTTTGTTCAGGCTGATACCCAACTCGCGGGCGGCTTCCATCTTGTACTGCTGAAGCTGCGCTTGCGTGGCGGCGCGGCTTGCCTGCGCGACGATGGAACCGCGGTTGGTCTTCTTCTGCTGGGCATTCTGCTGCTTTTTCTGACCGGAGGCCTGTCCCTGGCGGGCGTTGTTGAGAGCCTTGGCGGCTGTGCTGCGAGCCTGCGCGGAGGGTTTCTTCACGTTAGAAGCACTGCGGCTGTTGGCGAGGGTCTTGGCGGCCTTGGAGGCTGCCTGCTGGGAGGTCTTCTTCTGCGGGGCAGCTTTGCTGTTGGACGCTTGCGAACGGCTCACTTGGGAAGCGCTGCGGCTGTTGGCGAGGGTCTTGGCTGCCTTGGAGGCGGCTGCTTTCTTAGGAGCCGTCTTCGCATTCGAAGCAGAGCGAGAAAGGGTTTTCGCCGCATTTTGCTTCGCCTTTTGCGACGGTTGCTGCGCCTGCTTGCGGCTCTGCTGCTGTTGAGGCTGTTTCTGCATGGATGCCATGGATTCGTTCACTCCTTATAGTTGTCTGTTTTTTGTGTATTGGCTTAGGAACAACTATAGTTTTATCGTGAACGCTTATTTTATCCTGTTTGGGAAGTGGTAAATCATGGGTTTACTGCGACTAACTCCTTTGGCTCGCTGCCCAAACACGCTCAAACCATGTGTCCGGGTTCGGGAGAGGTGTCGCCTCCCGGAAGACCGTTGTGTCGCCTTGTGTAAGGGTTATCGGGTTTTTCATAGACGGAACGCTTTCCTGCGCTTCCATGGCCGAAAGGATTGCGCATGCAGCATGTAGGTTGTCATAAATGCGCAACTCGGCCAACGTCTTCGGCGGCGGCAGTGCGTCCCGCTGCCTGCGGTAGGTGCCGCGCATTCGGTGAATCTCCGCCGCATTGCGGCGAAATGCTGCGTGGGCGGACAGCTCCCGGCGGAGGGCGGCGGCATTGCCGCCGGGCGGGGCAACGGCATTGCCGTTGCAGGGGGGCGACGGCAATGCCGTCGCAGGGGGGGCGGCGGCAATGCCGCCGGCGACCCGCTCCGCAGCGCGGTACGCCCCGACCATAGCGGCATTGAGAGCCGAACCTCCGGGGCGTTTTGCTCCGAAAGTACCGGCACACTCTCCCACGGCAAAGAGTCCGGGCAGAGAAGTCTCCCAATGTGCATTGACCGCGACACCGCCGTTGCAATGTTGGGCGCAGACAGCAATTTCAAGGGGAGCAGTCTGCAAATCCAGCGCATGGGAGCGGTACAGTTCTATCGCAGCGCGATTCATTGATTGTAGCCGCCGGTACGGCGTATTGCCTATAGCGTTGCAGTTTTGGAGATAGGAGCCGACTTCCGGCGGCAGATTACTTAAGTCCGGTGCAAGACCAACCGGGTTTTGCGTGTAATCCAAGTACACGCGGCGCTGCTTTTCGTGTATCTCCGCATGGACAGCGATATCAATGCGGGAGGAAGCAGTCGCTTTCTCGGGGTCAAAGGGCCATTCGTACCCTTTGCGGAAAGTGAACAAAATCGCTTCTTCCGGTGTCATATACAATGGAAGAAACTCCGAAACGCCGCCGTCGGCACCGATGGATATATAGCGCGGAAGTGCTTGCTGATAAGAGCCGGACAGATTCCAACGCGGACGCAGGGAGGCGATCCCATACTGCCAGTTATGCAAGTTAGATAGCTGCAAGCCGGCGGCCGCACAGATGCCGAGTGCGCCGGACTGCGATTTGGGATAGACGCTCTCCGCATAGAGATTCGCAGGTCCTCCGGTCGCAAGGATGCCGCAGCGGCAGGGGCAGAATGCAATCTCCTCCGTTTCGGTATTTATAAAGGAAAGACCGGTGAGGTGCCCGTGTGCTTGGTGAATTTCGGCGATGGACTGCTTTTCTATTATATCTATATCAGCTGCAAGCACCGCTTGCTCCAAGGCCTCGGTCATATACCTAGACGTCAGCGGACCGGCTGACGTGGCACGGTTGGTGCTGTCGTGGTCGGTTTGGTAGCCGACGTATTCGCCGTATTCATTTTTGGGGAAGGGCACACCCAGTTCCACGAGCGTATAGAAGCACTGCGCAGAGTACGCCGCCATAACCAAAGCGAGTTCCCCGTCCACGCCGCCGCCGGCATAGAAGCTCCGTGCCATATCCCGCACGGAGTCGCGCCCCTCCCCGGCCAAAGAGAGCTTATAATAGGTCTGCTTATCCGAGCCGGCATTTCGGGAGGTACCCGCCTGTCTGCCCTCTGTCCGGATTTGGATGTTCTGCACACCGAGGGAATGCAGAACCCGCGCAGCGTTATATGCCGCTACGCCGCTCCCGACAATGATTACAGGTAAAGTATCCACATCCGCACCTCCCATGAACAGCCGCCCGCAGACTCTTTACAGTTAAAACCGACGGAGATGATACCCGCCGTCCACATTAAAGACTTGCCCCGGCGAGAAATCGAATGCACCCGTACTGATTGCCAGAACACATTCGGCGATGTCCTCCGGCCGGCCGAAGCGTTGGATGGGTGTGATGCCCCCCGCAATTAATTCTTCGTACTTGGCATGCACCCCGGCAGTCATATCTGTCTCTATGATACCCGGGCGGATCTCAAAAACGCCGATGCCCTCCCTCGCCAAGCGGTGCGCGAAGAGTTGCGTTGTCATGGAGATACCGGCCTTGCTGATGCAGTACTCCCCGCGCTCCACGGAGGAAGCATAGGCACTCACACTGGATAAATTAATTATCCTCGGCACATAACTGCTGTCGGAGAAGCGGATGTCGCGCATGGCATTGGCAAAAGTCTGGCACATGAAGAATGTACCCTCTAAGTTCACGCTGAGCACTTTCCGGAAGTTCTCCGGCGTGGTGCTGAGGATGTCGAGCCGTTCCGGCGGGGCGATACCGGCGTTGTTGACAAGCAAATCCACTCTGCCGAACCGTCGGAAAGCCTCGGCGCAGAGCCGCGCCCGGTCTTCGGCAACGGAGATGTCGCAGGGGAGGTAGTGCTTCACGCCCGGGCAATCCGAAGATACGGCGGAGCGCAGCACCTCCCAGCCGGCATTTTCCAGCGCATCGGCAATGGCGCGGCCGATGCCGCGGCGGGCACCGGTAACGACTGCAATCATGGAATAACTCCTTTCGGTAGGGGAGGCAAAAGCGAAGCAGGCGCGCTTGTTTTTTGTGCATTATGACGAATACTCAATAGTTTCTCACACGAACAATCGTGATTCTGACGAAAAAAGGCAGGAAGCGAACCTATTCTGTAACCCTCACGCATCTTTCCGCTTACACCCAGCTGCCCAGCAAATAATCCTTCACCAAAGCCCAGAGCAAGCGTTGCCCTTGCTTATTATAGGTTGTGCGCCAAGATCGCTGCCCCTCCTCATTGGTATACAGCGAGGTTTCCAAGCCGGCAGCCTTTCCTCCCGCAGTGGCGCACCGCCCGCTGATGTTCGGGTCGGCGGACTTCTCCAAATAGCCGAGCTTGAAGAGTCTGTTCCCGATTTTTTGCCCGGAGATCGGTTGCAAACACCCGACAGAAGTCAGAAGTTCACTGAAGCGCGCCACGGTTTCGCCCAGATAGGCCGGCTCTTCGGAGAGAGAAAGAGCCGCTTCGGCTGCAGCGAGTTGGCTTTGCAAATTGCCATTCGTAGGAACCGGCGGTGCCATCGCTTCAGCTGCGGAGGTGGGAGTACCGGGAAGCGCAGCGAGCGCGGAATCCCCGCGCAGAAAAGAGGCAATTGCCTCCAAAAACGGCGCACCGAAGCGCTGGGCTTTCACTTCTCCGACACCGCTGACATTCAGCATCTCCTGCGGCGTCTGTGGCTGCACGGCACACATATCTATCAGTGTCGCATCCGCAAAAATCATGAACGCCGGGATGCGGTTCTCCTGCGCCAATTGGGCGCGTACGCCCCGCAGGACTTGGAACAGTTCCGGGTTCGGCGCACTGCGCGGGACGTTGTCTGCATAACGGCGCTTGCGGTGTGCCGCCAGGTTCTCGCTTCCAGCGCGGCGGCGCATCAGCAGCGTCAGCTGACCCTTCAGGACCGGCAAAGCTTTCGGTCCCAGAGAAAGCGTTGGGTACTGCCCCTCGTCCGCCGTCAGACACTTCTCCTGCAAGAGAAAAGTAATTATGCCACGTATCTCCTGCTCGGGGTTTTCCCGCATGATGCCGAAAGTGGAGAGACTTTCCCAGCCCCGCTCTCTTGCGCGCGGGGTAGGCACACCGCGCAGCACTTCCGTCACCGCCGCCGCTCCCCAGCGCTCTCCCATACGCTTGACGCAGGAAAGAATTTTCTGCGCCTCCACAGTGACATTGACACTCTCCCACTCATCGCCGGTGCAGACACCGCAGTTATCGCAGGTGCATGGCGTTTTGTCGCCGAAGTAGTCGAGGATGCGCTGCCGCAGGCAGGTGGAGGACTGCGCATAGTCAATCATCTGGGATAAGCGCTTCTTCTGGATTTGCCAGAGGGTTTGGCGCTCCGCAAGCGTGAGGTGGTCGTCTGTCTCCGGCTCCAGTATCTTGTCCACAAAGAACTTATTCAGCTGTATGTCCCGGCCGCCGAAGAAGAGAACACAGTCGGCAGGCGCACCGTCGCGTCCGGCGCGGCCCGCCTCTTGGTAGTAGCTCTCTAAGTCTTTGGGCATATTGTAATGCACCACAAAGGATACATTGGACTTGTCTATCCCCATCCCAAAAGCGTTGGTGGCCACCATGACGGTCACGCGGTCATACAGAAAGGCCTGCTGGTTCGTGCTGCGCTCCTCGGGGGGCAGACCGGCATGGTAGCGGGCGGCGGCAAAGCCCTTGGCTTTCAGGAAGTCCGTTATCTCCTCAACGGCGGCACGAGTACCGGCATAGACAATACCGCTGAGGCCTTCATGCCGCCGCAGGAACTCCGCCAACGCGGCATCGCGGTCGGCAGGCTGCTTCACATCCAGGTAAAGGTTCGGGCGGTCAAAGCCCGTGGTCACACGGAAAGGGTCTTGCAGTTGCAGAATGCGGCAGATGTCGTCCTTCACCAGTTGGGTCGCCGTCGCCGTAAAGGCCGCTATAACCGGGCGGCGGGGCAGCTCCGCGACAAAGGAACATATGTTCAAATATGATTGCCGGAAGTCCTGCCCCCAATGGGAGATACAGTGCGCCTCGTCCACTGCCAAGAGCGAAATATACGCTCGCGCCGCGAACTCCTTAAATGCCCATGTTTCCAATCGTTCGGGCGCCACATAGATGAGCTTATATGCCCCTGCCCGCGCCCGCTGCAAGGCGGTGCGCTGCTGCGCATCCGTCAGGGAGGAATTGATATAAGCCGCCGGCACGCCCGCCGCAACGAGTGCCTGCACTTGGTCGTGCATCAGGGAGATGAGCGGCGACACCACCAGCACAATCCCCTCCGTGCAGAGGGCGGGCAGTTGGTAGCAGAGGGACTTCCCGGCTCCGGTCGGCATCACAGCCAACACATCCCGCCCGGCCAGAATCGCAGAGATGACCTCCCCCTGCCCCGGCCGGAAAGTATCATAACCGTATACATCTTTGAGTGTCTGCTTTAGCGTGTCTAATATTTCCATGCCCTCATTATAGCACAAATCGCAAAGGCTGTCAATACCATAGAGGCGAGTTCAGCTTCAGAGCCAAGCTTCCATCTCTTCCGGGTGGGCGAAGAAGCGGTCACAGCGTTGGAAGAACGGCTCAATCTCATCAAAGTCCAACGCACGGTGATCGATCGCCAAGTTCCAGCAGCACGCACGACGCGGTTCCACGGTTTTTGTTCCGTCCGGATGTGTAACCACACCGGCCTTGTCAAAGACATTGCCGATGCAAATGGCGGCGACCTGCGGCGGAATCACATCCAATAGGGTAGCGAACAGTTTTGAGCCGCGGAACACAGAGCCTATATTGGACACAAGGAAAGTACCCTGCTCGATGTCCGCTTTGGTCAGTCGGTCGGCAGCGGGGATGGCTTGGTATTTGCGCTTGGCTTCACCGCGCAGTCGGTCTATCTTGCCGCGCCCGACCGTTGCGCCGGTCAGCCGACCCAAGATGGTCAGGAGTTTGCCTTTTTTAAGCAAGCGCAGGGTGTTATCTAAGGATACCTCGAACATTGCTTCCGTGAAATCTGTGTTTTCCATTCGGCGGCGCACATCGGCAATATAGTTCTGCAAGTCCGTCAGGGACTGCTGCTCGCAGTTGTGGATATTGATTGTCATCATTCCCGTGCGGCTCGGCAGCCCCATGGAAACGGAGATATTGATGTCCTTATACTGTTCCACCGTGCCGTTGACAAAGTTGTGGTTGTAGTCAATGTGGGCGTTCAGGCCGGGAGCGGCTATTAAGCCCTCCGTAATAATCTTCAGAAAGACGGTGTTCAGGGAGATACCCTTCCACCGTGCATCGCTCTCCCGCAGGTTTTGGTAGAGGCTGAGGAAGTCCGTCACATCCGGCTCATACACCAAGGCTGCGTGCGGCGTACGGAGCCACGCTTCCGTGGTCATGTTGGCGACAATCTTGCGCTGCATCTTGAAGTCTTCGCGGCGGAGAACCTCAAAGCCTTTCTTTCCCGTATAGGTTTTGCGGGGAGTGTTAGCTGTATCTGCCATGGCTATACCTTCATTTCTTGTAATAGAAGAACTTGCTGTCTCTTTAGGCACGACAATTATAGCACAGACGTGCAGAAATTGCAAGACAGAACAATCTTGACAAACGAAAACAAGTATGCTATACTATACGAAATCCAAACACAGGCAGGACAGCTTATGCCGAAACCAATCCTACGCTTTCGTGACGGGAAGTTTAAAATTCTCTGCTTCAGTGATACGCATTATAATGGAAACGGTGCTTCCGCAGAGACCAACCCCAAGGACAAGGACTGGGCCAGACGGCCGCATTACCTGCCCGACTTGCAGGGCTGGATCGGCGGTGCGGCAGATGCCGTCCAACCCGATTTGGTTGTGTTCTGCGGGGATAATGTGCATTACGTCAGCGACCCGGAGGCACAGGCGAAAGCCATCCGTGAACTGTTGCAGCCGATTGCCGACAGAGGCCTTCCCTTTGCCGCCGTCACAGGCAACCATGATGCCCAGCAGCGGGAAGGGCTTTCGCGGGAAGCGTTTATGAAAGTCTTTGCCGAGGCGGATACATCCCTGACGCTTACACATCCGGAAGGAACGGAGATCGGCGAAATCGCTGGACATAGTACTTATACCGTACCCATTTATGCCTCCGGAACCGAGGAAGCGGCCGAAGGAACCGTGCCGGCGTTTAACCTTTGGTTCTTTGATAACAACAACTACGGCGGCGAACCGGACGGGTCGGGGACTGCCTCTGATACGCGCATTCTGTGGTATAAGTCCCTTGCCGCAGACTATGCCGAAAAAAACGGCGGCAAGCCTATCCCGGCGGCATCGTTTTTTCATTGTCCGCCGGACGAAACATATCAGCTCATGCGAAAAATCAAAGGCTTCCGCAGCTTCTCCGCTTTGGGGCACGGGGACTTTGACCGCAAACAGTGGTGGACCTTAGACAAAAGCAACCCTACGGTTGAAGGGCTGCTAATGGAGCCGGTCTGCTGCGACGGCATGAAAGGACTGTTCCGCGCTTTCGTAGAGGCGGGGGACATGAAACTCGCCATGTTCGGCCACGACCACGGCAACACGTTCAGCGGCGTGACGGAAAGGATTCGCCTGATGTATTGCGGCGACGCGTCCATGCGTCTCGATGGGCAGCGCAAGCAGGCGAGCGTCCTCACCATCGACGAGAACACTGCCGACATCACCCGCGAGCGTATATACTACTTCAATGACGTTGCCGGTGCCTTGCCGGAATGCCTCTCTTGGACGGCCTATATCTCCAATGAAGGACTCCAATATACCCTGCGCGGCAATCCGCTGCTGACGCTGCGTGAACTGACGACAGCCACGCTCTCTCTATTATGGAAGAAAGCGCCACGCAGCGTTTGGGGTTGGATGTTTCCGGCGAAGTTCGGTCAATAAGCGTTTTCGCAGTACATTCGGAATGATTTTAGCGTATCCTGAACAATCTTAATGACCGTAGTATATGATTCACAGAAGCGAGGTTGCTCTTATGGCTGTTTCCCAAAGAGACAAAGAAATCCTGAAACCCTTAATCCACCGCTATGCGGCGATTGCAAACCACCCCATCCAGCAGGAAACGCTCAAAGCCTGGAAAGCCAACAACGGTTTGCGGCCTGTGCGGCCGCTGTATATCATCGAACAGCTTCCCGGCGGCGAAATCAACGTAGACAGCTACTATCGGCTCAAGTGCGAGGACGGTTTTGCGCGAGGAATTGAGAACGACTTGCGCTGGCAGCTTTTCCGTTGGGATACGTTTCCCGATGACCGCGTCCTCCTGCCCGAAATATCCGTAGGCCTCAATTACAGCTGTACCCACTTAGGCATGGTGCCGGACGAGGAAGTTATCCCCGGAAAGAACGGTGCCGGTGCCAATGCCCATGTCTGCAAGCGCGACCAACTCCAATCCCTTGCGGATGTGGAGAACATCGCCTACAGCCGGGTAACATTAGCACCCGATGCTTGGGACAAAGCCCGCGAACGCCGTGAACGTATCCAAGAAATCGTAGGCGATACACTCCAAGTGCGTATCCGCGGTGGGATTTCCCCCTATGGGCACATCTGGGATGAAATCATCCGCTGGCACGGCATTGACCAAAGCATCATTGACCTCATTGATAACCCCGACCTCATACACGCCATTGTGCGCCGGACAATGGATGTCTATATCGACCAAGTCCGTCAGTTCGAGAAACTGGGGCTGATTGACCCGGCACCTGCGTTCATCCATTGCACAGGTGCCTATACGGACGAACTGCCCGGCTACAACACCGACAGCGAAGCGGAATACGATAAGCTGCGCTACTCCGCGAAGAACACATGGGCTTGCGCAGCGGCACAAATCTTTGCCGTTGTCAGCCCCGATATGCACGACGAGTTTGAAATCGAGTACCAGAAAGAATGGTTCAGCCTCTTCGGCATGGGCTACTACGGCTGCTGCGAGGCTCTCGACCGTAAGATAGACATCATCCGAAAACTCCCGAATATTCGCAAAATCAGTATGTCCCCTTGGGCGGATATGGAACGCGGCGCCGAGGCTATTAACGGTGATTATGTGTTCAGCCGTAAACCCTCGCCTGCTTTCTTCTCCGGCGACAGCGCATGGAATCCCGGCCTCATCCGCAAAGACTTGGAGGATTGCCTCTCTATTAACCAAAAGTTCGGCAACCCGGTAGAGTTTATCCTCAAAGACCTCTCGACCATCGACCATCGCATCGACCACCTCACGCAGTGGGCGAAAATTGCGGCGGACGTCTGCGGGAGGCAGCAGCCGGTTGTGTGATTGGGGCTTCGCGAAGCCCCAACGCCGCGCTTCGCGAAGCGCGGCGGCGGGGGGGGGTGGGGGGGGCGCTGTTGCACCGGTCGACGGGGTCCCCC
>JAISUW010000015.1 GCA_031271865.1 Oscillospiraceae bacterium
GAAGGCCCGCAAGGTCCTGCCGGCTATGACGGTCTGGACGGCGCAGTCGGCCCGACCGGTCCGGAAGGCCCGCAAGGTCCTGCCGGCTATGACGGTCTGGACGGCGCAGTCGGTCCGACCGGTCCGGAAGGCCCACAAGGTCCTGCCGGCTATGACGGTCTGGACGGCGCAGTCGGCCCGACCGGTCCGGAAGGCCCGCAAGGTCCTGCCGGCTATGACGGTCTCGACGGCGCAGTCGGCCCGACCGGTCCGGAAGGTCCGCAGGGTCCCCAGGGCATCCAAGGTCTCCCGGGGCTGGACGGCTACAACGGTCTGGACGGCGCAGTCGGCCCGACCGGTCCGGAAGGTCCGCAAGGTCCGGAAGGTCCGCAGGGTCCCCAGGGCATCCAAGGTCTCCCGGGTCTGGACGGCTACAACGGTCTGGACGGCGCCACCGGTGCCACGGGTCCGATGGGTCCGATGGGTCTGGCAGGTGCGCCGGGTGCGGCCGGAGCCGACGGACGCGACGGTGCCACCGGTCCGCAGGGTATCCAAGGGCTCCAAGGTCTCCAAGGTCCGACCGGTCCGCAGGGCGAACAGGGCGTTCCCGGCCTGAACGGCTATGACGGCGCCACCGGTCCGATGGGTCCGATGGGTCTCGCCGGTGCGCCGGGTCTCAATGGTGCCGATGGTCGTGACGGTGCCACCGGTCCGCAGGGTATCCAAGGTCTCCAAGGTCTCCAAGGTCCGACCGGTCCGCAGGGTGCCGAAGGCGCTCCGGGTCTGAACGGCTATGACGGCGCGACCGGTCCGGAAGGTCCGCAAGGTCCGCGCGGTTTGCAAGGTATTCAGGGTGAAGTCGGTCCCACCGGTCCGGAAGGTCCTGTCGGTCCGACCGGCCCTGCCGGAATCTCCGTGCAAGGCCTTCAGGGTCTTCGCGGTGTCACAGGCGCAACAGGTCCGCAGGGTGTCCAAGGTCCTGCCGGTCCGCGCGGTGCCTGCGGTATCCAAGGTCTGCAAGGTCTGCCGGGTCTGAACGGCAAAGACGGCGCAACCGGTGCCCAAGGCCCGATCGGTCCGGTCGGTCCGCGCGGTGCCGCCGGCTACAACGGCCGTGACGGCGCTACAGGCGCGCAAGGCCCTCGCGGTCTGCAAGGTATCCAAGGTCTGCAAGGTCTGCCGGGTCTGAACGGCAAAGACGGCGCCACCGGTGCCCAAGGTCCGATTGGTCCGGTCGGTCCGCGCGGTGCCTGCGGTATTGCCGGCGCCATCGGTGCCACCGGTCCTGCTGGGCGTGACGGCTACAACGGCCGTGACGGAGCCACGGGTCCGCAGGGTATCCAAGGTCTGCCGGGTCTTGTGGGTGCCACCGGTGCCGTCGGCCCGATGGGTCCTGTCGGTCCGCGCGGTGCCTGCGGTCTCCCGGGTGCCGACGGTGCCACGGGTCCTGCCGGTCCGCAAGGGCTTGTCGGTCCGCGCGGTGCCTGCGGCCTCAACGGTGCCGACGGACGTGACGGGCGTGACGGCCTCGACGGTGCCACCGGTCCGCAAGGTCCTGTCGGTCCAGCCGGCCGTGACGGTGCTGACGGCGCTTCGGCTGTCATCAACTCCGTGCGTTTGCTCTTAGGCGAAGTCGGATCTCTCCCGGCGGTGTATAACCAAGGGACACGTTCCGCCGCCGACCTGACCTTTGTCATCCCGGCCGCCGCTCCCGGTCCGCAAGGCCCGCGCGGCGAAAAGGGTGAGAAAGGCGACCCGGGCGAGAGTGCTGCACAGGTGTTCGGCGGACTTTACAACCGCGAGGTTCTGAAGTTCCACGTGAATGCCGATGAAGTGATTGCCCTGAAGTTCTCTGACCTCCTGCCCGCTTACGGCATCGCCTATGACGACCATCACAGCTTGGTCGTGGAAAGCGACGGCGTGTATGAGATTGAGTACTCCCTGCGCGCCGAAGCCAAGGAGTGCGGCAAGGTCAAGATTGCCGTGACCAATGACGGTGTAATCATCCCCTCCTCGCTCATCTCCGAGCAGGTCGGCTGCCATGAGCCCTTCGCCCTCAACGGCGTTGCGGTGACGGAAGCGGTCGCGGGTGCGCACCTCCACTTTGTCATGTTCTCCAATGAGCAGACCAAGATCAAGCTCGACGAAGGCACCAACGCCACCCTCATCGTCAAGAAAATCGGCTAAGCTGTTCGCAGCGGCGCAAACCGCAAGCAAGCAGGGCGCGGGAGCCAAAGCTCCCGCGCCCTCTTGCTTTTGCTCTTACTCTTGCCTCTTTAGAGCCAGCTCTCCAACGCAAAATCCGCCTCCCGACAGCAGGTGTCCCAAGCCTGGGCATGGCCTATCTCGCGGACGGCGGCAGTCAGGCAGCCGGCTCGTTTGGCGGCACTCAGTGCGTGGTGGACATCATCGTATACGATACACTTCTCCGTCGGCAAGCCCAAGCGCGCAGCGGCGGCGCGGTAAATCCCCTCCCCTGCCTTTCCGCCGGGAAAGCTGTCAGCCGTCAGGACAGCGGAAAAGTAGCGGTAGATGCCATTGCGCGTCAGGCAAGGCTCCACAAAGCCGCCGTAAAGACTTGTGACAATCGCCAAGGCTTTCCCGGCATCGTACAGGCGCTTGATATAGCTCCCCGCGCCGGGCTTTAGGCGCACCTTGTCGCGGTATTGCACAAAGCTCATGGCGTTCCACTCTTCCATGAGTTCCTCCGGAGTCTGTGTAAAACCGCAGCGGGCGATGGTATACTCTGCCGTCCCCCGAAAGGTCAACGGCGCAATGTCTTTCAGGTACCCTTTCGGTATTTCCATACCGCGCCGCCGGAAAAACTCCGTATCGACCTCTTTCCAAACGCACATACTGTCGAGCAGTGTACCGTCCAAGTCAAACAAATGCCCGTCCGCCGCTGAGATAAGCCGCTGCATCATGTATCAAATCCTCTTTACGTAATATAGAAAAATCCAAACCGTATCCCGCATATTATACAGCAAATCCATCCCCCTGTCAAGAAAAACGCGCTGGCCGCTTAGCGTTTTGAGGAAATTTTTTACAAGATGTAGCATTTTCCGCTTGACTTTTTGGTAAAAAGGTGCTATAATTGCTATGTTGTTGGAAATCCTTTCCTTTGATAAAGCGTTTGACGCTGTTTCGAGTAAAACCCCGGCATTCCGGATTTATTGGTTCCTCTCCGCATACGTTGGTGACGGAACTTGCACTTTTAAAGGGATGTCTAAGCAGGGAGCGGGCGGCGGGAATCTCGTCCGCATACGTCATTGATTTGATGTCGACTGCCGCAGACCATGGGCGCTTGCCGACGGCAAGACGAGGGGCGCGGCGTTTACGGAAGGATTGCAGAAGCTATTCGGTTGTAAACAAAAGCGTATAGCTGCAAAGGGCATTGACTGCCCCCTCTTGCGGCATTCGCATTGGTTTTATAAAAATACTGAACCATTGGAGTCGAAGCCTATGCAGCCGAACGGTTCCGGTCTGTCGCCAAAAAGAGTTGGTAAATTTTTCCTGTCTTTCGTGTTCCTGCTCCTCCTTGTATTGGGCGGTGTAGTCTCCGCCGTCGCCGCCGCCTCTGCGCCTTTGGAGGGAGAGGCCGGTCTGGTGGTAACCGTGCCGCTGAAGGATGCCATTACAGCCGCCAAGAGCAAGCGCACCAATCTGTTTACGCTCTCGGACAAAAACTACGCATTCGCCTTGAATACCGTCAAGGATGATGACGGGAATACATGGCTTCGCGCGGTCATAGCGCAGGGCGATTCTTTCTATGGTGCGATCATGGTCAACCGTGTAGATTTGCTCATGGATGCCGTATCGCTGGAGGTGACGGTGAAGCCGCCGACTTCGAAAGGGACGACCGACTTCCTCCTGCGCACCCTCCCCGACGAGCGGGAGGTATCCCTGACCCTGCCCCTGCGTTTTGACGGCTTGGCGCACTTAGCGGCATTCACCGACGAGATCGGCGGCTCCATGAAGTCCTTAGACGGCAATACGGAGATGGAGGCAACGACCGCCGCCGCACTTGAGGTCGGCGCCGGGGCTGTCGAAACCACGGTACGTCCGGCAGTCACGACCAAAACATACATAGCGGTCTATGCGCTTTTGTTCGGTATGTTGGCACTGCTTGTCTTGGGGCAGGTGTTCCGGTTGCAGTTGCGAACTGCCGCTGCGGCTGTGAGCGGGGCTGTTCTGCGCGGCGGCGTACGCTTTGCCGTACGTATACGCAACGAATGGGCGGCGGCAACCGGCCGCGCACCGAGCCTTTCGCACCCGGCAGCGCTTGCGCCGGACGCAGAGGATGCCTCGGTACCCTTGCTGTACATAGATGCCTTGGAACTGCTGGAAATCATCCCGCAATCCGAAGCCGGCTCTGTGGACGAAACTGTCACCCTCACCTTGCCATCAGCCGCTCCGGAGGACATCCCCCCGCTCTGCGAGCAAATCAACGCCGTCTATACCGGCAGCCGCAAGCCTACGCAGGTACAGGGCAACCTCGTCACCGTCGCCCTACGCAACCGTGAGGCTTTGGGCAGTTCGGAAGAGGCTGTCCCGCTCTTCTCCCCAAACCCCCGCGGGCAGATTATCTCGCTGGCTCCGGCGGCGGGGGAGTTGTATCTGCATGTACAGGCCTTTGCTTTCCCTGCTTGTACGGTGCAGCAGGTGCTGCAAAGCGTTTACCTGCCGCGCCTGTTTGACCTGGAGGATAAACACGGCAACCCCATCGGTATGCCGGAAGCCACCGGGCGGCAGATTCTGCATCTCGCTCCCGCCAAGACCAAAGTGACAGCCGCCGGATACCTCCTTGCGGCAAAAGGAAGAATCACCGTTGGGGACTGATCAGAAACCGGCCGCCACCCGCACGGTTTCCCTGTCCAAATAAGCAATATGCCCTGCCGCGATGCGGCAGCCCGGGAAACACAGCGGCACCCCCGGCGGGTAGGCATAGAGATATTCCCATGCAACGCGTCCCTCTGCCTCCTGCAGGGGGATTTCTTCACTCTCTATGCGGACGGCTTCGGCAATGGGTATCCTCTGTTCCGGGCGCGGGGGCGGGTGCAGCGGCGGCCCGGGCGGTGCGGCTTGCGCTGCATCCAATGCAGCCAATGCTGCCTTCAGCCGGGCAAAGTCCTCCGCCGTATTCCAATCCGAGACCATGCAAAGCAGGAGGCGGCCTTTGCAGTACTCTGCCTCTACATTGTATTGCTCCCGGAGGATGTGTTCCGCTTGGGCAGCCGTCAGCGCACTGCCGCTGAGGTTGATCAGGAGCTTATAGGGGTCATCGGTGGGAACAAGCCGCAGATTCTTCCAATCCGCTGCAGCCTGTCGGAAAGCCGCAAGATGATGCAATGCAGCGCCGTCCTCCGCCAACGCCTCGAGCGCATTCTCGGCGGAGGTCATCAGGATATAGGAGGGGCTGGTACTGGTAAACATGCGTGCGGCGCGTTCGGCGGCACAGGCGGTTACGAGCGCGGAGTTCCAATGGAGGGCGGCCGTCTGGGTCATAGCGGCGAAGACCTTATGCAGGGACTGTGCGGCCATATCCGCTTGCGGGGGTATCTCTCTGCCATGGGCGGCATCGAGCAAGAGCGGGATACCCGCGCCGTGCAGGATTTCGGCAATCGCCGCCGTATCGCTCACAAAGCCCTCATAGGTCGGGGAGGGGAGCACGCAGAGACGCGCCTCGGGGTGGTGCTTGACGGCGAAGCGCACAGCCTCTGTGGGAATGGCACCGAAGACTCCGAGCGTGGCCCACCACTCCGGCTCTATGGTAACTGTCTGCAAACCCATGAACTCCGCCGCCTGCCAGACGGACAGGTGGCAGTTGCGAGAGACGAGGATGGTATCCCCCCGTCGGCAAGCGGCATAGATACCGGCATAGAGTGCGCCGGTAGAACCGTTGACGGACAGGAACGCTCGCCGGGAACCGAAGGCGCCGGCCAAGCGCTCCTCGAGGTGTTTCAGCACCCCCGTCGGGTGGCGGAGCTTATCCACGCCATACACTTCGGTGACATCCAAATCATACGGCAAGCCATTGGCACAAGACAAGTTCCCCTTATGTCCGGGCATATGGAAACGCGCCGGCTTTCTGTTTGCATAGGTTTGCATCGCAGAGAGCAATTCACCCATAAGTCACACCTCCCCCCGCAGGTACCCCTCCATCTTGCCGAACTTCACGGCAACACGCTCCTCCAATTCCGCATCCGAAATGCCGTAGCAAAGGCGCATCTGCGCCAGCATCATCTCCACATCGGCCATCTCATCTAAAACGGCGGCACGCGTGTCGGTGCGGCGTGTGCGCTTCTCGTGCTTATGCAGAGCCAGAATCAGCTCAGCGCACTCCTCTACGCACTGATCCACCTGCGCGGGGATGCCCCAATGTTCAATCGCTTCCTGCATGAGTGCCACTTGGCTTTCGGGGAATGTAAGCGTCATACGCGTCCCTCCGCCCATTTGCGGTAGGCGGGTGCATAGTTGGTCTTGAAGCCGTACAGCCCCAACCCCTGCATCTCCTCCCACCAATCAAAGGTATCGCACAGATTGGCAAGCACCTGAATCCCCTTGGCGTTGAGCCACTCCACATCCGCTTTTGTGAAGCGCCCGGGGTTCAGTCCCACTTCCCAGAGCGGCGGCAAGTCCTCCAGCATGGCTTTGCTGTCGTCCGCCAATCGGCGGATGTTGGCGCCGAGCCGCAAACCTTCCGGTGCGGTGTTCATGCCCATCTCCATCAGTATCAGGGGGTTGCCGCTGAACACAATGCACTTCTCCATTACAGAGGAAGCGGCAATCGCCGCATAGACCGGTTTCGCAGTTCCGGTATCACAGAGTTCAATCTCCGCCTCGATGCCGGCAGGAGCACCCGCCAGCCAATCCAAGAATTCCGTAAATGTCGGGATGGACGCCATACGCGGGTCGCGGGCAAGGGCATCGATATAGTCATAGGGACCCTGCCCCAGTTGTGTCCCGGGGCGCAGGGCTAGGAACTCATGCCCGGCATCCCCCGGTAGTTCCAAGGGCGTGCAGTGGTTGGCGTAGGGCAATTCCACAGCGCGGAGTTCGTCTGCGGTCAGTTCGCGGATGCGGGCATTGGTGAATTTCGTAGGATGCCCGCAGGTCAGGCGGGTGAGGTTGCCGTCATGCACCACGACCGGCACACCGTCTTTCGTAAGGTGGATGTCGCACTCAATACCCATTATGCCGTTGTCAACGGCACCTTGGAAAGCACCGATTGTGTTTTCCGGGGCAAACTGGTGCGCACCCCTGTGCGCAAATGGTTTGGGGGAAACGTTCATGCGTATTCTCCTTTTTCTCTCATTCAGGTATACCAAACGACCGCACAAGGGCGGCATACTTATCCTGCGCGGACAAAAGTGTATCGGTCAGGAATCCCGGCTCGCTGTCATATTCCGTCAAGCCGCGGTAATAGTACAGCTTATATCGCTCGTCAATGATAAAAGGCATCACGCCGAAGTGCAAGCACTCCTTGAACATCAAGAGCCGCCCCACACGCCCGTTGCCGTCTTGAAAAGGGTGAATCCGTTCAAAAGCCATGTGGAAACGTAGGATGCCTGCAAAATCCTCCGGTTGATTCTCATAACGTGTGAGCAGCTTTACCATAGCCGCCGCCACTATGCCAGGCGCTGTTGTTTCGCGGTTGCCGACAATGTTTGGGCGGCTCTTATATTGCCCGATGGGATACCACGCCAACCTTGCTTCAGCCACCCCGCCCTTGACTATGCCATGCAATTCTTTGATAAAGGTCTCCGTAAGCGGTTCCTCCACCCTGCGAAGGATGCAGTCAAAGGCGTGGAAGTGGTTGGCAGTTTCGATGATGTCATTGACGGCGGCAGGTCCCTCCGCGCAATCGATGGTATTCGTTTCATAGATATAGCGCGTCTGCTCCTCCGTCAAGCGGCTGCCTTCTATGCGGTTGGAGTTATATGCAAGACTGATTTGCATCTGATGGTACAGCCCGCCCTTTATCCCCGTCTGCTGCTCTTCACGCAGGGTATGCAAAACAGCTTGGCTCATGCTTCCTCCTCCTCCGTTACAAAAAGACCGCAGCCCTGCGATAAGAACCTGGCTTTCAGCTCCCCGAGCTCTTCCGCGGTCAGGGAGAAACGCTCCCCCAAACAGCCGGGGCAGAGAAATCGCTCCGCCCCGCGGTTCACGAGTTTCTTGTGCAGGGCAATGTCGTTTTGTGTGAGACTTGCACCGCAGTTCATACAAGCGGAAAAGGACATCTTCCTGCCTCCGGCGTTGGCGGGATAGGGGCTTCGCGAAGCCCCCGGCGGTTCGCGAACCGCCTCTGTTGGCAGGGCGCAGGCGGGATAGGGGCTTCGCGAAGCCCTCGGCGGTTCGCGAACCGCCGTCAATTATAAGTCTTCCCCGGATTCTCAGGGGTACGCCGCACGAGATTCCCGCGCAGGATACGGAAGCCATGGGGCGGGAGGGACCAGCGGACGTAGTCCTTAATCAGGCCGAGCTTCTCCCCGGTCATGACGTCATACAAATCGAGCCCATAGCCGCAGTCCGCGGAGAGTCCGATATCAAAGAACTCTGTGAAGCCGCCGTAACCGCCGTCGGAAAAATTGAAAGCAAAGAGCACATAGGAACCGTCGGCCATATGCTTCATCCCGAGGTAACGGTCGGTGTAGTTCCTGCCGCGGTCAATGACATAGGGCTGCCGCCCTTCCGGGTCTTGGTTGATGGCGAGCAGCTCTTTGTGCTTCATGAGGTCGGCCGTCTTTTCGTCGACGGTACGGATGTCGCAGCCCATCATCAGCGGGGACTGCATGACGCACCACAGCGCAAAGTGGAATTCATACTCCGCATCGGACATACCGCCGCGCCCGACATTGCCCTGCCCATGCATCCCGGCGACGAGCATATCAATGTCATTCCAGAAGTACGGCGCAGCGTAGCAGAGCTTCGAGGCCTGCGAAGCCGCGATCTCCCGCACGGAGCCGAAGTGGTCGAAGATGTCACCGGTGGAACGGTACATATGCGCCCCCGTCGAGCGAATCCACTCCCCGGGGTTATCCTCCCCCCACTGGCAGGCGGAGTAGAGAATCTCCCTGCCGGTGGCTTTCAGAGCAAGTCCCATGCGCTGGTACATGAGCGTATTATGCGCCCCTTTGGGGCGGTTGCAGTTGTCGTACTTGAGGAAGTCCACGCCCCAGTCGGCAAAGGTCTGCGCGTCAATGAACTCATAGTCAAAGCTCGAGGGGTAGTTGGCGCAGGTGCGTGTTCCGCAGCAGGAGTACATCCCGAACTTCAGCCCAAGGGCATGGATTTGGTCCGCCAGCCACTTCATCCCGTGCGGGAACTTCGCGGGGTCGGCTACCAGACGTTTGTCGCTATCGCGCTCCATAAGGCTCCAGCAGTCGTCAATGACGACATACTCGTAGCCGGCATCCTTGAAGCCGCGGTTCACCATGGCTTTGGCGGACTCGAGCACCACGTCTTCGTTGATGTTCCGGGCAAAGGTGTTCCATGAATTCCAGCCGAGGGGCGGTGTCTTTGCTAACATATCGGTATCTCCGTTTCTATTCGCTTGCCTGCTTCATCTTAAAGCAGCTCTCATTCCAGGAAGTTCACCTGCGTTGCCTTGCCGTCGGCGGTGACGCGGAAGGTCTTAATCTCAAACTTCGCAAAGTCGGCATAGAACGCCGCATCGATTTGCGGCAAGGCAATGGCGGCGGTGGTATGCGCCTTGCCCTGCGTTTCAAACAGACGCAGGATGATGTCGCCCGAGCCGTCCTCGGCAAGCTTATACGCTGTGATAAGGATGTTGTCACAATCCACGCTGCCGTAGCTGTTCACTTTCGGGAGCGTACCTTTGTGGTAGCTCTCCTGCACGACAAAGGGCGCGTTATTGAGGGAGTGCGCCAGTCGGCTCACTTCGCTTTCCTCGGCCTCGCCGGTATGCGGATAGACGGCATAGGTAAAGCGCTGCAAACCCTCATCGCAGAAGTCATACTCCCGCTCCGGGCGCTTGGCACAGTGGTCAGCATAGACGCTGTTGCGGATAACCGTCAGACCGAGCATTGCTCCGTCTTCCGTAGCGGGGCAGGCGTAGCTGTACTTCGAGTCGCTCATAAGGGACAGCCCGGCGCGGCTGCCTGCAGGACCGACCGTCAAATCCGCCCACTGCATCGCCGGCTCTTCCTCCCCGTTGCAAGGGCGCTTAATGAATGCACCGGGAATCTCATAGGTAGCGGTCGGGTTCTCCCCGCGCAGCGGCATATTCATCTTCAGCATCGTCCACGGTTCCTGCCAGATGGCCTTGCACTCGGATACAAGGTTCTTCTGCCCGGTCGCCAGGATAATCCGCTGCAAGAGCCACGATTTGCCGTAGCTGTGCTTGACCTCGGCGACCGCCCGTGCAGAGCCGTCCTCCGTAATGCGCACGGATTCGACTTCCATCTTTCCGAGGGTGTCGTCCCAAACAAAGTAGTCATGCGCCCAGATGTCCGGCGCAATGTCATTGATGACGGTCGGGGCGCAGATATCCGCATAGGTTTTTCCGCTGACCAAATCCGTCAGGGTAATGCTCCCATCCGTCGGGGCTATCGCCGCCCGGAGGTATTCATTCTCCAGCGTGACAATGCCGTCCGTTTCATAGGCTTTCGCTGTCCCCAACGGTTCGGGGATGGGCACTTCGCGGGTGCGCGGCCACATCCAGTAGACGGCATAGCCCATCGCGGGCAGTTTTGCAATGAAGAGCGTATCCTTCTCGTCCGTACCCGTGAAGCGGGAGGCAACAACGTTCTGGCAGGGTACGGCGTTGCCTTGGCTGTCCTCCACCTTTCGGCAGGCGAAAGTTGTCCGGACAGGCACCTCTCTGGCAAAACCGCAGGCATTGAAGACGACGAGCGGCCGAGGGTACTTGACATCAATGCTGCAATAGCGCTCCTCGAACACAGGGTCGGAGACCCCCTCCAGCCACGTATCAATACTGCGGGCAATCTTGAGCATCGCGGTATTCGCGGCGTGGTCCGCCACGGTCATGGCATAGCCGTCCATATCGCGCACATCCGTATATGCCTCACGGATGGAGCAGCCGTCGAAGATGTCGTGGAAGTGATTGAAGCAGACATTCAGCCATGCTTCTTTCAGCTCAGAAGTGTGCGCCTTTGCCCCGAATTGCAGGGCGGCGGCGGTATCAAAGACCTCCGCGAAGAAGAGCGCCTCCTCGCAGCGGCGGTTGTGCTCCTTGATCAGGGAGGTCGCCGCATAGCAGCCGCTGGCATGGTGCTGCAGCTCGTCCGCCCAGACCGGCAAGTCAACCCCCTCCTCTAACAAATCCCTAAAATAGCGGTCCGGCGCGGAGAACACTAAGTTGTAGCCTTCCGCTTTCTTTTGGAGCGCCGTTTCAATCAGCCCGCGGGTCGGACCGCCGCCGTGGTTGCCGATGCCGTAGTACAGTTGGACGGGCATCCCGCGCTTCTCTGCCTCCGCGGCGTGTTCTTCTATCTTCCGGCTTAAACCGGGGGCATCCCCGCAGCCGTAGCCGCCGAGGATGTGCCAGGCGGTGACGCGGGAACCGTCCGCGCCCTCCCACCAGAACGCACCGTAGGGAATCTCTGCATTCTCATGGCCGCCGGGGCGCTGGAAGCAGTAGCCCTCCATCCCGCCCTGCTTGAGCAGCTGCGGCAGGTTCCAGTTGTGCCCGAAGGAGTCCACGTTATAGCCGGTCTTGCAGGTTACGCCGAACTTCTCTTTATAGTAGCCCTGCGAATAGAGTGCATGGCGCGCAAAGCTCTCCGCAGAGGGCATATTGCAATCCGGCTGTACCCACCAGCCGTTGACAGGCTCCCAGCGCCCCGCCGCTATCGCTTCTTTGACTTCTGCAAACATTGCGGGGTCTATCTCCTCCACCCAGCGGTAATACGCCGCAGAGGAGCAGGTAAAGACAAAATCCGGGTACTCCTTGATTCTGTCCAGCGCCGAGCGGAAAGTCTGCAAGGCTTCATTGCAGCCCTCCTGCCAGCGCCAGAGCCAAATGGGGTCCAAATGGGCATTGCCGATCAGGTGGATGGGTTTGGACATACCGATTTCCTCGATTCGTTGGTAGTATTCGTATGGGTATCGAAGACACCCTTATGTTCCTCAAAAAACGTGACCATTATACCACATCTGAACCGGAATCGCAAGAGGAAAATGAATCCGTTTTTCAGTGATTCAATTGTAAACATTTGGTAAATTCTGCCTGAACCCTCTTGACAAACCGATTTTTATATGCTATGCTAAGAATTGTAAGGAGACCGAAACAAACCAGAACCGAAGCCGCAAAAAACCCGGAATGTGAAGGAGGAAGCAACCATGGAGCGCAAAACACTGAAGATGACCCCCAACCGCCGTTTCTACTTTGACCACTTCGCGCCGCCGGAGCAAGAGAAGCTCATCGGTATGCTCCTGCAGTACGAAGCCGACGGCGTCGTGCCGGAGATCAATGATTCAATGATGCACATGGCCTTCGGTGCCATGGCCAAGAGCATTGATGCCGCCAAGAAGCGTGCGGCGACCAAGGCGGCGAAGCAGCAAGCCGCCGCCGCACAAACCGCCGACGAAGCGCAGCAAACAGGCCTCGCTGCACAAACCGACGCCGAGCCGCAGCAAACACCCGCCGCACAGGCACCCCCGGCAGCGAAAGCTGCCCCCGCCCTGAAGAAGCGCAGCACGAAAGAACTGCCGCCGCCGGTATTCCACCCGCGGGGCGCGGATTTTCTGTCAGATGAAGCGGAGAAGCAGCGGATTATAGAGGACTTCCTGTGGTTTTACGGGGAGTTTCCATTCAAGAACAACAAGATGAGCCCGGAGAAAGCCTTGGATCTATGGCTGGACGAAGAGATGGACACGGAGCCGATAGAGTATGTAATGAAAGCCCTGCGCCGCGATATATCCTGCAAGGTATTCAAGACCCACGCGCCGGATATGCGCAAATGGATCCTCCGGGAGAACTGGGCTCCCCTGATTGAGAAAGCGGAGAAGCAAGCGGCGGCCGCATAGCAGCCGCTGGCAGATATAAACCAAACAGCCCCCTATCACAGAGGCTGCGGCTATGCATTGCCTGCGCTTCAGACCTCGTCGAGGTGCTTGACGATGTCGGCGACGGATTGGATGGAATCAAAGTCCTCTTCACGGAATTCGATATCGAACTCTGCTTCCAGGTTCTGCACAAGGTCATACAAGTCAAGGGAGTCGGCGGACAAGTCGTCCAAAGTGCTGTCCATGGTGATGACATCCGGTTCCAGGTCGAACTGCTCTGCGATTAAATCGCGCACACGTTCAAAGGTCATGCTTTTTACCTCTCTTCTCGGGTTTTATGGGCACTTTGCGTTTTGCGGCAAAGAGCGTGTTGGAATACCCCTTGTCCCGCGGACCGTCTTCCCCTCTTTTACAGTGGAAACCGCCGTCCGCAGACGATTTGGGTTCGCAGAGATATAATAACCCATTCAGCCGAATATGTCAAGGGGGTAATGGTGTTTTTTTCAAATATTTTTTTGGATTGGTCAAAACGAATCCTTACGCAAGGGCTGCGGCGAGCAGCAAACCCGTCACGCCCTCCGCGTCCGGGACGCGCAGCGGCAGATACCATACATTCAGGTACAGCGGACCGCCGCAGAAGAAGAGTCCGGCATTGCTGCCTTTCTCCGCGCCGATAAAGGCGCTCTCTTGGGCGCGCAAGATGACGCGCTCCGCCGCAAGTTCCGCATCTGAAAAAAGCTGCACGGCACCCGCGAGTTCCTCACAGGCCGGCTTCTGCAGGACATAAGCCCGCCCTTGCGCATACCGCAGCGCAGCGGAGGCACAGCGAACCAAGCGGGAGAAGCGGAAGACATCCGACTTCTCCTGCGTGAACTCTTTGTATTTCGTTATGTTCTTATGCCCCTCCGCATTGGAGAGCCGCACATGAATCGCCTGTTCCAGGCAGGCTTGTGCGTCATTGGCGGAACCTGCGGCGGGGGTACCGATATAGAGTTTCCCGCCGGTGTTTTCCGTTTCATAGTTGCGGATATTCCCGACAGCCCCTTCCGGCAGCTGGCGGTACAGAGCGCTGATGAGGTCGCCGGCCAAGTAGATATACGGCGTTGGTTTGCATTCAGCCATTGCCAATCACATCCTTTCAGGACATCCTTATGCGTGTCCCGGACAGGATATGACCGCCCAACTCCTATTCCCTCTAAACCCTCAGCCCCCAACCGCTTTCCGCGCCGCCAAGACTTCCCGCAGTTTGCCCTTGCCCATCTTGATGCGCTGCACCAACTGCCGCTTGGCGGGGCAGACATAGGAGCAGGAGCCGCACTCTATGCAAGCCAAGACATTGCGCTTCTCCAAGGTGTCGTAGTCGTCAAAGCGCGCCGCCGCCTCCAGTGTGCAGGGCATCAGCTGCATGGGGCAACCCGCCACGCACGCCCCGCAGCGGATACAGGGCGTTTCCTGCGGAATGCGCGTCTCCGCCTCCGTGAAGAGGATGATGGCGTTGTTCGCTTTTGATACGGGAGCGTCCAGTGTCGGCGCGGCGTTGCCCATCATGGGGCCGCCTAAGATAATCTTCTTCGGTTGCTCCTTGACGCCGCCGCAGAAATCAATGACATCCTTCAAGCTGATACCGATAGGCACGCGGACGTTCATCGGCTTCTCCACCGCCCCGCCGTCCACGGTCAGCGTGCGGCTCACGAGCGGTTTGCCCGTCTTGAAGTACCGCCCCAAAAACGCTACGGAACCCACATTCATCACCAAGCACCCGACAGAACTCGGCAGCTTCCCCACAGGCACCACCCGCTCCGTCAGGCTGTGGATAAACATCTTCTCCGCCCCCTGCGGGTACTTCGAGGGCAGCACCCCGACACTGATGTGCAGCCCCGCCGACTCGGCCCGCGCACAGGCACTCTGCAGGAGCCGAATGGCGTCCGTCTTGTTGTCCTCAATACCGATAATGGTTTCCCGCAGGTACAGAAAGCGCATGATGAGCCGCGCCCCGTCTATGACATCCTCCGTGCTGTCGAGCAGCTCGCGGTGGTCGGCAGTGATATACGGTTCGCATTCCGCGGCGTTGATGAGCAGGACATTCGCCTCCCCCGCCGCACTCTTGAGCTTGGCATAGGCCGGGAAGCCCGCCCCGCCCAGACCGCACAGCCCCGAAGCGCGTACAGCCTCTATGAATTCGTCAAAGGTTTCCGGCACAGGTGCGCGGCGCAGCGGCTCATCCATGAGTCCATCGCTCTCTATGACCGCCATCTGCACATCTTCCCCATTGGCAATGCGCTTGACCTCTATGCGTTTCACCGTACCGCTCACGGAGGCATGTACCGGCACACAAAGTGCCCCGGGAGTATCGCCCACCACGTCGCCGACCTGCACCTTGTCGCCGGGCTTCACCAGCGGCTTGCAGGGCGCACCGATGTGCTGCTTCATAAGCAACTGCACTTCTTTGCAATCCTCAATCCGCACCGCCTGCAATGCCGCCGTATGCTTATTGTGCTGCACCTTGATTCCGCGCCGGGTGAAAACGCCCATCTTCCGAAACTCCCTTAAGCATTACTCTCAAAAGACAGGGAGAACCCCCTCCCCATCCCGCATATTATACCACGTCTGCCGCCGCTTTGCAAGGGGAAATTCCGAAACCGCGCAGGTGCCCTTGCAGCGCAGGGGCAACAAGGGGATGTGCAAACAACAAGGGCGAATGCGCTCGCCCCCGTGTTTGTTTTTTCAGATGGACAGGAAACCTTTACCCAATGGTTTCAATCAAGCCCTGCCCGGGACGCTCCCCGCGGCGCAGGCGCGGCTCAATCTGCCCGAAGATGATTTCCGGGACGTAGGCCACCGACGGCACCAGGAAGTCCGGCTTAGAGGCGGCCAACTCGTCGTAGGTATTGCTCCCGCTGGCATACAGCCCGATGGTCCAGCACCCGGCGTTGTTGCCGCACTTCATGCCGGCAGCGGTGTCGTCAATCTTGACCACGGCCTCAATCGGAATCACTTTCTGCGTCAGCTGATAGGCTTGCAGCATACAATCGTACACCATGAAAGGCGAAGGACGCCCCGGGACTTTCTCCGCATTGGTCACGACATCAAACTTCATCCCGAAGTTCTCTTCCAGCACCTGATTGAGTGCCAGCGAATCCTCTTGGTAGTAGCCGGTATCGCAGCCGACCAGAATGCCCGCCTCGCGCAGCTTGGATATGGCTTCCAGTGCGCCGTCAATGGGACGCGCCAAGTCGTCGTCCACAATGTACTTGCTCATGAGCGGCCGGAACGTCGCGAGAATGGCTTCAAAGTCATTCTCATCCCAGTCGCGGCCGTGCTTGGCGCGGAACTGCTCGGCGACCTCGGGTTGGTTCAGGAGCATCCGCAAATGCGTGGGCTTAAAGTTGCCCATGGGCTTGCGGATGGTAGCCCAGTCGCATTCCATGCCGAATTCCTTGAGTGCCTCATAGAACGGCACGACGGGCGCTTTGCATCCGCGCAGGTCGTCCAGCGGCCAACGCTCCCGCAAATCGCCGGGTCCGTCGCAGAATGTCCCAGCCGTATCCAAGACGGCCAACTCGATTTTACCGGTATAGTGACGGTTGTACATGGTCATGATTCGCACAGGAAGACTCCCTCGTTTCCCATGCTTCTCCTCTCTGAAAATTAGGGCACATACTATCCCTATTTTGCGGTTTACACCATGCGTATTTTAGCACATTCCGGAGGCATTGTCAAGGGTTTTTGTCCGTATTCCGGCCGAGGGCACCCACAAAAAAAGACTTGCAATTCCTTTCATACTGTGCTATAATAAAAAATACAATATAATGAGGTAAACATATATGCTTGATAAGATTATCACCCGAAAGCTCGGCGGCGTGGCGCACAAGATTCATATTGTATCGGAGAACCCGCAGCTGCCTGTGTTGCTGGAACTCCACGGCGGGCCGGGTGTGCCGTCGCGGCACGGCATTCCCCGCGACGCGGAGATTCGCGCGCACTTTACGCGTGTAGGATATGACCAGCGCGGGACGGGGGCGGCTTGGGCGGTGAAACCCGCCGCCGTGACGCTCGACGCCATGGTGGAGGATGCCGCCGAACTCTGTGCCTATCTCAAGCAGCTCTTTCATAAAGATAGAGTGTTCGTCTTAGGCGGGTCGTGGGGTTCCGCTTTGGGGGCATACCTTGCGGCGCGGCACCCCGAACACGTGGCCGCCTTTGTCGGTTTCGGGCAGCTGATAGACTTTGCCCGCAATGAGGAGCTGTCCTACGAATTCGCCCTGCAAGCCGCAACGCAGGCCGGGGATACCAAGAGCCTGAAGACCCTCGCGAAAATCGGCTACCCGGTGAACGCGCAGTACAAAGGCGGTCTGCGCGGGATGATTCGGCAGCGGGAGGTCATGAACAAATACGGCGGCTTCTCCCCGGGCAAGACCGGCGGGAAGAAAGCGGGCGGCGGTTATGTAGAGACCTTCGCCAAACCCATCTTCGCTTCCGGGGAGTATACACCCTATGACATCTTCGGCATCTTCTGGGGCGGGTTCTGGCTCCCGCGCACGTTAGGCAAAGAGATTGGTACGCTCTCCCTGCCCCGCGACTGCACTGAGTTCCAAGTTCCGGTGTTTATCTTTGACGGCAGGCAGGATAAGAACACACCCGCTGCACTGGTGGAGGAGTGGTTTGCGCAAATCGAGGCTCCGCGCAAGCAACTGCATTGGTTCGAGAACTCCGGACACGGTCCCCTGCGTGACGAGCCGGAGAAATTCAAAGCCCTCCTCTTCGGGAAACTGGGCGAGGTTGCGGCGGATTTACAATCGCAGGGCATCACTGTATAAACCAAAGACGGTTTACGATTCCCTATGCACTGTTCCCTATAAACACTAACGGATACGAAGGAGCTGTCAACATGGCGACAGGAACCGGGGCCGCGCCCCTCACCGAACGCAAACCCATCGTGAAACTTCCCGAGAAAATCGGCTTCGGGCTGATTTCGACCGCAACCAATATTGTATACCAGTTCAAGGGCGTATACTACCTCATCTTCCTGACGGATGCCGTCGGGATGGATATGCGCTGGGCGGGGATCATCCTCACCATCGGCACCATCTGGGACGCCGTCAATGACCCCCTGCTCGGGTACTGGGCGGTCAACCGCCGCTTCAAGTCGGGGGAGGCGCTGCGGCCCTTTGCAAAATACGCTTCACCGGGCTTCGGGCTGTCCTTTATCTTCCTCTTCACGGGCGGGATACTGGTTAAGGCCGCCGAAGTGAACAGCGCGCTGCAGATCGCCTTGGCGTTGGTCATCTATATCATCTTTGAGGTCTTCAACACCCTGACCGCCATTCCCTACAACTCCATGAGCGGCCTCGCCTCGGACATAGACGCAGACAGACGCAGCATCAACGTCTTCCGCAATCTGGGCGGCGGCTTGGGCGCGGCCATCGGCTCCACGGCCGCCATGCCCCTCATGAAGCTCTTCCGCGGCTTGGACGCGCAGGGCAACATCACCCGCGAGACCGGTCCCCGCGGATTCTTCGGCGTGTCGTGCCTCCTGGCAGTCATACTGGTCGGCGGGTGCCTCTTCCACTACTTCACGACCAAAGAGCGCGTGAAGGAAGCGGGTGAGGACAGCAGCCACATTCCCTTCCTGACCATTGCGAAGCTCCTCCTGCAATGCAAGAGCTGGGTCTGGAACACACTCTACTGCATCTGCTACGGCATCAACAACCTCCTGCTCATGACCTGCCTCTCCTACTACGCCAAGTATGTCTTAGGCTCCAATGAGAAAGTAACGCCTTTCATGGTGGCGTTCATCGTAGCCGGCTTGGCGGGGAGCGCCACGCTCTCTATGATTGACAAACGCATCGGGCGGCGCAACACCATGATGCTGGCTTGCCTCTTCGGCATCGCGGGAAAAATCTGGAGCATCCTCGACGGCACCTCGGAGCCCGCAATGTTCGTGAATGCCGTCTGCGTCGGGATTCAGACCACGTATGCTTTCATTCTCTTCAATACCAACCGCGGCTCCATCGTGGACATCATCGAGCACCGCTTCGGCCGCCGCATTGACGCCATGGTGGCCTCCTCGGATAACTTAGCCAACAAGCTGGCCCTCGCCGCCGCGACGCAGTTCATCACGCTCTCCTTGGCGCACGCGGGCTTTGACTCCACGCTCGGCTTCAACGGTCAGCCTGCCACTGTGGCGCCGACCATCCTCTTCATGATTACCTGGGCGCCTCTGATTGTCTCCGCCGTCATGCTCGTCGCTGCGTTCTTCATCCCGATAGAAAAAGAATATGGGGAGGTCGCCGCAGAGCGCGGGGCTGTTCCGAACGCCGACCGATAAGGCGGATTATCATATTCTCCCCCTTCAGGACATAGGATAGTACAGACTACGATTGTCCGAGAAACGGGAGGAAGCGTCCATGGCGAGCGAGAGTGTGAAAGTGAAAGCCAAGTGCAAATTCTGCGGGATGAGCAATACCTATTCCCATGTGTGCGTGCCGCCGGGGTGTACCTTTACTTGCGAATCCGGGGTCGGGCTGCGCAACCCTGCCGATACCGGTTACTACTATGAGGATGGCTGTGTCCCGCAGCTAATAACGACCACGGGCTGCCGGCCGAAAGACCCGCACACGCATACGGTGCCGCTGGTGCCGAACCCCGCGGCGCAAAGCGCCGCTGCACCGAGCGCAGCCGTCACCCCTACCGCCGCGTCTGTACCGGCTGCCGTCAAGGCCTATGTGGGGATTACCGGACCTGCAGGTCCGACCGGACCGGAGGGGCCGCAGGGCCCGGCGGGTCCGCAGGGAGAACCCGGGCCGCAGGGCTTGCAGGGCAACGCGGGCGCGCAAGGTCCGCAAGGCGCGCAAGGTCCTGCAGGACCGCAGGGCGCACAGGGAGCGACCGGTCCGCAGGGGATGCAGGGACTCCCGGGACCGACAGGTCCGGCGGGTCCGATGGGACCGGCGGGTCCGGTGGGTGTCGGGACGGATGTACAGCTCTACCGCGCCCATGTGACCATAGCGGTGCCGTGCGGGAGTCTGCCGTTCTGCGTGACGTTCAACACCATCCAGAAGACGGCGGCGATTCCCACGAACCCGCAGGAATTGTCCGCATGGCTGACGTATACGTTCGGCGGCTCTCCGCAGGCGCCGCAAGAGATGCTGGTAGCAACGGGCTGTGTGCGGCAAGATGCCAACACCGTCGCCCCGGTGATCGGCGCCGGCTGGAACGGCTCGGAGATCCTTCTCTACTCGATAGAGGGCGCGGGAGCCATCAAGACGCAGCAATTCAGCATCAACGCCTTGCCGGGCTGTGAGAGCGTCCGCGGCTCGGTGGCGGCGCTGTAGGGATTTTCCCTAAATCCTTATCTCTTGCCTCTTGCTTCTTTAGATTGCACTTTGGTCAGGATGTGCCTGATGGTTATATAAAAGGATAACTGCGTTCCTCCACCTTGGGGGATCTGCCCCTAAACCCCCGCCCGGGGGCGCGTCCCCTATCTTGGTATAAAAGGATTTACACTTCGGTCTGTTCTTCCCCCATGGGAGTATGTTCACTTGGGTTGGTTGCCTCCCCGATTGGGGGCTCTGCCCCTAAACCCCCGCCCGGGGGCGCGTCCCGCGGCGCCCCCGGGAGCCCCCGCGGCCGGGGGACACCCCCGGACCCCCGCGGAAACTTGCCCGCTTGGATGGAAAAATCTGACCAAATCCTGAACGCAGATTTTTCCATATGCGCTACTCTGTTCCTCTTCTTGGGTTGGGGGCAAGCTTTCGGTGTCCTGTATGGGTTGGTATAAAAGGGTATGCACTTTCCTACCAACCCTTAGGCGTCGGAAGAAACCATCATCTGGAGATACGCCTGAATAAAGCCGTTGAGCTCCCCGTCCATGACCTGCTGAATCTGCGCCGTTTCGTAATTCGTGCGCAGATCCTTCACCATTTGGTAGGGCATAAAGACATAGGAGCGGATCTGGGAGCCGAAGTCTATCTTCATCTGTTCGCCCTTGATGTCGGCAATGGAGGCAGCTTGCTGCTCGAGCTTCATCTGGAGGAGTTTGGACTTGAGCATACGCAGGCAGACCTCACGGTTCTGGTGCTGGCTGCGCTCCACCTGGCAGGACACGACGACACCGGTCGGCAGATGCGTCAGGCGTACGGCGGAGGAGGTCTTGTTGACCTTCTGTCCGCCGGCACCGCTGGCGCGGTAGACATCCATCTGGATGTCGTCGGGATTGAGTTCGATGTCGGTGTCCTCGGCAATCTCCGGCATGACCTCCACGGAGGCAAAGGAGGTATGCCGCCGCCCGGAGGAATCAAAAGGGGAACAGCGCACCAAGCGATGCACCCCATGCTCGGAACGCAGATAGCCGTAGGCGTTCTCACCCTCTATACGCAGTTGGCAAGACTTGAGCCCCGCTTCCTCCCCGTCAAGGAAATCGGTCATCTCGCATTTGTACTTGTTCTTTTGCGCCCATTGCTGATACATACGGGCGAGCATTGCATTCCAGTCCATGGCCTCCGTGCCGCCGGCGCCGGCGTGGAGGGTGAGGATGGCGTTGTTCGCGTCATACTCCCCGGAGAGGAGCGCCGCCAAGGTCACTTGGTCGAGTTGGGTTTGGAAGTCGGCGGCGGCTTCTCTGCATTCGTCTAAGAGAGAGGCGTCGTCCTCCTCATTGGCGAGTTCGATAATCGTAAGGGCATCCTCGTACTGCGCTTTGAGGGAGGAATACTGCTCGGCCTTGCGCTTCAGGGCAGCCGCTTCCCGGAGGACTTTCTTGGAGTTCTCGGGGTCATCCCAGAATCCCTCGGCGGCGCATAGCTTTTCGAGTTCGGCGGCTTTGCTCAGGCTCTCCTCCACGCGCAGGGCACTCTTGAGTTGGGTGAGTTTCTCCTCTTGGTCGAGCAGGGAGAGGCGCAGTTCGTCGAGTTCTATCATGGGGGAATCTCCGTTTTCATTTGGGTTTGGTTGGACTATTATAGCACATTCCGGCGACTTTGTAAAGGGGTTGGCAAAAATCGGTTGTGCGAAAGATTTACAAAAAAGGCTTGCATTCGCATACAAAATATAGTATAATAATAAAAGTTGTTTTTGGAGAAAGCAAAAGCCCTTTCGTGCCCAAAAGCAAGCGATGAACTCCGGCCCGGAGGGCGGTACGCGGGTCCCGCACGGCTGCGCTGCCGTGAACCCGGTCAGGCGGGGAACCGAGCAGCCGTAAGCGGATGTGCGCGCGCGCTGCGGTCTGCCTGCGTACTGCCCTGTGGGTCGGATTCTTTCTGTGTGCGGCCGCGATACCTATGGCATGGTTGGGTGGCGGCGGCGCAATGAATCATTGATCATTGTCCATTGTTTCACTGTTTCATCGGAGGCAGACGATGTCCTACCAAGTCCTATACCGGAAATGGCGCAGCGGCAACTTCGCGGAAGTTGTCGGGCAGCAGCATATCACAGATACGCTGCGCCATGCGCTGGAAAAAGGACAGACGGCCCACGCCTACCTCTTTACGGGGCCCAGGGGTACGGGCAAAACCAGCTGCGCCCGCCTCTTGGCCAAGGCCGTGAACTGCTTGGCGCCTATCCATGGGGAACCTTGCAATGCCTGCGAGAACTGCCGCATCTTTGATGAGGGTTCCATGCTGGATGTACTGGAAATCGATGCCGCCTCCAATACAGGTGTTGACAATATCCGCGACTTGCGGGACGCCGCCAACTACCTCCCCGCCATAGGCAAATACCGCGTCTATATCATCGACGAGGTGCATATGCTCAGCACCGGCGCTTTCAATGCGCTGCTGAAAACGTTGGAAGAACCGCCGCCGCACGTGCTGTTTGTCTTGGCCACCACGGAAGTGCATAAGCTCCCTTCCACCATCCTCTCCCGCTGCCAGCGCTTCGACTTCCACCGGATTACGGCGCAGGACATCGCCGCGCACCTCACCCGCGTTGCCGCGTCCGAGCAGATTCCCCTGACACCGGAAGCCGCGCTTTTCATCGCCAAGACCGCCGACGGTGGGATGCGCGATGCGCTCTCCTTGCTCGACCGCTGCCGCACCATAGACGGCGAACTGACGGAAACCGCTGTCGCGAAGGCTCTCGGTACGGCGGACAAGAGTTACTTGTTCCGCCTGACGGATGCCCTCCTCGCAGGGGATGCGGCGGCTTGCCTGGAACTGATCCGCGACCTCCACGCCAATGCCTTGGATATGGAGCGCCTCGGATTGGAGATGATGAACCACCTGCGGGATTTGCTCCTGTTCGCCACGGTCAAAGACGCCGACAGTCTGGTTACCGCCGCCGGCGATACCATCGCCCTCCTCAAAACGCAATCTGCCAAAGCCCGCCCGGAGCGCATCCTCTCCCTCATGACCGTTATGGAGGATGCCGCGGCCAATATGAAGTACAGCTCCAACCGGCGCATGGAGATGGAGTTGGCTTGCGTGAAAGCCATTGCCGCGCCGGGCGGACAAGCTCCTGGCGCCGCACCGAGCGGACAAGTAGCTGCCGCCGCGCCGCACCAGCAGCGGGAGCAGGAACTCGAACGGCGCATCGCCGCCCTGGAGGGGCGCTTGGCGCAACTGTCCGCACACGGATCCTCCACCGGGGTACAGCGCCCTGCCGCGCCTGCCGCTGCGCCTCCTGCCGCACCTGCCGCGCCTGCCGCACCTGCCGCGCCTGCCGCCGCTCCGCAAGCAGCTGCCGCAGTCCCGCCTCCCCCCGGCGGCGCGCCTGCAACCGGTGAAACCCTCCCCATGCCGGAGTGGCCGCAGATTCTGGAGCAGTTCAAGGCCGCCAACAGACCGGCTTCTTCCGTTCTGACGGACAGCACAGCCGAACGCACGTATGACAGTACACGTTGGGACTGGATTGTGCATATCTACTCCTCCAACAAAGGTGTCCGCGATACCCTCAAGCAAGGGCGCAACGCCGATGACTTAAAGAACGCCATACGCGCCGTGACCGGCTTGCAGGTTCGCTTGCATCCGCACCCGCCGAAAAACGCCGCCCCCGAGGCAAAACCCGACAGCTTAGCCGGTATGGCGGCATGGCAAATAACCCATACTTAGACTGTTAACAGGGAACTGTTACGGATATACATCACAGGGAATCTTTTACCGCCAGTAAGGAGAAGTTGCCATGAAAGCAAGACTGCCGGACGAATACAGATCCGGTAAAGCCGGCATGATGGCGCGCTTGCAGAAGATGCAGGACGACATCAAAGCCGCACAGGAGGAAGTCGAGAATTCTTCCTTTGAAGCAAGTGCCGGCGGCGGTGCCGTATCGGCGACCGTGACCGGTGCCAAACAAGTGACCGGCATTTCCATCTCCCCCGATGTCTTGGATCCGGATGACATTGAGATGCTGCAAGATTTGGTTATAGCGGCCGTCAATGAAGCCCTCTCCAAAGCCGACAGCGCCATGGAAGCGCGCATGGCCGAGGCGCAAGCCCCGTTGGCGGGACTCGCCGGCGGTATGGGCGACTTCCCGGGGATGTAAAGTGCATCTCCTTTTCCCGAATACGCAATCCGAACGAAGGGTGACTTCATGGACTCCACTTCCCTCGCGAAGCTGACGGAGGCTTTCGGCTCCCTCCCTGGCATCGGGCGCAAATCTGCGCAGCGCATCGCCTACCACATTGTAAACCAGCCGATGGAGAAGACGCAGGCACTCGCGGAGGCGATCCTCGCCGCACGCAAAGCCGCCCGCCGCTGCGCGGTCTGCTGCGACATCACGGAGGACGAGCTTTGCCCGCTCTGCAAAGCCGCGGGCCGTGACCGCACCACCGTCTGCGTTGTGGAGAACCCCCGGGACATCTTGGCCTTTGAGCGCACGCACGAGTACCGCGGTCTGTACCATGTCCTGCACGGCGTGATTTCCCCTTTGAACGGCATCGGTCCGGAAGAATTGTGCGTGAAAGAACTCCTGCACCGCGTATCGGACGGGACGGTCAAAGAGGTCATCATGGCGACGAACCCCACCGTGGAGGGGGAGGCCACGGCCATGTACCTCATGCGCTTGCTGAAACCACTGGGGATAACCGTGACACGCTTGGCATACGGCATACCGGTCGGTGCGGATCTGGAGTATGCGGATGATGTGACCTTGGCCCGCGCCCTCTCCGGGCGCCTGCCGCTGTAGCCCGCTGCCGATGGAAAGTGCGCAGGGAATGTTTCGGTGCGTGCAGTCGGTTTTTTTATCCGCCCGGCGTTTTTCTGCTTCTTATCCTTTTCCACAGATGCTTTATACACTTCCCCGCTTCTCCACAGATTTTTCCTTTTCCACCGTCCGCTTATAAACGTGTTTTCCGCTTTCTTCTGCCTTTTTCACAAACCCAAAGCACAGGTTTTGCCTAAAGCACTTTTCCTTTACACGGATAAGTCCACATTTCTCCACAAGCTGTTCTTTCACATCACCGCCGATTCTCCTAAGGGCTTCAACGCCTGCCGCACTTTTGGACCCTATCCACAGGCTCTATGACGACGACTGTTTATATAATAAAACAATCAATCTATCTATCTGCGAAGCATTGTATTCTGTTACGCAACGCACGCAATCCATCAGTTATTCATTCTATCTACCCATATTACTGACACAAGGAGAAGAAGACAAAATGAGGTTCACTTGTCCTGCGCGGGAAATTGCCGATGCCGTTGCCAATGTCCAACGCGTTGTAAGTTCCAAACCGCCGATGCCGGCTTTGGGCGGCATCCTGATCCAAGCCAAGAACGGCACCGTGACGCTGACCGGTTATGACGCAGAAGTCGGTGTGCACACATCCATAGCGGCGGGTATCGAAGAAGAGGGCGAGCTTGTCTTGGATGCCAAACGGTTTTCTGACATTCTGCACAAGCAGCAAGACGTGCCGGTTCTGATTTACGGCGACCAGCGCGCCCGTGCCGGGATTGAGGCGGGTTCGTTCAACTGTAAAATACAGGGAACGCCCGCGGAGGAATATCCGGCCCTCCCGGATGTGGAAGGCGGCGTAGCGCTGTCCGTTTCCGTGAAGAAGCTGCGCGAGATGATCCGCCAGACGGTATACGCAGCGGCCAAGTCCAACGAGACCAAACCCATACACACGGGCGTGAAGTTTACGCTCTCCGGTGGGCAACTGCTCTTGGCGGCGATTGACGGTTTCCGTTTGGCGCTGCGCAAGGAGGCAATCAACTACACCGGGGAGCCGCTCTCCTTTGTGGTGCCCCAGAAGGCCTTAGCGGAAATCATGAACATTGACGTGCCGGAGGATGCGGAAGTATCCGTGATTCCGGGCGCCCGCCACATTTCCTTTGAGGCGGGGAACTTCTTCATTGTCTCCCGTTTGTTGGACGGGGAGTTCATGAACTATGAAGCGGCAATCCCGATGGAGTTCCGGACGGATGCCACGGTCAATACGGCGCTGTACCTCTCTGCGGTAGATAAGCTCTCCCCGCTGATTGAGGAGAAACTGAAGTCCCCGGTTCGCACGGAATTCATGCCGGAGCAGGGTACGATAGACATATCCTGCGAGACGGCTATCGGGACGGCCAGAAGTTCCATCGGTGCGGACATCAGCGGCGACCCGTTGGTGGTCGGATTCAACAACCGCTTCCTCATGGAAGCGTTGCGCGCCTGCGATACCGATGAGATCCGCGTTAAGACCGCTTCCCCGCTGCAACCTGTACTCTTGCTGCCGCCGGAGGGGGATCACTTCCTCTTTATGGTTCTGCCGGTGCGCTTGCGCGACAACTGATGCGGCCGGACAAAAAAACGTAAGGCAGCGCCGATGCAGGGAAGCGTTTCTTAAGGAACAGGGAACCGTATTGGGGCTGTCCTGTCATCGCATAGATGTACTTTCTGCGCCTTTGGGCAAAAGGATAAAGAGGTGTGCGGCAGTGGCGACCATCAAGATAAGGGCAAAGCCCCCGGAAGAGATACCGATTGTATCGGAATATATCACACTCGCCGCTTTCCTCAAGCTTGCCAATGCGGTCGAGAGCGGCGGCGCGGCGAAAACGGTTATCCAAGCAGGGGAAGTGTTCGTCAATGCAGAGCTATGCCTCCTGCGCGGAAAGAAACTGCGGCCGGGGGATGTCGTGCGGTTTCAGGGGAAGCGCTACCGGGTGATAAACGGATAATACTATGAAAATCAATACGTTCCAAGCCGAGAACTTCCGAAACCTGAAGAGTGTCTCTCTGGAGCCCTGCCCGAATGTCAACGTTATCTACGGCGGCAATGGGCAGGGCAAGACAAGTTTGGCGGAAGCGCTGTGGCTCTTCTCCGGCTGTAAGTCTTTCCGCACCTCCTCCAACGGAGAAATGATACAATACGGACAAACCAATTCTACGCTCAAAGTGCAGTTTGAAGCCGCCGCACGATTGCAGCACGCAGAACTGACCGTAACCCCCAAGGGCAGAGAACTGACGCTGGGCGGCTTCAGGGAACCGACCCCGCGCCGCCTCTTGGGCGTCTTCCCCGTCGTTTGCTTTACGCCGCAGGCGCTCTCCTTGGCACAGGGGGGGCCGGCCGAACGGCGGAATTTCCTCAATGTCGCCCTCAGTATGGTCAGCCCCTCCTATGCCGTCACGCTCGCGAAGTACCTTAAAGCGCTGGCGCAAAGGCAGGCGCTCTTGAAGACGGCCTTCAAAACCGGTTGCATCGCCGCAGATATGTTCTCTGTCTGGGAGGAAAAGCTCTCCCTCTATGCAACTGATCTCATCCTCTTCCGCCGGAAGTACCTCTCCGCTTTCCTGCCCCTACTACAGGAGTATTACGAAGGCATCTCGGGTGGGAAAGAAGCACTCACTGCTAAAATGAAAACGCCCGGCCTCTCTGAAGATGCAGCCCTGTGCGCAGACGCCAACGCCGTCAGTCAAGCCTACCGGAATGCAATGCAAACCTGCCGCCAAACCGATGTCTTTCGGCAACTGACTTCTACCGGACCCCATAGGGACGATTTGGAGCTCTTCTTGAATGGGAAACCCCTGCGCGATTTCGGCTCCCAAGGGCAGCAACGCTCCGTAGCCCTCGCTATGAAGTTCGCCGAAGCCGATACCCTTATGCGCTTTACCGATGAAATACCTATCGCCGTCTTGGATGACGTGCTTGGCGAATTGGATGCCGATAGACAGAAAGGCCTGCTCTCGTTCATCCGGGAACGGCAGGTGTTTTTGACAACCTGCGAACCCTCCCATGCGCTGCATGGGCAATCAGGGAAAGTGTTTTGCGTTAGAGAAGGGCAAGTCTGCTCTGCGTAGGGGAATCTCTCACGGGAGTGCTGAGAGGTAGAAATAGTAATTATAAGAGATTTTATAATTATGTAGTTTTATCAGCATGATTATTTGATGATATACAATGAATATAACAGATATATTACTGTATTTCAGAGGGTGTTTTTGAAAATACCCTCTATATTATTCCAAATCCGCATTATATAACAAAGGAAATCCATATATATTCTTACTGAGGGATTGCTGAAGGAAATACATAATCATAATTTCCTGTCGTGAGTGCTGAGAGGATAGTCATGCTGGTTATGATAGAATTTATGATTATGTAGTTTTTTCAGCATAAGAAATTGTTGATATACAATAATTATCAGAAATTCATTCCTACATATCAGAGGGTGATTATGAAAACACCCCCCTATATTATTCCAAATACGAATTATAAAATAAAGAAAATCCATACATATTCTTACGCAGGGATTGCTGAAGGAAATACATAATCAATAAATTCGCAGGAAACACTTGCAAAATTTGTCGAAATATGGTATAATTCACTTATACTACCGAAAGAGGAGCCACAGATAAATGCCATTAACCCACAACAGCGAAGGTGAACCCATAGGTTTCACGGCTTTTGCCGCCAAATACGCTACGGAAGAAGCCTGTTACAACAAACTGTATGAGATACGGCAAGAAGCGGGTTTTTGCTGTCCGCGGTGCGGCTGTTGCGTATTCTACCCCATACAAAAGCGAAAGCTGTACCAATGCAAGGAGTGTCGGCACCAGACGTCATTGATTGTCGGGACGGCGATGGAGGGAACGCACCTACCGTTACGCAAGTGGTTTTGGGCGATGTATTTAGTGGCAACGGACAAACGCGGAATATCTGCTTTAGCGATACAAAAGCAATTGCACATGACGTACAATACGGCGTGGTTTTTGGTACAACGGATTCGCCAGATGATGGGCAACCGCGAAGAGAATTACATGTTGTTGGGGATAATATCCTTTGAGGATGCGGATTTTGGGAGAGCACCGAAAGAATTGATACAGAGCCGCGGGAAAAGGAAGTGCAAGGTACTGGTAGGGATGTCCAAGACGGAAAGCGGAAAGCCGCGGTATGCGAAATTCATATATGTGAAAGACCTGAAAGGGAAGACAATCCAAGAAGCGGCAGACAGGGCGTTCATGCCCGGTGCCAAGATAGAGACCGGGACTTGCCGGAGCTACCGCAAGCAGATAAAGGAGAAGTACCTGACATCCTATGCAACGAAAGATGCAACAAAGGAGGAGCTTCTGTGGCTGCGAACAGTGGTATCCAATATCAAATTGCTGTTTAACGGCACGTATCATGGTTTGGACGCACGTCATATGCAGAGATATTTAAATGAGGCTGCCTATCGTTTTAATCGTCGCAAGATGGAGGATATGATTTTTGACCGCCTATTAGCGACCATACCGGGGTCATCGCATATCACATATCGGGAGTTGACACGAGGCACCGGCAGGGTGTAGTGGTTGGTTTTCGATAGAGTACAAGGGGAGAAAGCTATGAAAACGAAGTCTCTGTATATACACATTCCGTTTTGCCGAAGCCGCTGCCCCTATTGTGCGTTCTATACACAGCGCATCCGGGGCAGCGCAGCGGACGGCTGCACGGAGAGAATCGTCCGAGAATTGGAAGCGGAAACCCGCAAGTACAATACCATCTATATCGGCGGCGGTACGCCGACATGCCTGCCGCCGGAGAAACTCAGAGGCATTCTGTGCGCTGCAGCGAAGTGCAAAAGTGCAAGTTGTGAGTTTACAGTAGAGGCAAATCCAACGGACGTTACGCCGGTAACGGCAAACCTTTTTGCAGACAGCGGTGTGAACCGTGTGAGTCTAGGTGTGCAGTCCGCACTTGCAGCAGAGCGCAGAGCCTTAGGCCGCCGGGGTAGCATCGAAGATATAGAAGCGGCAGTCGCCGAACTCCACGGCGCGGGAATTACGAACTTGAGTTTTGATGTGATGGTCGGCATACCCGGGCAGACAGAAGCCTCGCTGAACGAAACTTTGCAGTGGTGCGTAGCGCAGGATCCGGCGCATATCAGCGCCTACCTGCTGGAAATATATCCCGGTACACAATTTGCAAAACACTCCCCTGCCCTACTGCCGGACGAGGAGGCTCAGGCTGCATTATACTTACAGATGTGTGCTTTCTTTGAAACAAATGGGTATATGCAATACGAAGTATCCAACTTTTGCCGGCTCGGCTTTGAATCCCGGCACAACCTGACCTACTGGAATGCGGAAGAGTACATGGCATACGGACCTTCTGCCCATGGCTTCACCGCCGGACGCCGCTGGCACAATACGGAAGACTTGACGGCTTGGAGACGCGAAGAAGACGGCCTTGGCGGCGGATTCGAGGAATATGCCATGCTGCGCCTTCGTTTGGCAGAAGGTCTGCGGGAAGACCTATGCTATACTGTCTTTGGGCACGGAATACCCGACAAAATGAGAGAAGCTGCACACCCTTTGGCTGAGCTCGGCTTAGCGATTGTAATGCCCGGCAGTATCCGCCTGACAAGAGAAGGATTTCTGCTCTCGAATTCGGTAATCGGCAAGCTGCTGTCATAAAGGCGTTCTCTGCGTTTCCGTTCACAATCCTGCAAGATTCCCTTCACAGTAAATTTCATTGACGAAAATCAAAGCTCGTGGTAAAATAACAGTGTGGAGGTGTATAGCTTCCGCACAAGACGGGTTGTTCACGGATATTTACGGAAAGGTTTGTTTTGTATGAAACGTATATGTGCGAGTATTATTGCGGTAGCCTTGGCTGCGGCGTTGCTGCTGCTGTTTGCTGCGTGCGGAGAGGAAGAGAATACCGGAGCCGATGTTACAAATATACCCATAACGCCAATTCTCTATGTCGCAGCATCCGAAGGGCAGAAAGTGGAAATGAAACGCTTCAGCTTCTCCGATGACAATGCATCTATTGATACCAAAAATCTGACGCCGTGGAACTACTTCTGGCGCGAAGAGCATACGGTCACCGTTCCTGCCGGAACTCCCATAGATTTGGTGTTGCCGCAGGAATCCGTTGCCAAAAGCATCACTTTCTCTATTCAGACAGAGGAGGATGAGAACAGCTCCGTTGCTGTTCCGAAGTATACCGGGGAAGCTGCCTATGGCGTGAATGCGCCGGCAACGCCCGGCTCCTATATCGTAAGTGCGCAGGTGTCCCTCAAAGCCGACCACTTCAACGGCATTTATGCATTCCGCTTGACCGTAGTCTAAAGCCGAAAGGAAGCGCATATGCGAGGGGAAAGTAAACTCTACAATACCGAGAAATATCCGCCGCGCTGCGCCTATTGCCGTAAAGGTGCTCCTGCGCCCGGGGGTACGATTGTGCTGTGTCCGCAGCGCGGGGTGATGCTTCCCGACTCCGCTTGTAAGAAGTATAAATATGACCCGCTTAAGCGCCTGCCGGAGAAAACGCCTGCACTCCCTGCTTTCAGCCCGGAGGATTTCCGGCTGTAGGATAGAGCGATTTTATGATTATGTGGTTTAGTCAGCAAGCCTGAATCATGGTATATAAGGAATGTTATTAGAATCTTTTCTTATTCAGAGGGGTGTTTTTAGAATCACCCCTCTGATTATTCGAGAATAGAATATTATAGACACAAAAAAGCCATATATACCAACAATATAACTTAGCTGAATAAACTACATAATCATAATACCCACCAATCATACAGGTTTTCTGCTACAGCAGCCATAGCAGCGGATTTTCCACTATAACAGCTTCAACAGTTCCACAGCAGCGGACAGTTGTTTCTTTAATGCCTGCAACCCATCAAACAGCATCCCAGCGCGCAAGTAACGAAGCAACCGCCCACCGACTTGCAAGAAGTATGGGTGGACCCGTTCAAGCGCGTCCCGGTGAGAATGGTGGCACTCCCTGCTTTCAGCCCGGAGGATTTCCGGCTGTAGGATAGAACGATTTTATGATTATGTGGTTTAGTCAGCAAGCCTGCATCATGGTATATAGGGAATGTTATTAGAATTTATTCTTATTCAGATGGGTGATTTTAGAATCACCCATCTGAATATTCGAGAATAGAATATTATAGACACAAAAAAGCCATATATACCAACAATATAACTTAGCTGAATAAACTACATAATCATAATACCCACCAAAATAATACCCACCAACCATACAGATTTTCTGCTATAGCAGCCAAAGCAGGGGATTTTCCATTATAACACCTTCAACTGCTCCACATCAGCGGACAGTACAGTTTTCTACTATCTTAGCCTCAACGGCCGGATTTTCCCCTATAACACCTTCAACTGCTCCACATCAGCGGACAGTTGTTTCTTTAGAGCCTGCAACCCATCAAACAGCATTTCAGCGCGCAAGTAACGGAGCAACCGCACACCGACAATTTTCCCATAGAGGCAGCCGTTGAAGCCTGGGATATGTGTTTCCGAGCGCAGTTCATCACAGGCAAAGCTGGGGCGGCGGCCGACATTCGTGACCGAGGGGAGCCAACGGTTCTCGATACAAGTTTCAGAGGCATAGACGCCGAAGCGGGGGACACAGAAGTTATCCGGGAAGAGCTGGTTGAGAGTCGGGAAACCGATAGTACGACCGATTTTCTCCCCATGGACGACCTCGAGATTATACCCAAACGGCCGTCCGAGCATTGCATTGGCAGCGGTGATATTTCCGTCTTCGATACACGACCGGATGCGGGAACTGCTGATGTCGTCCCCGAGGTAGGTGACACGCGGCACTACGGTACAAGCCAAGCCATGCATATTGCACAGGTCACGCAGCATGGCGGGATTCCCCTGAGCGCCCGCACCGAAGCGGAAGTGATACCCGCAGGTCACGGCAGCGGCACCCCACCGTCCGGCTACGATGTCGCGGACAAACGCCGCAGGGGAGAGGGAGGCAATTTCACGAAAGCTGATATAGAGCGGTTTTACACCGAGTTCAGAGAAGAGAGCTTCCCGATCGGACTGTGTGAGCAATTGGCAGGGCGCTTTCCCGGAAAGAACGGCCTGCGGGTGTTCGCGGAAAGCCATAACAGCCGGCGTACAAGGCGCACCGGCAAGGCTATGTGCTATCCGGGCGGCATCTATCACGGCCCGGTGTGCTGTATGGAGTCCGTCAAACGTACCCAGAGCTACAGAGAGGGGCATTCGGATACCTTTCCATCGGTTCCCGGAGCGGGAACAGCTTATTGTACAAAAGGCACGAGAACCGTCACGATTCTGCGGTGACCGGTCAGTTCATGCTGGATAATGAGCGACATTTGGTTATGCAGGAAGAAAGAGTACCAAGAGCGGTCGACGTGCTTTGTCATCATGACAGTGAGGTACTCATGCGGTTGGAGGAGGGCTTCCTTTTCGGCAAGATACTCCCGAATCGGCGGAAGGATGTCGCGGTAGGGCGGGGTAACGACATCCAGGGGGACATCGATTCCCCAGTCGATCCATTTCTGCTGGATGGTGTCGGCATCTTCCTCATCTTCTTTGACGCAGAGGACGCGCACATTGTGGGTAATGGAGTTGGCGTAGTTGAGGAGTTTCAGCCCCGGCCGTGTCAGACCGCGCATGAGGATAATGACGGGAGCCGTATCCAAGGACTTGGATTTGCGGTAATGTTCCAGGAACTCTTCCTTTGTGATGAGTTGGGCTATGCGGGCGTAGTGCTTATTGATGCGGAACATCCCGTAGGCAAAGACAACGGCGGCAATGGGAAGCAGCCATGCTTCTTTGAAGCGAACCACCATGACGGTTACCAGTCCGACAAGCGTAATGACCGCGCCCACGGCATTGACGACGGCCTTGAACTGCCAACCTTTTGGCTTCTCGCGCAGCCAGCGGACGAACATCCCGGCCTGTGAAAGCGAGAAGGTTACAAATACGCCTGCGGCATAGAGCGGAATCATACGGTGGGTATCTGCGTTGAAAACCAAAACGAGAGCCGAGGCAGCGAGCCAGATGAACAGAATCCCGTTGGAGAAAGAGAGCTTGGCACCGCGGTGGGAGAATTGTCTGGGGATATAGCTGTCCCTTGCTAAGATAGCCAAAAGCGTCGGCAAGCCGCTGTAAGCAGTGTTCGCCGCCAAGAGCAAGATGAGCATGGTGAAACCCTGCAAAGCATAGTACAGGAGGTTGCCAAGCGGGATACCGCCGAAAGAGGCGTGCGCAATCTGGGAGAGGACGGTTTCATATCCAACGCTTTCCTCCATCATGGGGATAGGGTGCAGGACGGAGGCGAGAGCGACCGTACCGCCGAACACAGCGAGAATCACAAGCCCTAAGGCACACAGGACGCGCACGGCGGTGCGGCCTTCCGGTGCCTTGAAGATGGGGACGGCATTGGAGACGGCCTCCACGCCTGTGAGTGCCGAGCAGCCGGAGGAAAATGCACGCAGCAGCAAAAACAGCGAAAGAGAACCGACTGCCCCGCCGACGGCACCCGCCGGGTCTGCGTAGGTCTGCGGCGCCTCTGTGTGTGCGGCTGCATCAATTACGCTGATGTCACCGGACGCAAAGCGCACGAAGCCGATGACAATCATTACAAGCATCAGGAGGATGAACAGATAGGTCGGCACACCGAATATTTTGGCACTCTCCCCTACCCCGCGCAGGTTCAGAAGGGTAAGAATGCTGACGCCGGCTAAGCACATTACCAAGCGGTAGGGTTCCAGCTCCGGGAAAGCCGAGGCGACGGCCTGCGTTGCGGAGGACACACTGACCGATACCGTCAGTACATAGGCGATAACGAGTGTCGCCGCAGCTACAAGGGAGGTTTTGCGTCCGAAGTTCTCCTGTGTTACGACATAGGCGCCGCCGCCGTTGGGGTAGCAGCGGATAATCTGCGCATAGCTGTAAATCAAGATGCCCAACAGCGCAAAGATGGGGATGACGACAAAGAGGGTTCCCGTATATGCCGCCGCCGCCAAGGCAGGTACCATGACAAGCAGTATCTCCTCCAAGGCGTAGGCCACGGAGGACACGGCATCGCTGGCTAAGATGGGCAGTCCCCAGAACACATCCAACTTCTCGTGCCCGGCTTCACTGTCCCGCAGCGGGCGGCCAAGCAGCGTATTCTTTACTTTTGCAAGTATTCCCATGACTCCAAGGACCTCCGATTCTCTGTTTACGTTGATAGCGTTTATGTTATTTTGTGATTTATGCAAAGCCTCCGGCGGTTTCAAAGAAAAAAGAAAAGAACACCTGTATGATTCCCATACAATTCCATTCCATATTATATTCTTCTGCGGCGTATTTGTCAAGAGATTTCTTGCTTGCCTTCCCGAGAATCTTGCCTAGGCACGCCGCAGAGATTGAGAAAGATTATGCTTGACAAATCCAAACGCATACGGTATAATATAGTTACAAACGAATGGGCGGTTCGAGGGCGGCGGCATCCAAGCGTAGGGGGATACCCCATACAATCGGGAGCCGATGCCGATACCCGAGAAAGCCGGATGGGAGGCAACACGATGGCTGAGGAGAGGATACCGTTTCTTGCGGACGCGGATGCGGACGGTTTCGCTGACGAACTCGATATAGACGAGGGCATGGGCGTTACCATCCGCGACGAGGATGGCAAAGAATACAGCTTCATTGAGCTCGGGCAAGTGGAGCTTCCCGGCGGACGCTACATCGCTTTGCTTCCGGAAGAGGACGATGACGATGAACCCGAGACGGAAGTCACGGTCTTGCGCATGGAAGAAGACGAAAACGGTGAAGTCAGTCTGACCCTGATCGAAGACGAACAAGAGTGGGATGAAGTATCCAAGGCTTTCAGCGAGATGTTCCCGGAGCTCATCGGTTAAGCGGTACAATACAAAACGAGCGGCCCCAAAGGTTCTGCCTTTCTCGACACCTACGGCAGCGATGGCCACAGCGGATTATTAGGGAGCCGGAGTCCTTTGCAGACAAATCGCAGACCTCCCGGTGCGGGCTTTGACCCGGATTGGAAGAAGGGAGCGCGGAATGCGAAGGCAGGCGACCCACCTGCACAGGCAGGTCAATCCACGCCGTTCCCGGCTGGGTGGAACCTTTATAATTAGAAACGCGGATTCACTGTAGGGGAGGGCTTGCCCCTTCCGGAGGGCAAGCCTCTTTTCTACAGTGAATTTTGAATCGGAGCATTCGCCATGAAAGAGACGTTGCTGGCTTTCGGCGCCACGGACCTTGCGAGCGGAGACGGCCGCGTTGTCTTAGCATTGAAGCCGCAGCCGTTCTTTCGGACGACAGACCCCCTGACCGGAACAGGAAACCAAGCAAAACCGGCACCCATGCAGCAAGTCACATATGCCATGGCGGCACCGGGCGGTGCGGATGTCAAACCCATCACATTGGGCGTTTACCTGCAAACCAAATATGGGCAGAGCTATGTACAGGTAGCTGCCGCTTTTGAAGGGAAGCTGGAGAAGCTGCGTGCCGTACGTCTGCCTGACGGCGGCTGTGCCGTACTGGATCCGGCGGAGTCCGATTTGCACCTTTTCCGGCCGGATGGTACCCGCGGAGCCACGCTTTCCCTGCACTACAAAGGCTCCCCGGCAGCGGACATCGCCTTTGAGCGCGAATGGCTCTGGTTCACGTGCCCCAAGGAAAACGCCCTCGTGCAGTTCTCCGTCCGGGAGCGGGCTTTCGTCCTGCGCGCCGGCGGGCACGGCATCTTTCCCAACGCGCAGGGCTTGTGCAGCATCGGCGGCTTGCTGTATGTGTGCTGCGGCGCAAAGGGAGAAGGCTTCCTGCGCATCTTCAATCCTGTGGACATGGATTTGGAGGACACACTGCTGCTTTCCGCCCCGCCTGTGAAGTACGCCCGCTGCGGCGACGGTTCTTTCGCTTGGATACAAAACGCCGTCTACGCCCTGAAACCCGATACCTAACCCCCCGCACTGCGCGCACCCATTATCTTATATAATAGGAACGCAAAGCCATGTTTGAAGGAAAATACCCTGCCGCCGTCAAACCCAACGGTGAAATCATCCTCCCGCCGGCGCTGACGGAGGAATTCCGCCGCCTCCATGGGGATGAGATAACGCTTTCCCTTTTTGGGGCGCAGTTTATCTATATTTGCGGGCAGAGCTTCGCCGCCGAGATTATAGACCAGCTTGTATCGCAAGTCAGTACCGCTTTCCCGCGGGACAAAGAGCTTGTGGACAGCTATATTGAGGTTCTCAACGAGTATTATACAGAGGTTCCGCTGACCATTCACTTCAAAGAGCAAAAGAAAAAGCACAGGCTCTTCGGCATCAAAGAAATTGAACTGCCCGAGGAGCCGGAGAGTTCTTTTATGCTTCCCGAACATATGCGTCCGCTGCTGGGGATTCTCCCCGGCGCTTCGGAAGTCCTCACCCTCATTGGTGTGGAGGATTACTTGGAACTTTGGAAACCGGAAACATTTGACGAGCGTTCGCAGGCACTCATCGCGGTCAATGACAGGCAGCGCCGCAGGGCAAATCTCTTTGAGACCGCTGTCTGTATGCACTTGGGGACGGAGTGTTCCCTATTGACGGAGAACAGAGGCAAACCGCCCATGAATGCATGCGGTCCGTGCCTGTTCTTGCGCGTACCTTAAGAATCCCCGATTCCGGGACAATGACTGGGAAAGGTAACAGCGGCATGGTATCCCCAAAGCAATGGCTCCGGCACCGTTGGAGTGCGGCATTCTGCCTCTTGGCGGCGGGTGTCTTCACCGTTCCGCTGTTTTACAGCAAGCTGATTTTCTTTCCGCTGGCATCCGGTGCCGCGGATACGGACACTTTGCGCGCCGGTTTGGCATTGCTGAGTGCGCTCTTGGGGATTCCGCTTTTGGTGCTGTGCTTCGCGGGTTTGGGCGGGTGCTGCGCGGCTTTCGCGCGTCTGACAGGCAGACGGCCGGACCGCGGCTTCATTGTTTCGGATATAGGCAGCGGCATCCTGCGCCATCTGCCTGTCATGGCGGCGGTCGGTATGCTGCTCGGTCTGACGGATTTGTATCTGCAATACTACCTCTGCCGCAGTTTGCATCTGGGGGGGGCGGAGAGTATCCGCAGCGCTTTCGCATTTCTGCAAACCCTTTTGCTGGAGGATGCCGACAACGGAATCCTTCGAGAGTTGCTGGCGCGCTCCGGGAATCTGACTGTTATGCTGGCGATGCTCTTTCTGGCAGCGGCAGCGCTGTTTTTGGGATACTACATGGTGTTTGGCGAAGACAAACCGCCCCGTCGCCCCGGCAGCTTCCGGCTTTCGCGCCGCTTTGTTACCGTCGTTCTGCTCCAAGGCGTGCCGCTGACCCTTGGTTTTGCTTCCTTCGCACAGTTGCTGTCGAATTTTCGGATCGCAGTTTCGCCGATATGGGCGGTATTGGTTTGGTCTGCCGGCTATCTTGCCTTGCTCTCCCTCTTTGTTCAGCGCATCTCAAAGCATAAGGAGCAAATCCGGACGGCCGCCGCCGCTCAAGACTACGGTGCGGTGCGAACCTTCTTCTACATTGTCCTCCACCGCACAAAAACGATAGGCATTCCGCTCTTTCTCTGGTCCACCGTCTGCATATGGAATGATGTGCTTGTCCCCTACTTTACTTTGCGAAAGACCGGTTTTCTCTCCCCCGCCAAGTGGCTTTTCCATGCACTGGAGCGGGGGCAGCAGGCGCTTTACGCCGGGGTTTTGGCTTTTTCCGTTGCTACTGCTGCTGCTGCATTGCTTTTCTACTCCCACTGCCGTTTACACCGTCCCAGAGGCATGAAGCAAGAAGTAAGAGGCAAGACGGCCGCAGACAAACAGTTATAAACGGTAACAAAAAAAATCCGCAAATCCGGCGTGCAGAAGCAACAGGCAGGCAGCAAGCGGCAGGAGGCAAGACGGCCGCAGACAAACAGTTACAAACGGTAACAAAAAAATCCGCAAATCCGGCGTGCAGAAGCAACAGGCCAGCAGCAAGCGGCAGGAGGCAAGACGGCCGCAGACAAACAGTTACAAACGGTAACAAAAAAAATCCGCAAATCCACAGATATGAGGTGAACAAGATGTCTTCTCCCATCCTTTTGGACAACGGCATACTCCAAGCAGAGATCCTCCTCTACGGTGCCGCACTCAACGCCCTCCGGGTGAAGGACAAAGACGGCAATCCGGCAGATGTGGTATTGGGCTTTGACAGCCTCGGCGACAGGAAAGCGTATTCCGCCTACCAGGGGGAGACCGTCGGCCGCTATGCCAACCGCATTGCCGGCGGCACCTTCTCTCTGAACGGCAAGACCTACACCGTCACGAAAAACGAAAACGGCAAGACCTGCCTGCACGGCGGCGGGGAGTTCTCCCATACAGAATGGGCGGTCAAAACGCAAGGCGAGGACTTCCTGACCTTGACCTACACCAGCCCCGACGGCGTGGAAGGCTTCCCCGGGCAAGTCACCGCCGAGACCACCTATGTTCTGGACGGCAATGCACTCCAGATTTCATTTACCGCTGTCTCTGATGCCGATACCATTGTCAATATGTGCAACCACGCCTACTTCAACTTGGCAGGGGGCGGCGATGTGCTGGGGCATATCCTGCAGTTGAAGGCCTATGCCTACCTGCCGATAGATGCCGACTCCATCCCGACGGGGGAAGTGCGGCCGCTCGAGGGGACAGCCTTTGATTTCCGTGAAGCAAAAGCCATCGGGGCGGACATCCGCGCCGACGACCCCCAGCTCATCGGTGCCAAAGGCTACGACCACTGCTACTGCTTGGAGCCGCAGACGCTGACCCCTGTGGCAAATGTATATGAACCAATCTCCGGCCGCCGCATGGAGGTTTTCACCGACCAACCGGGCATACAGCTGTATACCGGAAATTTCCTGGACTCCCCCGGAAAGAACGGTGCCGTATATACGGCGCACAGCGGTTTCTGCTTGGAGACGCAGACGTGGCCCGATTCCCCAAACCGCGCCGACTTCCCCTCACCGCTTCTCAAAGCCGGGGAGGAATACTACCACACCGTGCGCTTTGTGTTCTCCGCCGGGTAATTCCCTCCCGGGCAGGGAATACTAAACCGTTCCCTGTGAGCGCTTAACGCTTCACTGACAAGAGGTATGCTATGCACGTCCCTGTTTGCCGCACATCCGAAGAAAGTCTGCGCCGGCTGGTTGCCGGCAACTGCTCCATGGCTCGGTTCGGCGATGGGGAAATCATGCTCTTAGCCGGGCGCAACTTGGCTTTCCAACGCGTACACCCGGAGCTTCTCCTGAAACTCCGTTCCATCCTGCGCGGCAGCCAGCCGGGCTTGCTGGTCGGTATCACTACGGCTTTCTGCCCCAAGGAGTTCCAAACCCTGACCCCGGAAGCCCGCGGCTGCTGGCAGAACCACTCCGCCGCTTTTGCCCGCGCATGGTCACGCAATACCCTCCGCGGCCATGTGTATGACAACAGTTGCGTGAGCCGTATATACATTGATACGCAGGACCGCGACTACGCTGCCAAAATGATCTCCCTTTGGCGGCGCGTCTGGAAAGACCGGGACGTTGTTATCATCGAGGGCTTGCAGACCCACTTCGGTGCCGGCAATGACCTATTGGACGGGGCCAAATCGATACGCCGCATCCTCTGCCCCTCCGCCAATGCCTACAGTGCCTATAACCGCATCAAGACCCTTGCCGCTACGATAGAGAAAGATGCCTTGGTGCTTATTGCTCTGGGGCCGACGGCCACAGTTTTGGCGGCCGACCTCCATGCTTTGGGCTACCGGGCCATTGACATCGGTCACTTGGACATAGAGTACGAGTGGTACTTAGCCGGTGCGAAAGTCAAACAGCCCGTGCCGGGAAAGCTCGTCTATGAAGCCCGCGCCTTGGATGAAGTCCCCGCGGAGGATGACGAATTCCTCTCGCAGGTGGTGGCGCGGATTGGGGTGTAGGGCCTATGCACATCCCCAGACTTCGCAATATCCCCCGCAATATCAGACCATGGCTGGAAGTCCGGCGCGATAAGATTCTGCGCGCGTGGGCACGGCGGCTGTCGGCTGTCCTGCTGCGCTTCTTCCGGGAACCGGTGTGCGCCGATACACTGACGACCATCCGCAAGCTTGCCGCGGAACGCGCCTCTTTCTCCCGCTTTGGGGATGCGGAGATTATGCTGGTCGGCAAACTCTCTATCTGGTACCAGCACCGCACACGTCCCTTGGTGAAACGGATGCGCCAAATCCTGCGCGGCGGTGTGCCCGGTCTGGAAGTGGGCTTGCCGATTCGCTTCTGCCCCGCAGAGTACGCGAGACTCCTCCCCGCTCCCAAAGCGCATTGGGAGGGCGAACGGCGCCGTTTCGGCGGCTGGTGGATTTGCTTTACACGCAAGGGCTTTCCGTATCTGAATGCAAGTGCCACCCGACCGTATATAGACATCCAAGACGCGGCTTATGCAGCAGAGGTGTTCGCCGCTTGGCGCACCGTCTGGGAGGGGCGCGACATCGTCTTCGTGGAAGGGGAAGCCTCCAAGCTCGGGGTAGGCAATGATTTATTTGAAAATACGAAATCCATTCACCGCATCCTCGCCCCCGCCGACCATGCCTACCGCGTCCATGACCGCCTGCTCTCCGTATGCTTAGCGCAACCGAAAGATACGCTCTTTCTCCTCGCCTTGGGTCCCACCGCTACGGTTCTCGCTGCCGACCTCCATGCGTGCGGCCGCCAAGCCATCGATGTCGGTCACATAGATATTGAATATGAGCTCTACCGCATGGGAGCGGCAGAAAAATTACCCATCCCCGGCAAGCGCTTCAATGAAGCGCGGGACAGCGCCGCCGAAGGGATGCGCTCCCCGGCGCAAACACAATACGAAAGGGAGATTATCTGCCGTGTCGAATGAGCATATCCGCCCCGTCACAATCGCCATCGTCGGCACCAATTGGATTAGCGGAGAGATGGCGGAGGCTTTCCGTCTCGCCGGGGAAAGAAACGCGCCGTACCAAGTAACGGCGATTGTATCCCGCTCGCAGGAGAAAGGCCGCGCCTTCGCCGAGAGCATCGGCTGCCCGGATGCGCTGATATATCCTACCGCAGAGGCTCTTGCTGCGCAGACGAACCGACCGGAAGCAGCTTACATCGCCACCCCAAATTCCCTCCACGTCCCGCAGACGAAAGCATTGCTCGCCGCCGGGTTCCATGTCCTCTGCGAAAAGCCGATGGTGCTCTCCCCACAGGAATGGGAGGAAGTGCATTCCCTCGCAGCGGCAGAAAACCGTATCCTCATGGAAGCGATAATGTACCTGCACACCCCGGAGCGGCAGGTTATTCGGCAAGCCCTGGATACCATAGCTCCGCTCCAATCCGCCACACTCGAGTTCCTGCAGTACTCCTCGCGGATAGAGGCTTTCTATAAGGGCAGCATCGCCTCCGTCTTTGACCCCGCCTACGGCGGCGGTGCCCGCAATGACCTTGGGATATATTGCGTCTATCCCGCTGCGGATTGGTTGGGGGAACCGCTGCCGGATACCGTCCGCGCCCGCGATACGCTCCTCCCGAACGGTGCCGACGGTGCCGGGGAAGTGCAGATGTCCTTTACAGCCTGCCCGGAGGTCAAGCTCTGCTGGAGCAAGACCCGGCAGTCCGATGCGCCGTCCGTACTCCGAGGCAGCAACGGCGAACTGCGTATCGGGCATATCTCTCAAGTGCAGGAGGTGTACCTCACGGCAAAGGCGCAAACAGGCCGCTTGGATACCCCGCGCAGCAAAGCAGCCGTCATGGCGGAGGAGGCCGTTGCTTTCCATCGGTATGTTGCAGGCGGGGAAGTGCTTGTATCCTATGCACAAGCGTCAGCTCTCTCCCGAAAAGCGCATCAGTTGATGCAGCGCATCCGAGAGAAAGCGCTTTAAGCTGAGCCGGGACGGCTCGCACTCCGGCTCTCTTTAAACTGTCAATTATTAACGGAGGAAGCCTGCCGCTGACGGCAGGCTTTTTGCGTGGTGGGCGAAGCCTTTATGATTATGTATTTCGCTCAGCATGTTGATTTCCAATGGTATAAGCGATACAGGGTTTTCGATTCCGGAATTCAGGGACTGAATTCGGTTTCAGTCCCCGGAATATGCGCAGAAAGAATATAGAATACCGTTGAATCCGTTGTATATCATCATTCCGGAATTGCTGAACAAACTACATAATCATAAAATGCAGGCCCCTGAACCCTACCTATGCCCATTCCCGCATACCCATAGCGGGCGATGCTC
>JAISUW010000029.1 GCA_031271865.1 Oscillospiraceae bacterium
CGAATCGGAGAATCTCAAAGAATGCGTATTTCTGACCGTTGGCACGACTACGATTTGATAGACACAGCCTCCGGCGAGCGATTGGAACGCTGGGGGGAGTATATACTCATCCGCCCGGATCCGCAGGTGATTTGGGTGGAGCGCACGTCTAATCTGTGGGAGAAAGCGGCAGCGCGGTACCATCGTTCTGCCAACGGCGGCGGACAATGGGAGTTTCTGCACAAGCTGCCGGAGGACTGGCAAATCTCTTGGCAGGGCATAGAGAACACACCGCAGCTGCACTTCAAAATCAGCCCGATGGGGTTCAAGCATACCGGAATTTTTCCGGAGCAGGCTGTGAATTGGGAGTACTTACAGGTTTGGATTACAGAGCTTCTAAAAAAACATAACACCGCGCCGAGGGTCTTGAATCTGTTTGCTTATACAGGCGGCGCAACACTGGCGTGTTTAGCGGCGGGCGCACACGTCACCCATGTGGATGCCGCCAAAGGCATGGTGCAGCGCGCGAAGGAAAACGCCGGCCTCTCCGGTTTGGCAGAGAGACCGATGCGCTGGATTGTAGAGGACTGCCTAAAATTCACGCAGCGGGAAGTGCGGCGCGGGGTCAAGTACGATATTATTATCATGGACCCGCCGAGCTATGGCCGCGGTCCGGGCGGAGAAGTCTGGAAGTTTGAGGAACAGATTAACCGCCTGCTGGACACCTGCATTCCGCTCCTGCAACCGTCAGGGTTGCTGCTGCTGAACTTTTATACAGAATCATTCTCCCCGGGGGTCATAGAGTACTTCCTGCGGCAGAAGCTGCTGCCCCGCTTCGGAGGCGAAGTGCATGCGGACGAAATCGGTCTGCGCGTGTCGGCCACCGATTGGGTACTCCCCTGCGGCGCAACAGCGATGTGGCAGGGCAAGAAACCATAGGCATGAGATAAATCGTGCGGACATAGGATGGTTTGGGAAAAGCAAGAAAGAATCCCATATATTTCCAAATTCGAATTAACAAAAAATATAAAAACCCTCTTTATTTTTGCCGTAAAATATGTTATAATAAATGCGGTAGCCCATGCGGATGTATGAAATAGCGGCGAGAGCCGCCGGGAATATTTGACAATGCCGAAAACGCGGATAACACATTGTCGCAGGAATACCATATTCTGAGCATAACGGGATTATATGCTCGCTTATCTATTCATCGAGGTGCTTTAAGCTTGGAAAAAATATTTATTAACGGCGGCCGCCCCCTGCAAGGGGAAGTCAGCATTGACGGTGCCAAGAATGCGGTTCTGGCACTACTGGCCGCTGCCATTCTCTGCCGCGATACGGTACGGTTGGATAACATCCCGAATATAAGCGACGTTTCTATCATGCTCCATATTCTGGATGAGCTGGGCGCAGATGTCAAACGCATCAACAAGAATTGCGTGGAAATCAATACGCGCCACTTCCATTCCGGTGTCGTCCCGCACGACCTGACGAAGCACTTCCGCGCCTCCTACTACCTATTGGGTGCCCTCTTCGGGCGCTTCGGTCATGCGCGTGTGGCGATGCCCGGCGGCTGCGACTTGGGTCTGCGCCCGATTGACCAGCACATCCGCGGTTTTGAGGCACTCGGAGCCAAAGTAGGTTTTGAGGAGAACGCCGTTATCTCCCTGCAAAGCGACCAACCGATGGGAAGTGCCATCTATTTGGATATGCCTTCCGTGGGTGCGACAATCAATATCATGCTTGCGGCTGTCCGCGCAATGGGCAATACTATTATAGAAGGTGCCGCCAAGGAACCGCACGTGGTTGACCTCGCCAACTTTCTCAATTCCATGGGGGCGGATGTGCGCGGCGCCGGTACGGATAACATCAAAATCCGCGGCGTGAAAGAACTGCACGGCTGCGAATATGCTTGCATTCCCGACCAGATCGAGGCCGGTACCTATATGGTCGCTGCCGCTGCTTCCGGCGGGGATGTTTTGGTGCGCGGTGTTATCCCGAAGCACATGGAAACTATCACCGCCAAACTTGTGGAGTGCGGTGCTAGAATTATTGAGTACGATGAGGCACTTCATGTGACGGCACCCGCCGGTCTGCGTGCCTGCAAAATCAAAACCTCCTACCATCCTGCCTTCCCAACGGATATGCAATCCCAATTCGGCGCCATGCTTACCACCGCCAACGGCATCAGCATCATCAACGAAGGCATCTTTGACAACCGCTTCCGCTACATGGATCAACTCATCCGTATGGGAGCCAATGTCAAAGTGGACGGCAAAGTGGCTGTCATAGAAGGCGTAAAAGCCTTGCGCGGAGCGCAAGTGAAGTGCTATGACCTGCGGGCCGGGGCGGCAATGGTCATCGCCGGACTTATGGCGCACGGTCAGACAGAAATTGAGGACATTGAGTTCATCGATCGCGGCTATGTGGATATGGTCGGCAAACTCCGCGCCATGGGCGCGGAAATCTCCCGCCGTGACATCCCGGAACAGCACGGTCTGCGCAATGCAGGATAAGCATAGTTCCGGGCGGTGCAACCGCCCTTTTATAAAGCAGTTTGTATTTGGGGAAAGAGGATTTTCGTGAAACGCACCGAACTCCGGAATTCAAAAGCTTTTGCAGCAGGCTTCCGCCTGTTTGCCATGCTCTTTGCCCTCTGGGGCATCCTTCAAACGATTGGCGTGTTTGCGGGACAAGTCTTCCATACAGCTTTGCTGTATTATACTGTGCAGTCGAACATATTGGCTCTTCTGCTGTTCGGGGTGTACTTCGTCCGAACGCTGCGCAGCCCAAAAGGCAGTAATTATGGTTTCAGCCCGCGTCTGTCTTTTCTGGTCACCCATGCCATCATGATTACCATGTTCGTGTTTTGGTTTGTGCTTGCACCGTTCGATTTTGTGCCGATTGCATACTTATTGCGCTTGGATAACTTGGCCGTGCATTTGATTACGCCGTTACTTGTACTCTTTGACTACCTCTTCTTTCACAAACGCGGCACACTCAAGAAACAGGACTGTGTGCTTTGTTTGGTCTACCCGTATATCTATTTAGCAATCGTACTCCCGCTGGGTCTTCTGCATAAAGTCAACTTCGGCGCGATGTGGGGAAGTCCCTCCTACTACCCTTATATGTTTCTTGACATCGACCTGCTCGGTTGGCTGGTACTGCCGATTGTGCTCGGGATGTCCGGCTTCTTCGCACTGCTTGCTTGGCTCTGGTACCGCGCCGACAAAAAGCTCGGGAACAAAAATAATTTATAATAAGTAAAGGATTTCCAATGACTAAAATCCATGCGCTCTTCTCTTCCTCCAAAGGCTGCTGTACTTACATAGGCAACGCCGCCGGCGGCATCCTAATCGACGCCGGCGGAAGCCGCAAGCAAATCATAGAAGGTCTGAAAGCGATAGGGGTGACTCCCTCGCAGATTGGTGCTGTCTTTATTACCCATGAGCACAGCGACCACATCAGCGGTCTGCGCGTCTTTTGCGAGCAGACCGGTACACCAGTGTTTCTCAGCCGCGGCACCAAACGCGGGCTGCAGAGCCGCTACCCCAGCACCCTCACCGGCAAGATGGATGTCAGCGTCTTCGCCGATAAGCCGGTTGAAGCAAACGGCTTCCTCGTGGAAAGCTTCCACACCAGCCATGACACCGTAGACCCCCGCGGCTTCCGTATCACCGATATGCAGGGCAACACGTTCGCTGTCTGCACCGATACCGGGATTGTTACCAACGACACCCGCGCAGCGTTGCGCGGTGTAGGTTGCGTTATGATTGAATCCAACCACGACATCCAAATGCTCCGCAACAGCACCACGAAGGATTACGGTACGAAACGCCGCGTACTCTCCGATGTGGGGCATCTTTCCAATGATGCCTGCGCCGCCTACCTCCCGGAATTAATAGAGGGAGGCACCACGCGCATTATCTTGGCGCACCTCTCCCCGGATGACAACCGCCCGGAGATAGCCGTAGACTGCGCCGAAACAGCCCTTCGTACCGTCGGGGCGCGGCGCGGTTCGGATTATGAGCTTTGGGTCGCAGGGTACGTGCAGACACCTGTGATGGTTTAGAGGGAGGAACCGCATTGCGGTTCCCCCGGGAAGCCGCAATGCGGCTTCTGCTTTAGTGTCCAAAACGTAAACTTTTCCAAAACGCTTGTAATTCCCTGCTAAATAATGTATACTATTCTAAGTACACTATGCAGAACTCTGCTTTAGTAGGAATCACAGAGCAGAAAGCAAAAGGGGGATTCCCGTGGCACAATTAAACGTAAAGAACGGAAAGCTGGACATCGGGAAAACATTGTTGACCGGTTTCGGTTTCATGGCAGCCAACATAGCATGGACCATTTATGACCCATACATCACGAAAATCCTAAAGAAATTCCTGACAGCTTCCGAGTGGGTATCCAACGCCTCGCAGAAAGTGGGCGACACAGCCTTCCTTTCGAACTTTATGGCAACGCAGGGAGAGTCTACCGTCATCGGCGGGAAATTCACGCTTGTACCGCTCTTCATCGGAATCATAATGACTTTCGATAACATTTTCGGAGTTATCTTCCAACCGCAGTTCGGGAAGCTCTCCGACCGCTGCCGTTCCCGGTTGGGGAAGCGGCGGCCGTTCATTGTGGCGGGGGCACCGGTATCGGCGCTCCTCTTTGCCATGATACCCTTTATGCCCAACCTCGCTACGGTCATGGCTTGCATTATTTTCTTTGTGTTCGTCATGAGCCTGTGGCGCGCACCGGTCGTGGCACTCATGCCGGACCTGACGCCCCCGGAACTGCGCTCCGACGGCAACGCCATCATTAATCTGATGGGCGGGGTCGGCGGCGGCGTAGCCATGGTCATCGGTTCTGTATTCACAGCGATTTATCTGGCTGTCACAGGGGTCGCCAAGGAAGCCTTGGATGAGTTCAAGGTCTTCCCGATGGTATTCATCTTCGGCTCGGTCATGATGATAATCGCTGTGTTTGTGCTGCTGTTCTTCGTAAAGGAGGAGGATACCTCCATCCTCTCCTCCGATGTGCTAAAAAGCCGCGCGCTGCCCTCCCGCGCCGAGCGCAAAGCGGAGAAGCGTGCCGAGCGGGAAGCCCACAAGCTTACCAAAGACCGCAAAGCAAGTCTTATCCTTATGATGGCCTGCCTGTTCTTTCTGTTCTGCGGCTCGAATGCAGTGCAGACTTTCTTCGCCCTCTTTGCAGAGGAAATCCTGCACATCGAAACCGCAGACGCCACGTTAAGGCTGCTTATATTCGCTGTAGCCTCTATGGCAGCAGCAATCCCTGCCGGGAAGCTCGGCACTCGCTTCGGCAGGAAAAAAACCATCATCGGCGGTTTGGCGCTCTTCGGCGGCGCATTTATTGTGTTCTTAGGCACGTTGCTTATCGTACTTTCGGGGCAGAATATCAGTATCGGGGAGTTCATCAACGCTAACATCAACGGTGCTGTCAACGAAGAGGTTCTTCGCATACTGAACATCGTGGTATTCCCGATTCTGGTCTGTGCCGGCGCGGCGAATATGCTCATCACTGTCAACACTCTTCCCCTTGTACTGGACATCGGCGGCATCGACCGTGTAGGCACGTTCACCGGCTACTACTACACTGCCACATTCTCTGCACAGATTGCCTCCCCGATTGTGTACGGTCTGGTTCGTATGTTCACCGGCACATACCTATCGCTCTTCATATACAGCCCGATTGCTTTCTTGTTTGCCCTGGCATTCATCGCTTTCGTGAAGCACGGAGAAGCTTTGCCGGATGAAATGGTAGAGGCAGCGGAGAACAGCGAAGCTTACTGCGCCAGCCCGGCACCCCTTCCTGCTGCAACGGATACTGCCGCAGAACCGCACAGTCCCGAACCTGCCGCCGATTCTGCGGAATAATCAGCATTTCTTTTCGCCGAGCCGCCGGATACTCCAGCTGATACGCCCCGGCAAAGCATGGACAAGCCGGAAACATGAACCTTCGGGATGCAAGACGCGCATTCCCTAAGATAAAAGGAGAGAAAGAACCCTATGGAAGAAATCAGCCAAGGCTATGATTTCCCGACTTTCCCAAATCCATTGGTGGAAATCAAAAACCTAACCAAGAGCTACGGCTCCAATGTGGTGCTCAAGAACATCACATTCCAACTCCCCCGCGGCACCATCGTCGGTCTGATGGGCCCCAACGGCTCCGGGAAAACATCCCTGATGAAGATCCTCACCGGTATGATTAACGACTACTCCGGTCAAGTTATTATCGATGGAGAAAGCATTGGGGCGCATACCAAAGCCATCACCGCTTGGCTTCCGGACAAGACCTACCTCCCGCAGTGGATGAGTGCTAAGCAGGCTATCAACTACATGGCAGACTTCTACACGAACTTCGACAAGCCCAAAGCTTTGGATATGCTCGAGAAGTTTAAGCTCAAGCCTGATATGCGTGTGAAATCCATGTCCAAGGGTATGCAGGAAAAGCTCCTCCTCCTCCTCACCATGAGCCGGAATGCGGAATTCTATGTCCTCGACGAACCGCTCGGCGGCGTAGACCCCTCCGGCCGCCAGTTCATTATGGACACCATCCTCAACAACCGCCCGGAGGACTCAACCATCCTCCTTTCTACCCACATGATTTACGATATGGAGCGCGTGTTCGATTATGCCCTGATGATCGGCGACCAGCGCGTGCTGCAGTATAACACCGTAGACTTCTTCGAGGCGGCCGGCCGCGACCTCAACCAACTCTTCCAGGAGGTGTTCCCCTATGTTGGGTAAACTTTTAAAAAATGAATTCATCCAGACCGGTCGCTCTTTTGTGCCGCTGCTCGGCGGTGCTATCCTTGTCAGCGGTGTGGTCACGCTCCTCTCCCTCGGCGACACCATCGGGGAAGGTCAGTTCATCGCCGGGATGCTTCTGAATATGCTCCTCATTGTCCTCGGCGCCGTTATCCAAGTTGTTTCGATGGTCTTCGTCTTGATGAACATCAATCGCTCCCTCTTCTCCAACCAAGGATACCTCACTTTCTCCCTGCCTGTGTCCTCGACATCCAATCTCTTCTCTAAGTTCATCACAGGCTTTGTGTGGCTCCTCCTCTCCGCCGGTGTCGCCATGGGTGTTATCTTCGTCAGCTTCCAGAACTATCGCCGGATCTTCCACCACGCCGCCGACATGATGTCGCTTATGGGCAATGAGCAGTCCGCCAGCCTCCAAGATCAGCTCTCCGGGATGGTATCCTTTGCCTCTTTCGGTGATGTCCTGCGCTTCGCTCTGATCTTCTTTATCCAAATCTTCGCCTTCCTCCTACTCATCATGATGGCTATCATCTTTATCATTACCATCTCCCACGTGCGGCCCTTCTCCCTGAAGCCCGGCTTCTGGATGTTCGCTTTCGCTATCCTCACCGGTGCCCTTTGCGTCAATGCCATCAAATGGATCGGCGAAGCTCTGCCCTTTATCGTCCAAATGCGCCTACTCAAAGTCAGTTTCACAAATATCAACGAGGCCGCTACCATTAATCTCTCTCAAATGTTTATTGCCGCTGCGCTCAGCGTCGGGTTGTTCTTCTTGACGGATTTGTTGCTGAAGAAGAAAATATCGCTGAAATAGAGAAGCCGCAATGCGGCTTTGCGATGGGAACCGCATTGCGGTTCCTCTGCGGGTCCGCAATGCGGACCCCGGCCGGGAGAAGGCGCCGCAATGCGGCGCCGAAGCGGAACCGCAATGCGGTTCCCACGTCAAACGCAAAGGTCAGGCGGAAAGGAACCGAGGTGTCCGCAATGCGGACACTTCCTCCCGAAAAGGAGTTTGCGAATGGCGGGATCTCAGCAACCGGACGGTGTCTTTTTTGTAACGATCTGCACAAAAGGGCACGAAGGCATCTTGGGCAGCATAGAGAACGATGAAATGGTTTTATCCGAGGCAGGCATGGCAGTACAAGACTGCATAGAGACCATCAACAAGGTATATCCATCTGTATTGGTAGACAGCAGTTGCATCATGCCGAATCATATTCATTTACTCCTTATTTGTTTGGCATATCCGAATAACGTACCGCTGCACCAGTTGATACAGCAATTCAAATCGAGTGCATCCAAGAAAGCGCGCCGCAGTCTTTGGGAATCATACAGATTGCCGGAAAAGATTATTGTAAACCACACAGTAGTCAATGCACGGCAATACATACGGGACAATGCGTGGCGTTGGGTATCGGATTGCTACCATCCGGACAGTTTACAGGCAACGCTTGCGGCTGAGGAGCGGAAAAGCCGGAAAGCATCTCACGCAAGATACACGGACGCGCCGGAGGATGTCCCGCCGCCGGAAGAGGAGCCGTAATACGGCTCCCCCCGGGAACCGCAATGCGGTTCCCCCTCGGAACCGCAATGCGGTTCCCGAAAGGAAACCCCATGCTACTATTATACGGCGGGAGCTTCGACCCACCGCACAACGGGCACATCAGGGCTGCGCGGCGATTTTTGAGCGACTGTCCTGCGGAGGAAGTGCTCATCATACCTACGGGGGACGCGCCGTTAAAGGAGGCGCACGAAGCGGGAGCTGCGGACCGGATAGAGATGTGCCGAATAGCGTTTAAAGGGATACGGCAGGCAAAGGTAAGCGACATAGAGATGCAGCGAACCGGAATAAGCTATACGATAGACACAGTTCGGGAGATACACGCAACGCATCCGATGCAAGATATGGTCATGCTGATAGGGTCGGACCAACTGGCACAGTTCCCGCAATGGAAGGACTGGGAGGGAATACTGGAATTAAGTGCCCTGCACGTCCTCCCGCGGACAAGGGAAAGCTCCACATTCATCCGTGCGAATCCAAGCGCACACCGAGATATGCTCCCCCCGCAAGTTTACGAATACATTCGACAGAAAGGTTTATATGGAATCGAAAGAACTGCTTGAGCAAGCCCGGGAAATCCTGGACAGCAAGAAAGCTGTGGATTTGAAGACCATAGCGACAACGACACAGACGATTATAGCCGACTACTTCCTGATAGCTACAGGAACAAGCTCCACCCATGTCCGCGCGTTGGCGGACGAATTGGAAGCGAGCCTGAAAGCGCAAGGGGTCACAGCCAGAGGGATAGAAGGCCGTACAACCGGCTGGATTCTCTTGGATTACGGCACGGTACTGGTGCATATATTCACCAAGGACCAACGCGAGTATTATAATATTGAGCGACTATGGGAGTGATGGCAGCCCCGACCGAACAATAAGCCGCGCTTATCATCACAAACCATAAGGAGAATTGTATGATGTCCAAGATCTATGATACCAAAGCCGTAGAGAAGAAATGGCAGGACGCATGGGAAGCGTCCGGGGTGTTCCATGCCAAGCAGGACTTTGCCGCGCCGAAATCCTACATTTTAATAGAATTCCCTTATCCGTCAGCCAATGGTCTGCACGTCGGCCACCCGCGCAGCTATACGGCGCTGGATACCGTTGCGCGTAAACGCCGCCTGCAAGGGTATAATGTGCTGTACCCGATTGGCTTCGATGCTTTCGGGCTTCCGGCGGAGAACTTCGCCATCAAGAACCACGTCCACCCGGCGGAGATTACCCGGCGCAACATTGCCCGCTTTACAGCCCAGCTGAAATCCCTCGGCTTTTCCTTTGACTGGAGCCGCGTGGTAGATACCACCGACCCGGAGTACTATAAATGGACGCAGTGGATTTTCCTGCAAATGTTCAAGCACAATCTTGCGTATAAGAAAGACATGGCCGTCAACTGGTGCCCTTCCTGCAAGTGTGTGCTTGCCAACGAGGAGGTCATCGACGGCAAGTGCGAGCGCTGCGGTGCGGAAACCACCCGCAAGAACAAGAGCCAATGGATGCTCGCCATCACAAAGTACGCCCAACGCCTGCACGATGACTTGGATGAGGTGAACTTCATCGAGCGCGTAAAGCTCCAGCAGCGCAACTGGATCGGACGCTCCACCGGCGCGCAGGTGCGCTTTGCCACTACTGCCGGAGATACCTTGGAGGTCTACACCACGCGTCCCGATACCCTCTTCGGGGCGACGTATATGGTCATGTCGCCGGAGCATCCCCTGCTGGAGGCATGGGCAACGAAGCTTTCGAATCCGGACGAAATCAAAGCCTACCAGTGCAGTGCCGCAAAGAAATCCGATTTTGAGCGCACCGAGGTCAATAAGGACAAGACCGGCGTGCGCCTGCAAGGCGTAGCGGCAATCAATCCTGTAACGGCGCAGGAGATACCGATTTTTATATCTGACTATGTGCTGGCCTCCTATGGGACAGGAGCCATTATGGCCGTACCGGGGCACGATACCCGCGACTGGGAGTTTGCGAAGGTCTATGGTCTGCCCATCGTGGAGGTCGTGGCCGGCGGGAATATAGAGGAGGCGGCTTACACCGACTGTGCCGCCGGCGTAATGGTGAACTCCGGCTTCCTGACCGGACTCTCCGTGGAGGACGCAAAAGTTCGCATTACCGCGTGGCTGACGGAAAAAGGTCTGGGCGAGGAAAAGGTCAACTTTAAACTGCGCGACTGGGTCTTTGCCCGCCAGCGCTACTGGGGGGAGCCGATTCCGATTGTGCATTGCCCGCACTGCGGTATGGTCGCCCTGCCGGAGAGCGAACTGCCGCTGAAGCTCCCGAACGTGGAGCACTACGAACCGACCGACGACGGCGAAAGCCCGCTCTCCCTTCTGACCGATTGGGTGAACACCGCTTGCCCGCAGTGCGGTGCCCCCGCGAAGCGCGAAACCGACACCATGCCGCAGTGGGCCGGCTCCTCATGGTACTTCCTGCGCTACTGCGACCCATGGAACAGCGAGGCTTTGGCAAGCTCGGAAGCGCTTGCATACTGGACGCCGATCGATTGGTACAACGGCGGGATGGAGCATACAACACTCCACCTGCTCTACTCCCGCTTTTGGCACAAGTTCCTGTATGACATCGGTGCCGTGCCGACCCCCGAGCCGTACCAAAAACGCACCAGCCACGGCATGATTCTGGGCGAGGACGGCGTGAAGATGTCCAAATCCCGCGGCAACGTTGTCAACCCGGATGAGATTGTCGGCCAGTACGGTGCGGACACCATGCGCCTCTATGAGATGTTCATCGGCGACTTTGAGAAGACCGCCCCGTGGTCCAACTCCTCTATCAAAGGGTGCAAACGATTCCTTGAAAAGGTCTGGGCATTGCAGGACATTCTCGTCCCCGGGGAGAACTACACTGCAAAGCTGGAGGCGCCTTTCCATAAGACCGTCAAGAAGGTCGGGGAGGACATAGAGAACCTGAAGCAGAATACAGCCATTGCGGCCTTGATGACCCTTGTCAATGCCATCCAAGAAGCCGGACAAATCAACCATGCCGAACTGAAGACCTTCCTCCTCCTCCTCAATCCCTTCGCTCCGCACATGACGGAGGAAATCTGGGAAAGCCAAAACTTCGGCGGGAGGGTTACAGACAACCCCTGGCCCGCATATGATGAAGGGAAGTGCGCCGACAAGACCATTGAAATTGCCGTGCAGATTAATGGGAAAGTCCGGTCGCGCCTCACGGTTTCTGCGGATGTATCTGCGGAAGATGCCATTGCCGCCGCCAAGGCAGATGAAGTTGTGGCTGCTGCCGTTTTGGGCAAAACGCCGATAAAAGAGCTTTATGTGCCGGGTCGTTTGGTCAATCTGGTGGTGCGGTAAAAATGCACATCTTTTGTTCATAATGTTTTAAGAGAATTATAGCAACTTTCCCTTGACTTTTACCACAAATTGCTGTATAATATTATACGTTGTTAGCCGACAATACCCCGCGCAATAATGCCAACAGTATGACGCGGGGAGCAGGCACGAAGCACTGATACTTTACATCCCGATTTGCGCCTGTATCCTGATAAGAGGGGGGAAACACCCAGTGAGCACAGTCAAAGTCAGGCAAGACGAATCGCTCGACCAAGCGTTGCGTCGGTTCAAAAAGCAAGCCTCCCGCGACGGTATCATCCAAGAGGTCCGTAAGCGCGAGCATTATGAAAAGCCTTCCGTGAAGCGCAAAAAGAAATCCGAAGCCGCCCGGAAGCGCAAGTACAAGTAAAAGGGAGAAAAGCAAGTCTCCCGCAGGAGGGGTTCCCTCCTGTCTTCTCCAAAAGACAGCAGCACCCGCTTGGGTGCTGTTTTCTTTGCTTTCTTTTCGGATATTTTTTGTTACCGATTGTAACCATTTAAATATCCCTGACTTGTTGTCGCATTCTTCTTACCTCTTGCCTCTATCACCATGCGTCTTGCGTCGGATATTTTTTGTTACCGATTGTAACCATTCAATTATCTGCTGACTTCTTGTGGCTTGCCTCTTACCTCTTGCCTTTTGCATTTTGCTTCTTGCCTCTTGCTGCTTTCTTCTTTCTGTGTCCCGCTTTTTTTGCTCTGGCGATTTTGGCTGCCCGGTCTGCCTCGGCCTTGGCCTTGGCGGCTTTCTTCGCCTTTGTGCGGGAGGAAATGACATCAACCAGTGCAAACAAAGGTCGCTCCAAGAGATACTGCCTTGCCAAATCCAGTACAGCCCCCGCAACGAATACAAGCAACGCCACACCGATGGCGTACGGAATAAAAGTGGGTTGTTGGTAATACCACTCCTTGGTACGGTAGAACCAGCCCTGCCAGATGATTTTGCGCAGGAAGTCATGCTCATGCAGGATGTATATCCCGAACGTAGCGGAGGCGATTACATTCACGGCGGCATTGGGCTTTGCTTTCATGTTCTTGAATGCGGTAAACAAGCCCAGGGCGCAGGTGAGCATGAGCGGCGTATAGTTGGTGCGCACTGCCAAATCCAGCTCTGCCGCCTCGTTCCAGACGCCCAGCCAATACATCCCCGTCCACGAGAGCAGGAACATGAGCCAACCTGTCCATTGGTAACGAAACAGTTTCAGGTCATACTTGCGGATATAGGCGATGAACATATAGACAAAGACAAAGTACAGAAACGAGTCTTGGTCGTCAAAGGGTCCGACGCCGTTGGTGAGGAAAGGGACGACTGAGAACAGGATAAACATACACAGCAGCAGCCACTTGTGCGCCTTCCTGTCCATGCCGCGCACGGCGGCATTCAGCATCGGGGACATACAGTATATCGTCAGGTACATTGTGGCGTACCAGAGGGAGTTCGTCGTAAACGGCAGGAGCGTCTTGCGCCAGTAATAGAGGTTGTACTCCAACCGCAGCGCAGGCAGGAAGTGGAAGAACAGACCGACAAAGGCGACCCAGAAGAACAGCGGCAGCCAGACGCGCACGAACTTCGACGGCTTGAAGCCGCCGGTCATGCACAGAAACCATGCCGAGACCATCAGGAAGGCATTGACCCCGACCTTGCCGGCGTATTGGAATATCCACAGGAATATCTTCGCCGACAGCCCTGCCGCCTCCTCGTCTATGCCGGAGTAGACCGAGAAGTGGAAGAGCAGTATCAGCAGCATACACACAATGCGAAGCCACTCAAAGTTGGATTGACGGGGGGCTTTCTTTGTTACGGACGGGAGCGGCAGCGTTTGCGCAGGTTTGGCGCGCATCTGGTATCTTCCTCACGATTGGATATAGTACTTCACTTTGTCCCACTACTGCAATTATATCACAAAAACGTAAGCAACGCAAGGGGATAAATATAGTCTTCCCCATTCGGTCAGAAACTGCCTCTCGTGAAGCTGCCCTCCGGAGTATTGCCGCTGCGGATACGCTCTAAGACACGCTCGGACTCCCGCTGCGATTCCGCAGTCAAAGAAATAAGCAAAGCCGAAACGCTGCGTGCACAGAGTTTCACCTTGTCGGCGAGGTAATGCGGCCGGGAGTTATACAGTACCGCACACAGCCCGTCGCACCGCACCGGGAAAGCAATCCCTTTCCGGTCCGTAAGGCTTTGACTGTTTCGGCAGGCCTTGCAACCCATCTGTGCCCGGATGGGGCAGGCGCGCAGGAGCATCAGCGGCAAGCGCCCATAGGCAACCAGCACCGCGGGAATGGCCGGCTTTAGGTCGCGGATTTGCGCGGCATTCAGCTCCGGGGAGCAAACCGCTGCTTGTACGCCCAGCGCGTACGCGGTTTGGAAAGCATAGCTGTTGTGGAGGTTCAAGCCCTGCCCGCCGAGGGCGAGAAGCCCGGCTTCCCGCGCAAGTGCAACACCGTCCAATGTATCACAGAGCGCATAAGCTGCCCCGGCGGCTTTCGCCGTCCGGGCAACGGACAAAACCCGGTCATAGTTCCCGAATATCCCGCCGGGGAGCGTGATACCGACCTCCCGGTCTTTCGCATGGCAGCACAACGTGTCCGCCGGCGTATTCCAGGGGAGGAATAGGCGGGTGATGCCGCTGATGTCGCGGGGGAGTGCCTCGGGTTGGAGCGTCTGCAGCCAGAGCTGCGGTTTGATGCCCGGTCCGGCGGGAGGGGGCAGCGGCGGCAGTGCGGTGTTTGGGGTTTCCGGCAAAGGTGCGCTTAGCGCCGGGGTTGGGATTGGTTCTCTTTTGTATAACCCGCGCAGGAATCCCAGCACTTCCGGGGAGGCCTTGTCCTCCGCTGCACGTGTCCCGAACATGGAGGCATCTCCCTTTTGGAAAGACCCCTCTGTATAGCCGTTGGTAAACCCTTGCCGGGAGAACACCTCCCGCAGCATCTGTTTGGTTACGGCGGAGGGCTTGCCGTCCAAAGCCGCACGGTAAGCCGTGACGGCGGCGGCGACATATTCCGGGCGCTTCCGGCGCCCTTCTATCTTGAGGCTTGCAGCCTCCGAAAGCGGCTGTGCTGTCACCTCGTCAAGGCAGCACCTGTCTTTCAGGCTCAAGGCGAACCGATTGCCCGCCTGTCCTGAAATCCGCCACGGCAGGCGGCAAGGCTGCGCACAGTTGCCGCGGTTCCCGCTGCGGCCGCCCAATGCGGCGCTCAGGCGGCACTGCCCGCTGACAGACATACAATGCGCCCCATGTACAAATACTTCGCATTCTATAGGCGATGCACGCAAGAGCGCGGCCAACTCCCGACGCGTCAGTTCCCGGGGCAGCACCGCGCGCCGCACACCGAGCCGCTGCAGCAGCGCAAGTCCTGCGGCTGTTTGTACGCTCATCTGGGTGCTGGCGTGGAGGGGCAAATCCGGCAATTGCTCCCGCAGAAGGGAGAGCAAGCCCAAATCCTGCACGATAACGGCATCCGCTTTGCAAGCGGCGGCAGATGCGGCGTCAGCGAGGGCTCGGGACAGTTCTCTGTCCGTGAAGAGGATATTCAGCGCAAGGTATACCCGAACGCCGGCGGCATGGGCTTGGGTCACTGCGGCATAAAACATTTCCCGGGAAAACCCGGCATCGGCCCGCGCACTGTGCTCCCCCAAACCGATATACACCGCGTCCGCACCGCAGGCTAGCGCGGCGCGCAGGGATTCCATATTCCCTACCGGAGCCAAAAGTTCAGCTTTCATTTATATGTACCTGACTTGGTCTAACGGAAAACGGCATAGTCTTTCATCCACTGCCCGATGCGTTCGGCATCATACGTCTTTGGAATACGCAATGCGATGGCTTTGAGCATTTTCGAGCGGGCCAAGACATTCGTGACTTTCATCAGCAGGAGGGGATGGCGGGCGCCTTTGATGCCGGTTGCGACCATCTCGGGAACGGTGAAGTCAATTTCATCGCCTGTGCGCACCGGAACCATTGCCTCCGGCGTGAAGATGCCGTCGGCAAACATGGCATCCAAATCCGCCGGGCGCGAGGAGAGCAAGAAGGATTTGAATACATCCAGCGAGGCTTGCCTTGCACCGATTTCCGTAAAGTAGCGCACCTGGTAGTTCCACAGCACTTCCACCGGCACAGGCACGGGTGCCGGTGCTTTCCCGTCGGGATAAACGGAAAGCACCTGCTCCGCCAAGAATCGCCCGGCGCGCAGGCTGTTGGTAATCCCTGCGCCGTTAATCGGGATGGTCATGGCGGCAGAGTCGCCTACGGCTGCGTAGCCGTCCTCCACGAACTTCGGCAACACGCGCCGCACGGGGATGGTGGCAAACTGCCCGCCCCGCACGATTCTTCCGGACAGTTCCGGGTGGCGCGCCGCCAATGAATCAATGGCGCATTCCACCGCCTCCGGTCCATTGCCCTCAAACGTACCCAGCAGAAAATCCACAATGCCGCGGGAGCGGTTCACCCAAGCAATGCCGCGCAAACAACCCGGATAGAAGTACACGCTGAAAGGATACGCACTGGTTGGCGTTTCGCCGCTCTCGGCATAGAATGCTCGATACACATTAAAGTGTTGGGAGGCACCGAAGATGCGCTTAATCCCAAATTGCGGCGGGAGGTTGCGGCGTACCGGCGACTCCATACCGGCGGCATCGATAACCAAGGCGGCGGTTTTGTCATAGGTTCGGTTGTTCTTATAGCGCACGCGTACGCCTGTTACGGCTCTATCATTATATAAAGGCGCAGTGACGGCGGCTTCAAACTTAACGGCGGCGCCATTCTCCCGCGCAAAGGCGAGGAGCTTGCGGGCGATGTACTTACGATCCATTTCCGGCTGCAGGGCCATTTCCTCGGAAATGAAAGCGTCCACGCCGACGGCGGCATTCGGGCAATAGAAAGCCATATGCTCGCACTGTTCCCAATGCGCATCCGTTGTATCTATCCCCAGTTCCAGGAAAGCGGCCGGGTCGCAGATGTCCGTCCAGTCATGGCCGACTTCCGCTTCGCTTTTGCACTCATATACCGTGACACTATGCCCGGCTTTTGCCAGCAATCCGGCAGCAGCCAAACCGCCGTGCCCTGCGCCTGCTACGATAATCTCCAACAAAATCCCTCCGACAAGATTTCTAACCGAACGGTTTATACAGTATAGCACAGATTGCGGGAAATGTCAAGGCTTTGCAGCGGATGAAACAATTCGGATACATCCGACAGAAGGCAAAATTCGCCCCGGACTTGCGCCGTCCCGGGCGTTTTTGCATACTATGGTATTTGAGGGGAGCTGTACGCAAGAGCAGATTCCGTGCTTGCCTTTCATAAAAACCAATACATACTACCGCTCACAAATCTGAATAGAGGATTATACCATGGCTTTCAGCTACTTAAATAACCAATGCTGCAACTGCTGCAGCGCAGGCAGCGGTGCGACCGGAGCAACAGGCGCAACGGGTGCAACGGGACCGATGGGCCCCACCGGACCGGCAGGCGGCGGGGGCTCAGGTGACGGCGCGACAGGTGCTACCGGTCCGATGGGTCCGACCGGTGCCACAGGTGCGCAAGGTATACAGGGCAACACCGGCGCGACAGGCGCTACCGGTGCAGCCGGTCCGGTTGGTCCTACAGGGCCTGCCGGCGGCGGCGCCGGTGACGGCGCGACAGGACCGACCGGACCGACCGGGGCAGCCGGCGCTGCCGGGGCTACAGGGGCGACAGGGGCCGCCGGCTCCGTTGGCGGAACCGGTCCGGTGGGTGCGACCGGGGCAACGGGCGTAGCGGGGGCTACAGGTGCCACCGGAGCAGGATCTACCGGAGCCACAGGTGTTACGGGAGCTACCGGTCCGGTTGGACCGACAGGACCTGCGGGCGGCGGTGAGGGTTCAGGCGTTACCGGAGCTACCGGACCGGTCGGTCCGACCGGTCCTACCGGGGCAGCCGGTACAGCCGGGGCGACAGGTGCTACCGGGGCGACAGGTGCCACAGGTTCCATCGGCGGAACAGGTCCGGTGGGTGCGACCGGGGCTACGGGCGTAGCGGGGGCTACAGGTGCTACCGGGGCTACGGGCGCCACAGGATCCGTCGGCGGAACAGGTCCGGTGGGTGCAACCGGGGCTACGGGCGTAACGGGGGCTACAGGTGCTTCCGGGGCTACGGGTGCCACAGGTTCCGTCGGCGGAACCGGTCCGGTGGGAGCGACCGGGGCTACGGGCGTAACGGGATCTACGGGTGCTTCCGGGGCTACGGGTGCCACAGGTTCCGTCGGCGGAACCGGTCCGGTGGGTGCGACCGGGGCTACGGGCGTAGCGGGGGCTACAGGTGCTTCCGGGGCAAAAGGCGCAACCGGAGCAACGGGGGCAACGGGTGCAACAGGCGCCACAGGCGCGACCGGTCCTGCGGGAAACGACCCTTGCGAGGATTGCATGAGCTTGGTAGGCATCTACCGTAACACTATAAACAGCTACTCCGCGACCAATGGGACAAGTGCCCAAACCTTGGTAAGCGGCACGTTCTGGCCGAGTTACGGTACGGTCAACCCGGAGTTGAAGCGTGCTTATGTGATTGATTTGCTTACGAGTAAGCTGTATACGTATGATTTGGAAACCGGGGCGCAACTCAACGCCGTTTCGGTGACGGACACCGGATATATGGATGTCGACACTTCCAACGGCAAGGTGTGGTGGGCGGAGAACTTCAACAACAAACTGGATGTCTTTGACTCCAACGGTACGCGGCTGACGACTATTACACACTCCAACTTGGACGGCTTGACTGTCCTTCGGGTGGACAGTACAAACCGTCGGGTTTATGTCCTCAGCGTCAACTCCTATCCTATACGCCTGGTTGTGTTCAATGCGGATACGTATAGCTACGTCCGAACGGTAACAGTCAGCGCATCGGTCGGTGTCTCGGATATGACGCTGGATACAGCGACCGGCACCTTGTACTTCTCTACCGGTACGGACATCCTGCGCCTGACGCTGAACAGTTCTTCCGTCACAACCGCTATGACCGGACTGACCTCCATATCGAATCTGGTGATTGACCCCGCCAGTAAGCGGCTGTTTGTGCAGTGTCTGTATGGCACATCCCAGCGGCAGATTGCCATACTGGATACGGCGGACAGCGGAGTGAGTTATACACAGACAGGCACCATCGGACCCTATACATCCTCCGCACTGGCTACGGCCGGGCAGCCGCTGGCCTTTGACCCGCAGACAGGGGTTCTGGCGGTCAGTAAGGCCGACCGAAGCATAGATGTATATAGTTTCAGCGGGACGCTGCTCTATACGGCAGCTGCGGCAGGTACGGCTTCTACCACGCCCTCGCTGTACTTTGTACCTGCCTTGGATTGCGGTTGCTTCGCGGGCGCGCCGGGTGCAACGGGAGCCGTGGGAGCCACCGGCCCGGAGGGCGCACCGGGAGCGACCGGCAGAACCGGCTTGCAAGGGGAGCAAGGCGAAACGGGGCCTACGGGTCCGGCGGGCCGCGACGGTTCGGAGGGAGCCACCGGTCCGACAGGTCCGACCGGGGAAGCAGGACCTGCCGGCACCATCGGTGCGCCGGGCGCCACCGGTCCGCAGGGCGCCCAGGGAGCCACGGGACCGATGGGACCAACCGGACCGACGGGAGCCGATGGTGCTACAGGACCGACAGGACCCGCCGCTACCCTCAGCGCTGCATATGGGATGATTCATAATAACGGCACGGAAGCGCTGTATGTACCTATGAATGGTACCATCGGCGATGCTGCTCTCCCGCAGGGTCTGCGCCGCAGCACCGTATCCCTTGATAATGCCTATATGGTCATAGAGGAACCGGGTGTCTATTTGGTACACTTCAGCTTCAGCGGGATTTCGGAGGCTGCCGGAACGGCTGCCGCCGAGATTATATCCACCGGCGGCTCCCCCGTCAGCGGTTCCTTGGCTGCAACGGATCTATCGGAAGCGAATCAAAAGTTCTGCCTTTCCAAGACCGTCCTTTTGGAAATTGCAGAGCCTCTGTATCTATACCTATATAATAAAGGAAGCAACGGTTTTACCCTGCTGCCTAATGCTTTCTCGTTCACTTGTCTGCGGATTGCCTGAGCCTTGGCGGGTTCAATTGCTCATTGATTCATTGATCACTGAAAGAACCGCTCAACCGAAGAGGTTGGGCGGTTCTTTGGGCTTACGGATATTCGGTGGGATGGGAATCAGCCCGGCTGCATGACAAACGCTCATACTCAGCTCTTGCCCTCCTTGCAGTTTCGCTTGGCGGGTGCGGATAAACGCCCGACGGAGCGGAGGATGGACTGGCGGCTGTCTGCGTCTGCACTGCGGTAAAGCAGGATAAGCTTCTGCTCCTCAGGGGAAAGCCGTTGGAAGTTTTCGGTGACACGGTTTGCATAATCCGCATCATCCATCGTGAGGGTTACCCGCTCCACGGGTTTTCCTGCTGCGTCCTCGCGTCCGACCAAGTACAAGAAGCTGACCCCAAACAAGTCTGCAAGACGCAGAAAGACCTCCACGCGGATTTGCGTCCGTCCGCTCTCATAGTAGGCATAAGTGGAGCGGTCAATATGTAGGTAGTCGGCGACTTGGGATTGGGTCAGTCCGCTCTGTTTGCGAAGCTGCCGCAGGATTTGAATCGGTTGCTGCTTCATTACACTGTCTCTCTTTCTCGCCGGGCGAAACCGTAACCTACCTCCCGAAGGTTTTTGCGCGGCGGCTCTGAATATCAAAAATACCCTGTCCATTTTTTAGCATATCTATTATACCACATTTTCCGCGAAAAAGGTAGAAAAGTGATATATTTTCACTCTTGGAAATATATGCCATGCGATTGCGCTCCGCTGTAATGTGAATATTATTCACAAGACTCGAAATACTGACCGATTTGTTACAAAATATATTCGATATGAGAATTATAGTAACCAAATGTAATATAACTGACTGTTGACAAACGAACGGTTATTCGCTATAATATATGCGGAGGTATACTACCTCCCTTGACCAAACGGAGGATATAGCATGACATCATCCATTGAAGACCTAGAGTGCCTCACCACTTGGGGAGAAACCCATCATCTTCCCTATGGGCTGACAGGAAGAAAGGCGGAAATCCTGCTGCGCGCTACGGAGCTTTTCGCCAAGAACACCTACCACGCCGTTTCTGTCGGCGACATCGCCGCCGCCTGCGGTATCACACAATCCTCGTTCTACAATCACTTTGCCTCCAAGGAGGAACTCCTGCGGGAGGTACTCGCCCACGCCGGCTATAATAACCGGATATACGTGGACGCACTGGAGCGGCATTTGGAGAAAGCCAATACTTACAAGGAAGCCATTCGGGCAGTCTTTGAGGAACCCAAGAAGATGATTAACTCCTACTCTGCCTATGCCATCTGCGTCTGCATGAGCGAGCAGTTCGGCTCCAATGATGCTTGGCAGACATCCAAAGCGTCCTACTGGGAGTACCCCTCCGCCATGCTTCGGCGGGTCTTTGCGCGCATTCTGCCCGGCTGGGATGCGGAGGGACTCATCTACACGCTCATCAGTACCATCAGCGTCGCCTTGCGCTGGATGGGACACCACTACCTCGGGCGGGGCACCCCTTGGAACCCACCCGAACAGATGGTGCGCGTGGAAGCATTTCTGCTCTCCACAGACCCCACTCCCCACTGAATAAACGCAAAACGTATGAGAGACCTGCATTTGCAGGTCTTCTGCTTTGCCGCCGTAACGCCTGTCACCAAAACACAGCCTTTGAATATAATAATAACAGACCGCAACGCCAAAGCACGCGGCAATGCGCACCCAAAACCGGTACTCCTCCGGCGCAAGGTGAAAGGCAAGCCCATGGTTGGCGGGACGGTTCCTAGCGAAGAATCGCGGGCTTTTGTTCCTGCAAAGCAGGAGCAGTAGGAAGCGCGGGGTGGCGCGGATGACAGTTGCCGAGGCACACACGCTCAAAACAAGATGACCGCGCTTGAGATTGCGGTGCATGCATCCCGTAATAGCAAGCAACGTTTTCCGTGTTTGCGGCGTTCGGCGGCTGGACTCTGCGTCCGGGGATAGCCCCGCGTTGCGGTTGGGGAGCAGTGCTCCCCAATATGGAGCAATGTTCTCCAAAAGGAGCATTGCTCCCGGCACCGCAGCCGGCCTGCTGTACCGCGTCGGGGCGAAGGCGAAGCCCTTTGTCCCGCACGCGGCTAATAAGACTCTTCGCCGGGATGGCTGAACATAGCGGCGCCGCCGCGTCCCCGCGCGGCGGCGACGGTACCGGTCAGCGGGCAAGGAGCGGGAACCCAATACATATCCGAAGCGCGCCGGAGCGTAGCGGGGCCCTAAAACACGATTTCCCGCCCGAAAGGAAAGGCAATCTGCCTTAAATACCTACTCTAATACAAGGAGAATTACTATGAGCTGCTTATGTTCCCGTTGTGTGTACCTACCTCCGGTGGATAACTCCCAAGTAAAATGCGACAAACCTTGCTCGGAAGACTGCGCTCGGATTAAGATCAAGGTGTGCGATGACAAGGGCGGCCCGGTGTGCGGTGCTGTCTACTTCCTCTTCCCTTGCTTTAACTCCAACAATGCCGATCCGCTTGACAACAAATACTATGCCATTGCCATCACCGACAAGTGCGGCGTGCTTGCCTTCGGCAAAGTGCCTCCGGGGGACTATACCCTCCAGTTGGCTATCCCGCCCTGCGGCTATCAGAAAGACAACGCCACCGACCCCTACGACAAGACCCAACCCAACACCGCTTATGCGATTGATGCCAACAACCCCTGCCAAATCTTGATTGACGGTCAGCCGATTTACTGCTGCCGCTTGACGCTGGTCTATGACCCGTCCCTCACGCAGTGCGAACCGGCGCCGGAAATTGATGTCGACAACGATGTTCACTATATACCCGAATGTAACCTCCTCGAAGGCGATCCGAATGGTACCATCCTCGGCGGTGCCGCTATCACCATCAAATGGCCCAATGGCTGCTGCCAGGTTATCCATTCGTTCTGCAACGGCCGTTTTATCGTTGAGGTTCCGCCGAACGTCAAACTGAAGAACAACGACAGAATCAAATTGACCCAAAAAGGCAAATGCACAGAGTGCAGCCCGGTCAAAGAGAAAATCATCGACAATATCCCGTAAGAACGCGACGCATTCGGTTATCCACCGTATAACAGGCTTTGTATAGGTTTGCCCTTCTCCCCGGCAGCCCACCTGCGTACGTTGCTGCCAAATGTACTCGCTGCCGCAGGGATCGGCTTTCCGATTTGAATAGCTTGAGAGGCAGGCTCCGTAAGGGGCTTGCTTTTTGTGTGTGGGAGGACCGCCGTACGGCGCTCACACATACACAGCGGCCTCCTCCTCCCCGCGCAGCACCCGCAGCGTACCTTGCAGAAGGGCAAGCAACTCATCCTCACCGGGGAGGACATACACAGGAGCCATGGCATCCACGCGCTGCTTTATCTGCCCGGTGAAGCGATTGGAGTATGCCAGACCGCCGGTGAGGAGGATGGCATCCACACGTCCCTCCAGAACGGCCGCCATAGAGCCGATTTCCTTAGCGACTTGGTACGCCATGGAATCCACGACTAAGGCTGCGAAAGCATCGCCGTCGTTAATCATCTTTTGGGCGGTGCGCAGGTCGTTGGTGCCGAGGTAGGCTTTCATACCGCCCTCACCGGTGATGATGCGTAGGATTTCCGCTTTGGTATACTCACCGGAGAAACACATCTCCACCAACGGCAGAAGCGGAATTGCTCCGGTGCGCTCCGGTGTGAAAGGACCCTCGCCGGAGAGCGCATCATTGACATCCACCACGCGGCCGTACTTATGCGCCCCGACCGTAATGCCGCCGCCAAGATGGGCGACTATGAAGCGGCAGTTTTCATAGCTTCGGCCGATTTGCGCAGCAAGCCGTTTGGCTATTGCCTTGTGGTTGAGGGCATGGAAAGTGGTGATGCGTTCCACCCCGGGCATCCCCGTGAGCTTAGCGGTGCGCTCCATTTCATCCACAACGATTGGGTCGACCACAAACGCGGGTATGCTCAGTTTGGCGGCTATGATGTGCGCCAGAATGGCACCGAGGCAGGAGGCGTGTACGGTGGCACTCGCACTGCGCAAGTCCGCCAGCATTCGTTCATTGATGGCATAGGTTCCGGAGTCGATGGGCTTGACCAAACCGCCCCGCCCGGCGACGGCGTCAAGCGTTTCGGGTATTAGCTCGACGGCGGTGAGCTTTGTCATAATGGCTTGCAGACGCAGTTCCTGCTGTCCCAGAATACTCCCACAGGCGGCAAGCTCCTCACCGGTGTGCCTGACGGTCTTTGTGAAGAGACACTCCTCATTGTCAAAGACCGCAAATTTTGTCGAAGTGGACCCCGGGTTTATCACCAACACGCGGTATGACCCCGCTGCTTTTTCCGGGATATTGTTTTCCGCTTCGGCAGCTGCTTCTGTCTGCGGCGGCGCAGGCGCTGCAACCAACGCCTCCCCGTCAAAGCCGGCGCGGCACACGCAGTCCATTGAGAGCATCCGTTCTAAAACGAGAGCCAGCTTCGTGGTGTGCCCCTCCAGTTCCATCTCCAGTCGGGAGAGCCCCGGTTTGTCGGCATCCTCGCCGACGACCAGATGACGGATGTTCCACCCTTCCCGCCGAATCTGTTCCGAAACCCGACCCAATACCCCGGGTTTATTGTATACTTCTAAGACGACCGTCTTCTGCTCTGCTGCCATTGTCTTTCCCTCCTCTTTCGTTGGATAGACTTTGCTTTCGTCATTATCACAATAACACCCGGAATTCTTGCTTGAACAATCGTCATTTCGCCGAAAACGCGGCTATTTGTATGCTAAATAATAGCGTGCCCCTCAAATCGAGTGCGTGTTCCCGCTTCTACTGTTCTATTATAATGATTATCTGGGGTTTGTCAAGGACAGCTCTAAAAATTCATAATAAATTTACAATTCGCAGACGATCCGCCCAAGTTTTCCAAACGCTGACCAAGTTTTCCAAACCCACTCTTTACAAATTCGGTTGGGTGTGGTATAATGTCATGGATTTAATAACCACATAACCCACCCGAGAAAGGAACACACCATGGGCAAGATCAAACTGGCATTCATCGGCTGCGGGAACCGCATGGGGAACCACTTAAATGAGCTGAAGAACTTTGACGACGTGGCGTTTGTCGGTTTCTATGACGTCCGGCCGGAGCGGGCGCAGGATAAGCAAGCGCGTGTTGGACAGGGCAAGGTCTATGACAGTCTGACCGAGATGCTTGACGACGCAAAACCCGATGCCGTCTATATCGTCGTGCCGCCCGACCAGCATGGGCTGATAGAACCGGAGGTCATCTCCCGCGGGATACCGTTCTTCATCGAGAAACCGCTGGCAATAGATAAAGAAGTGGCAATCCGCCTCGCTGAACAGGTGAAAGAGAAAAACCTCATGACCTGCGTTGGCTTCCAAGACCGCTACTTGACCTTCCTGCCGACCCTCAAGGAGTGGCTGGTCGGGAAAGAAATCGGTCTGGTCGAAGGCGGTTGGTGCGGCGGTCTGCCGCGGCCGTATTGGTACTTTAAGTACGCCACCTGCGGCGGGCAGATTCTGGAGCAGGGCATCCATGTCGTGGATACAATCCGTTACCTCTTCGGAGAAGTCAAGACGGTATACTGCGCCGGCGGTCGGGGCATCATCCGCGAGGAAGCAGAGGGCTACGACCTCCACGACTTTGCGACCGCTGTCTTCACCATGCAGGACGGGAAGATTGTCACGCTCCAGTCCGCTCTCTATGACCCCAAAGGCTGCCACAACGGCCTCAAGATTTATGCCAAGGGCGCAAAGATCATCTACAACCTCCGTGACTCGGCGGAGATTCAGCTCCCCAACGAAACGCACTTCTATAAGAAAACCGAATCCAATGATATGCGCATCAACCGCTCTTGGATTGACGCGCTCCAAACCGGCGACCGCTCCCTCATCCTCTCCGATTACGAAGACGGGTTAAAGTCGGTGCTGATTGGCTTGGCGTGCAATGAATCGGTCTTCAGCGGCAACGTTATTGAGCTTTGAATATTACGAGGTGAACCTATGTATACATTATCCTGCTGCGGCGGTTGGCTGCCCGGACCTGCCGCCGAAAAACCGAAACAAGCCGCTGCCTTGGGCTGGAAAGCCTATGAGGATCTTGGCTGGTCGGGCTGGGACTTGGATGCGGTCAAATCCGCAATCGAAGAGAGCGGATGCTCGAACTCCTGCCTGCTCGTACAATCCCGTGACCCGGAGGTGCAGAAGCTCCTCTACAATGAGCGCGGCATCACACGCCCGGAGGCAAAAGAGGCTTTCCTGCAAGGCATCCGGGAGACCATCGAAGCCTGCCAAACCATCGGCTGCAAAAACATCGTCTACACCTCGGGGAATGCCTACAACAAAGGCACCCCCTGCTATGACCACGGCAATGTGGTGGAGGCTTCCATTGCCGCTGCGCCTTTGGCGGAGGCGGCCGGGATTACCCTCGTGCTGGAACCGCTGAATGCCATCTGTGACCACGGCGGCATTTATCTGCAAACCAGCTTAGAGGGCTTTGCCATGATTCGGGAAATAGCCTCCCCGAATGTGAAGCTGCTCTTTGACATCTACCACCAGCAGATTACAGAGGGCAATGTCATCCGCAATCTGGTGTATGGGATAGAGAAAGGACTCATCGGACACATCCACGTCGGCGACAACCCCGGCCGCAAACAGCCGGGGACAGGAGAACTCAATTATATGAACATCTTCAAAGCCATTGCCGATGCAGGCTACGACAGGTACGTTGTCTTTGAATGCGGGCGCACAGAAGCTGTAGAGGTTGTGACAGAGAAGATGTTTGCCTTGCAAAAGCAAGCAGCATAAGCCAAGCGGCAGGAATACGAAAACAAGAGGCAAGCAGCGGGTTCAATCTCTTGACACCTACAGTCTTGCCTCTTGGATTTTGTCTCTTGCTTCTTGCTTAATACCCATGCACACTCACGCAGTATTTTTCATAAAAAGCGCGGTCCTCCGGCAGGCAGTCGGCTAAGGCCGCGCCTGCGGCTATGGGGAGCCACTTGTCAAAGTACTGCCTTGCTGTGTCGGAAGCTTCGCAATAGATTTTGCGGTAGCTGTCGGCGAGGGCTTCGCTGTGCTGCGCAAGGATGAGATACGTATTGGCGGCATCCCCGGCAGCATTTCCCTGCGTTACCCGTGCCCAGTCGATGATATACGGCGTACCGCCCTTGAGGATGATATTGGAGGGCACAAAGTCCCCATGGCAGAGCTTGGAATGGCGCGGCATTGCATCTAAACGCGTGTGGAGTTCGTAGCGTGTAGTCGCATCCAATCCGGAAGCCGATATGGCGCGCTGTAAGACCTCGCGCTGTTTGGTGAGCATCGGTGCCTGCCAAGAGTGTACCCGCGTCTGCAATTCCACGAAGAGTGTAAGGTACTCTGTCTCCTTCTCCGAGTTTTTGTGCAGGAGAGCGGCCAAATCCTCCCCCTCTATGAAATCAGAAATAATCGCCCAGCGGTCGTCCTGCTTTGTCACTTCCCGCAGCGCAGGCACTGGCAAGTCTGTCTCCTGCGCTTGCGCCTGCCCCAAAGCCTCCCGCAGTACAGTATGCAGCGGAATCTCGGCGTGGAAGAGCTTGATGCGAGCATCACCGTCGCGGTATATTTCTTTGTTCTCGTGGGTGGCTATCAGTTCCATCGGTGTTCCCTTTCGTTTGTGTAGTGCTTGCTGTTGCTTCGCATGCGGGCGGGGCCGTATTACGGCCCGGCAGGCGGCACCGCATTGCGGTGCCCAGGGGGATGCCGCAATGCGGCATCAGCGGCGGCGCCGTAATACGGCGCCCCTACAGCCCACGTACAATCTCTGCCGCGAGCTGTTCCATGACGGCGGCGCGGGCGTGACCGATTTCGATGACATCCTCGGAAGTGAGGATGGCATCCGTCACCCCGGCGGCCATATTGGTAATGAGGGAGAGACCCAGAACCTCCATGCCGGCGTGGCGGGCGGCGATGACCTCGGGGACGGTGCTCATTCCTACGGCATCCGCTCCCAGGGTACGGAAGGCTCGGATTTCGGCGGGGGTTTCATAGGAAGGACCGCTCACGGCAATGTATACGCCCTCGCGCAGCGTAATATTTGCCTCGGCGGCGGCTTTTCGCGCAATCCCCAACAGGCGCTTGGAATAGGCCTCGCCCATATCAAAGAAATTTTGCCCAAAAGCGGGATGTTGGTTGCCGACCATGGGGTTGCCGCCCATGAGGTTGATGTGGTCCAGCATGAGCATGATGTCCCCGATGGCGAAACCGGTGTTTATGCCGCCGGCGGCATTGGTGATGAGCAGGGTTTCCACACCCAGAAGCCGCAGGACGCGGATAGGCAGAATGACTTGATCGAACGTATAACCCTCATAGTAATGCAAACGTCCCTGCAAACAGACCACGCGTTTCCCTGCAAAGGTACCGCAAAGCAGATTCCCGCGGTGCCCACTGTAGTAGGGCTTCCCAAAGCCGGGAATGTCCGCAAAGGGAATCAAAACCACATCCGTCATGCTGTCGCCCAAGCGTCCTAAGCCCGAACCCAAGACCAACCCCAGCGGAAAGTGCTCCTCTGAACCCAGTCTCTCCCGTATATAGCGCACGGCAAGTTTATATTCTCCCATCGGATCGGTCGGCATGGCTGTTCTCCTTGTGTGTGTTTTCCTTTATAGTATTATACACTTTTTTAAGGGAGAATGCAAGGGGTAGAGAAAAAGGCTATATTTTGAAAAATATGAATAAACCATTGCAATTTTCCTAAAAAAATGCTATAATGTTACAAACCAAAATCAATTCTAAAACGAAGGCGGGTTCACAATGACAGCAACAGTACAACTTATCATCGCAATGTGTATTTACCTCGGCGCGACGCTTCTCATCGGCGTTCTGACGGCGAAGCGCGCCAACCAAGGCTCCGACGAATTTTTCCTCGGCGGCCGCGGCTTGGGTCCGTGGGTGGCGGCTATGTCGGCGGAAGCATCAGACATGAGCGGCTGGCTCCTCATGGGTTTGCCCGGCGTGGCGTATTGGCTTGGTATTGCAGACGCTTTTTGGACGGCACTGGGCTTGGCTATCGGCACCTATGTCAACTGGCTCATCACAGCCAAACGGCTGCGCCGTTATTCCATCTCGGCCGGCAATGCCATCACTATCCCGGAGTTCTTCTCCAACCGGTATAAAGAGAAGAAGCCCATCATCCTCACCGTTGCCTCTCTGTTCATCCTCGTGTTCTTCGTGGTCTACGTCGGTTCCTGCTTCGTAACCGGCGGCAAACTATTTGCCCAACTCTTCAGCCAAGACTACCACGTCATGATGCTGGTAACTGCCTGCTTCGTGGTGCTGTACACTTTCTTGGGCGGTTTCCTGGCAGAGAGCATCTCCGACTTCATGCAGGGCGTGGTCATGATTTGCTCCTTGGTCGCCGTCTTGGTCGGCGGCGTGATTGCCGCCGGGGGCTTCGCTGCCGTGCAGGAGAACGTCACAAACATCCCCGGCTTCATGGAGTTCTTCGGCATGGCCAACCCCGTAACGGATGCAAACGGTGTGCAGACTATCGTCAACGGCTCACCTCTCTTCGGTGACGCCCAACCCTACGGACTTCTGACCGTGCTCTCCACCATGAGCTGGGGTCTCGGCTACTTTGGTATGCCACAAGTATTGCTGCGCTTCATGGCCATCCGTTCGGAGAAAGAAATTCCTTTGGCGCGCCGCGTCGCCTCCATCTGGGCAGTCATCTCCATGACGATTGCCGTTGTAATCGGCGTAGTCGGGAAGGAACTCCTCACCGGTGCGGAGATTCTCACCACCTCCGGTGCTGCGGAGAACGTTTTTGTAGTGACCGCCACCAAGCTCTTCCCGCCGCTCATCGCCGGCTTCATCATGACCGGAATTCTGGCGGCCGCAATGTCCTCCTCGGATAGTTACTTGCTGATTGCCTCCTCCGCCGTTTCCAAGAACATCTTCCAAGGCTTGTTCTTCAAAAAAGCCTCGGAGCGTGCCGTCATGATGGTAAGCCGCATTACGCTCCTCGTAATTGCCGTCCTCGGCATTGTGATTGCATGGGACGAGAACTCCGTCATCTTCAAGGTCGTGTCCTTTGCTTGGGCAGGCTTCGGTGCTACGTTCGGACCGCTGATGCTCTTCTCCCTCTTCTGGAAACGCACCAACAAAGCCGGTGCCTTGGCAGGGATTCTCGGCGGTGCCGGCATGGTATTCTTCTACAAACTCTTCATCCGCAAAGTGGCGGCAGGAACCCTCTTCGACATCTATGAGCTTCTGCCCGCATTCCTGTTCTCCTGCTTGCTCATCGTTGTGGTTTCCCTCCTTACCGCCCCGCCGGAGCAAGAAATTCAGGATGAGTTTGATGCCGTCAAAGCCGGCACGGCCGCTGAATGACCGTTACTTCATTTGGATTCACACTATAAACAAGCAGAGGCGCCGGATACAGCGCCTCTGCTGTTGTTTCCGGCCGCATACCCGCACCTATCCCCTCTCTTTCGCATACAATGGTTTAGCACCTTTCTTGCAGCAAACTACAGGGGGTTTTACATATGTCATGCGGATGCGGCGGCAACCCACCGCCTTGGTTCGGACCGTGCGGCGACGGCTTCGGACCGGGATTCGGCCCCGGCTTCGGATCAGACCCCGGTTTCGGCGGCGGTCACTCCTCCCACGTCCATATCGGCGGGGCACCGGGGCGCGGACTGACGGTTATCAATTCCAACAATAACCAAAACCAGAATACCAATGAGAACAACAATATGATGGGAATGCTGCTGGGTTCCCTCCTCGACGGCGGCTTCGGACATTGGGGGCATGGCGGCTACCCGCCGTATCCGCCCTATCCGGAATACCCGCCTTACCCCCCTTACCCGGAGTATCCGCCCTATCCTCCCTATCCGGACTATCCACCCTATCCGCCCGGCCCCGGTCCGGGTCCGGGTCCGGGACCGCATCCCCATCCATGGGGCTGCGGCTGCGGCGGCTGGGGACCGACCTACGGTTATGCTTGGCAGCAATGCTGCTGCTCGCCGCCGCCCCCGCCGACAGAGTCTGCGGATGATGCCGCCTTGGAACTCGCGGCGGAGTTCCTCGCCGACCTGCCCGCAGCAACGGCGGACACAACAGCGGTCACAGAACGCGCCCGCTCCCTTCGCGACCACTTCAGTGACCTCGCCGGAAAAGCCGCACCCGCAGCTGACTGCGCAAGCTCCGCCGCCTCCGCGCTATACCAATCCAAGGCCGGAAGAGCCAATGACTACAGCGCGTTCTTTGATACGGATGCTTAGGTTATCCCTGATTTGGTAACCATTCCGATTCGGCTATACAAAACGAGGATGTAACCATATAGTTACATCCTTAAATATTGCTTTTCTCTAAGTTTTTACCCTTGGCTGACCGACACACGCACACCGGAGATGCTTGCATAGGGAACCTTAATAATCCGCTTAAAGCCCAACGAATTGGCGGAGAAGATGTCTTTCCATTCGCCGTCCGCTAAAACCGCCGTGGTATAGCCGCGGATTTTGGCACCGTCGGTGATGTCCTCCTGCAGAACCGCATAGGCAACTTGCTTGGGTTCGGATAGAAACACTTCCGCTCCCCTCTCTGCGGACACTTGCACAAAAAGCGCATCCTCCATTTGGGCTGCGCGGTAGGCACCGAAAGAGGCAAATTGCCGCATCTCCGCATCGGACAGCAAGCCGCGGTTGTCAATCGGCATTCCCAAGAGCATAGGAAAGCCGCGCCCCACGGTCTGCAAGTAGCAATCAAACAAGTGTTCGGTAGGCAACAGCTCTGCGGCGGACTCCGGGTGCCAGAACCAACCGCCTTGGAAGGTGTTGTTGCGACGGTTCGGGAAGTCGCACTCCGCCGGGGCGTAGATTGGACTGTCCGGATCTCCCGCACCGCCGTTCTGCTGCCAACCGCTCTGCGCACCGTCGCAAGCACCCCAGCAGTCAAAGGGCGCGCGGCCGCTCTCCGTGCCTACCCAGCGCAAGTTGTTTTTATGTTCCGGCGGACCTTGGAAGCAGACCGCGTTCGGTTGGTACTTCTCCAGAATCGGCACCAAGTCCGGACCGCCTTTCTCCGGCGGCAGCACGCCGCCGTCAAACCATATCTCAAACCATTCCCCATAGCCGGACCACAGTTCCTCCACCTGCTTCTCCACCAAGCGGGCATACCGTTCCTGTGTCAAACAGCCATCGGCGGGTACTTTGCCGCTTTCCTTGACGCCGTAGGCATAATTGATATTGGTGTTGTAGTACAAACCGGGCAGGATGCCATATTTCGCGCAGGAGTCGCGGAACATCTGCACAATGTCGCAGGATAGGCCTGCAACCGTGCGCCGTTTGCCCCAAGGCGTATTGCCGACATGGTTTTCATCGGCTGCACTCGGCCACATCGCCAGACCGCTCCCATGGGAAGCCACAAAGACAGCGTACTTCGCACCCAGCGCCGCCGCCGCTTCCAACCATTGGTCGGTATTAAGCTCAGCCGGATCAAAGACCTTCAGCGGTAAGGTACCCACACCGTAGGACGGATTGGAAGCGTGTTCCAAAGAACGCGCAAAGGTCCACAAATCCAAGTGGATGATAACACCGATTTCCTGCGCGTGCCACTTCAGGTGGTGTTTGGTAGGTTTTGCAATCATGGGGAATATCCTCTTTCTGATTACTGTCAATTGTTTACTGCCCCATACCCGTCCGGCGTATTTGCACCCGTAATGGTCAGCCGTGAAATGGGGCAAGTATAGGCAGCTGCTCCGTTCTTGAGGTACGCTGCGGAGGTGAGTTTGGCTTCCAAAGAGACGGCAAAGCCCTGTCCGGCGGCCGTCAGAATGCGGGTGCCGAAATCACCGAAGCCTGTATTCCACTCCGTCCCGGTGAAAAGGGTTTTCTCCACCTGAAAGCCTGCGGCCTCCAGCAAGGTCTGCGCCTCTCCGACCGTGGTGCTTGGCCGTCCAAAGAGCCATTCCGTGGTCTCGGCTTTGATTGCATCGAGTTTGTCTTTCTTTCGATCATACGAGGAAAGATCAATGCCGCTGCCTTTCCCCCAAAAAGGTGCCAGTTCCGGATCCATATAGTCGAACTCAAAGAGCAGCCCGGGGTACTTCTTAAAGCTGAACTGCGTATAGTCCCCATACATATTACCGGCAAAGACAGGGCTTGCTTGCACGCCGCCCTCCTCTGCCTCAAAGTCAGCCAAGGTCATGGCAAAGAGCTTTGTGAGGAGTGCGACATCTACTTTGCCGTCCACCGCGACCGTAGTCTCCGGTGGCAGTGTAATACCGCCCGGCAGAGCCAAAAACTGCATGGATACATAGCCCTCCACGCCGTTCCAGACCGTCTTGCCCCAACCGTCGGCAGTCATTTCGCTGATGGTAATCTCCGTCCCTTTCGGAATGGACGCGACTTTCGGATCGGAGGAGGACGGACCGCTGCGCATTGTCAACGGATCTATACTTGTGTTGACGATATAAGTCGCGTTGGCGGCTTCATTCACCGGGTCTCCGGGAGCCCCTGCCTTTACAAGGTACTGCATGGACACGTAGCCGTCCGCGCCGTTATAGGTCACTTGCCCCCAGCCGTCTTCCGTAACGGACCAAACCATAATCCGCTCCCCCTTGGGGATGGAGGCTACCGGCGCACCGTCCGCACTCGCTGCCCCGCGCAGCGTCAGCGGTCCGGTAACGGTCGCGACTATATACACATTATCCGAAGCATAAATGTCTTCCGTAGTCGGTTCTGTCACGGCGGCTGTGGTATCCTGCGGTGTGATAACCGTCTTGCTGCCGCAGGCACAAAGCAGCAACAGCCCCGCGCAAAGTGCGGCGCTGCATAGGATTCGGATGGGATGCTTTCTGTCAGGCATAGATGCCTCCGCATACTTCTTTTGATACTTCATACCGTGCTTCCGGATATTCTTTGGTGGAGCTTGCTATTATTATATACCGTTTTTCGCGGATTGTCAAGATACCTGCGCGAAAGCTTTGCAAGCTCTTTTCTCCCCCTTGCAATTGTGCCGCAAATATGGTATACTTAGCGCATGGAAGACTTCACCGCCCCCCTTTTGGAATGGTATTCTGCCAACAAACGCACACTGCCTTGGCGATCCGAAAAGCCTGACCCATACCATGTATGGGTGAGTGAGGTTATGCTCCAACAGACGCGGACAGAGGCTGTGAAAGGCTATTTCCGCCGCTTTATAGAAGAACTGCCGACGATCTCCGCCTTGGCAGCTTGCCCGCCGGACCGGCTCATGAAGCTCTGGGAGGGCTTGGGCTATTACAGCCGTGTGCGCTGCCTGCAAAAGGCGGCGGGGCAGCTTTGCACAGCTTCCGGAGCATCGGAACCTAAGTTGCCCGCTTCGGCAGCAGAACTGCGCCGACTGCCGGGCTTCGGTCCCTACACGGCGGGTGCCGTGGCAAGCATCGCGTTCGGTGAATGTGTCCCGGCAGTGGACGGCAATGCCTTGCGCATCTACAGCCGCCTCTGCGCAGATGGGTCGGATATAGCGCAGGAGTGCACAAAGAAAGCTTTCACCGCCGCTTATCAGGCAATCCTCTCGGATGAAAACAGGCAAGCCCATTGTGTGCCGGGCATATTCAACCAAGCACTCATGGACCTAGGCGCTTGCATCTGTCTGCCGAAGAATCCCAAATGCGCCGAATGCCCGCTTGCGCCTTTCTGCAAAGCATACGCCGCCGGCACGCAGGATAACTATCCGGTGAAAGGAAAAGCGAAAGCACGCAAAGCGGAAGCACGCAGCGTCCTGCTGCTGCGCTGCGGCGAATATACTGCCATCCGCAAACGGCCGCCCGGCGGTATGCTCGCTTCCCTCTGGGAGTTTCCGAACGCGCCGGGCGCATGGGAATACTGCGCCGAGGCCATGGGTCTGCCACCGGGGGATATTCTCAGTGCTGCCCCGGCGGGGCAGCATACGCATATCTTCACCCACCGGGAATGGGTGATGCAGGCATGGGAAATCAAGCTGTGCCGATGCACTGCTCTCCCCGGTCTCCTCTGGGTGACAGATAAAGAACTGGAAAGCTACGCGATCCCGAGCGCGTTTGCTTGGTGCAAACGGTCGGGCGGCGATTAAACGTTTCTTATCTCCGTAAGGCCTTACGCTTCAATCAAGCCATCACGGTACTTCTCCAAATAGTCCATACAGTACTCGTCAATGCCGAGCAGTGCTTCCGCTGCGGCAATGAGCGACATCATCTTCTTATCCAGCGGATCCAAAATGGCTCCGTCCATCCCGGCAGCCATGGCCGCCACAAGGAATGCCTGGTTGACGAGCTTGCGGCAGGGGATGCCGTAGCTTATATTGGAAAGCCCGCAAGCAATATGCACATCGGGGTAAGCACTCTTGACGCGGCGGATAGTCTCAATGGCCGCCACGCCGTAGTGCGGACCTGTACTGACCGGACGCACCAGCGGGTCAATGTAGATGTCGTCTTCCGGAATCCCGGCGGCGGTAAGCTTCGCGATGAGCCGCTCTGCTATGGCAAAACGCTCCTCTGCGGTTTCGGGCATCCCTGTGTCGTCCATGCACAAGGCGACGATTTTTGCCTTATACTGCACCGCGAGCGGAAGAACAGCCTCGAAGCGGTCTTTCTCGTCAGTGATGGAGTTGAGCATGACTGTACCCTTGGCAACTTGCAGGGCGGCTTCCATGGCTTTGGCATTGGGGCTATCCAGCGAGAGCGGCAGGTCGGTGACTTCCTGCACGGTCTGCACCAACCAACAGAGGCGTTCGGCCTCGTCTTCGTGGAACATCCCGGCGTTTACATCTATGTATGCCGCGCCCGCCTCTGCTTGCGCCTTTGCGAGGGCTTGGATGGCGGCGGCATCGTATGCCGCAATGGCGGGGCGCACAGCCTTGAGGGTAGAGTTGAGTTTTTCGCCAATGATAATCATTTGGAGTTCTCCGTTTCTGTTTGAGGCTTATTGGTATTGCGGATAAACACAAAGTAAAACGCACAGGCGAGGGTTATCCCGCCGACAGCGTTCCCTGCGGTAACAGGCAAGAGATTGTGCAGCAGCAATTGCGGGAGTTTCCCGCTCTGCAGGGCTGGCCAAAGGTAAAACATATTCGCTACACAGTGTTCATAGCCGGACGTGACGAAGAGCCAAATCGGGAAGAAAGCGGCAAGGAGTTTCCCCGCGACATCCTTAGCGGCATAGGAAGTGTATACAGCCATACATACCAAGACATTGCACAAGATGCCGAGCAAAAAGGCATCGCGGAGCGGCATACCCGCTTTAGCGCTGACAATCCCGGAAAGGTATTCTGCACTCTCCGTGAAACCGCGGGTGTACGGGGTGACGGAGAACAAAAGCAGACTGACCGCAACGGCACCGCCGGCATTACCGATATAGACAAGAATCCAGTTCTTCAGGAGGCTAAAAATTGTTACTCTTTGACATAAATAAGCAGCACTCATTAACATATTGCCGGTGAATAGCTCCGCACCGGAGAGGAGAATCATAAACAGCCCGCCTGTAAACAGAGCCCCGCCTACAAAGCGCGGTGCGCCCGCCAACTGTGCAGCATTACTCCCGGCGGCAGCTAATGCCAGGAAAGCACCTGCCAAGACAGCCAGAACCAATGTCTTGCCGGCATGAAGCTTGGCCTTGCTCTCGGCGGACAGTACGCAGCGCCGCGCCGCATCTTTTGGCGGGAAGTAATGCAATTCCATGGATTTCCTCTCATCGGGTTGGTTTAGGGAGCGGTGCCTGCGGTGTCTTGTTCCGTACTCTCTTCCGGCGCAGGCAAGCGTACGGTTGCATTTGTAATGGCATCCGTATCTTTGGTGATGGCAAAGTATACGGTTTCACTGTCATAGAAATGCGTCAGCTTGTCCAGTCCGAAGCGGATGTTCCAGGGGTACAGACCGGGATTCCATGCCGGCGCGGAACCGGGTACGAGGGCGGCCGCTTCGGTCGGGAACTTCTGCGCCCAAGAACCGTCGGCAAGCTGCACCATCCAATGGAAGTCAAAATCCTGCGGTAGGTTCACACTGCGTGAGGAACTGCTCATAGTGTACCCGCCGGCATGGATGCCTATGCGCAATGCGGCACGGTATTCCGTCTCTGGGTCTATCGCGCCGTCGAAAGACTCCAACTCGCGGATGTTCGAGATTTGCAAGACTTCCCTGTGAGCAAAAACATAATCCAACGAAGCCTTCTTGACCTCCGTCATGGCACCGAGGAGACCCTCGCGGCGGTACTCCTCCCGCAGCCGCGCCGTACTTGGGAAGATGTCCTCCGTAAGAATCTGCCCGGTGTCACGCAGAGCGTAGGCGAAGCAGTTGCCCTCATCTGCAGGCGCGGCGTAGAAATCGAATTTGCCGTACTTAACCTCTGCCGGCAGAGGAGCATATGTAAGAGTCAGCGTCGGCGTCTGTTCCTCTATGTTATCGGAGAAGAGAACCGCAACGGCATCCTGTGTACCTTCCGGCATACCCAAGGCAAAGCCGTTGTTCTCACAGGTCTGCGCCTGCCAGAGCTTGACAATCTCCGTTACATCAAAGATATAGCTCTCCCCGACAAGGTCGGCGGTAACAAGGGGAATGGTGCGTTGCTCTGCCGCGGCATTTTCGGTATCGTCAGCCGCTTCGGAACCGATTTCCGGTACACTTTCCGCAAAGAGGAATTGGTTCTCAAAACTATTCCATGTTTCCTCTTGCACTGTCCAAGGTTGCAGGGCAATCCCCGCTTGCAGGGTCGGGCGCGTGCCGGAAGTGTCGGTGTCAAGCGTTGCGGCGGCTTTTACTGTCAAGGTGGCACTGCGTATCTCGCCCATCCCGCCCGGCAGCTCTGTCCAAATGAGGGCAACACACCGCTTGCCGTTCTTGTCTGCGCCTGCCTCCAGCAAATCAAGCGTCGTGCGTTGCGAAGCGCTTTGGTTTGGGTTGGCTTCCGATAGATAGGTCGCCTCTATCTGCGTGTCTGCTTGGATGACGACGGTAGTGTCTGCCGGCACAGGGGCAGCAGTAGACGGTTCGGTCTTGTTTAGAATCTCCGATACTTTCGGCATTTCGCAGGACACAAGTCCAAGCATGAGCAAGACGGCACAAAGGGCGGCTGAGAGCTTCTTCATCATTCTATCCCCAATCCCATCACATCGGCAGCTTTGGGGCTGCGTTCACACGTTTTCCTCTTTCTTACAGTAACTTCGTCAGCTCGGGTACTATCTCAAACACATCCCCGCATACGGCTACATCCGCCATCTGCATCAGGGGGGTATTCGGGTTCTTGTCTATCGCGATAATCGTATCGCAGCCTTGCATTCCGACCAGATGCTGAATTTGCCCGGAGATGCCGCAGGCGATATAAAGCTTCGTCTGTACCGTCTGCCCGGTCTGCCCGATCTGGTGGGCGTAGGGCATCCAACCTGCATCTATGCACGGCCGCGAAGCACCCACCGCAGCGCCGAGTTTGTCCGCTAAGGCTTGCAGCATTTTGAAGCCCTCCGGACCTTTCATGGCGCGGCCGCCGGACACGATAATCTGCGCGTCGCCCAAGTTGACGGCACCCTGATGTTCGCGAACGGTCTCCAAAATCCGCTTGATGTTCTCCGTTTCCTCCGGGAGAATCTCCTCCCGTACGATGGATTGGAGGCTGCGTGTATAGTCCGGGTCCAACGCTTTCATCACCCGCGGGCGCACGGTCGCCATCTGCGGGCGATGGTTCGGGGTCTTGATGGTCGCCATCAGGTTGCCGCCGAACGCCGGCCGCGTCTGGTGCAGTTCGCCGGTTTCGGCATCAATGGTCAGCTCCGTGCAATCCGCTGTCAGACCGCTCACGGTCTTGACCGCTAAGCGGGGAATGAGCGCCCTGCCCCGCGCTGTGGCAGCACCCAAGAACACCTCCGGGCGGTACGCCTTAATCAGCCGCGTCAATAGGTTCGCTTCGAGTTCGTCATTGTACGCCGCCAAGCGTTTGTCATCTGCATAGATGACGCTGTCCGCACCGTATGCCGCCAAGTCTTCCACCGTGCTCTCGAAGCCGCTGCCCAGAACAACGGCAACCACATCCGCGCCGCGAGCCTCCGCTAAGCCACGTGCTGCGCCCAGCAGTTCGTGCGTTACGGGGGAAATCGCTTCCCCATTCATCTCCGCCAGAATCCAGATGTTCCGATACGCTTCCTTGGGAATTTCATTCGTCAGTATCATATCATTTGCCCTCCGTGAATCCGAGCTGCGTCAGTTTTGCAGCGAGTGCGGCTGCTGCTTGCGCGGCGTCGCCGCTGATGTGCAGCGTTTCGCCGCTGCGCGGTGGAGGCGGTGCTGTCTTGACCACGCGGGTAGGGGAGGGATTCAATCCGATTTTATCTACGTCGGCGCCGATGTCGGCGGGTTTCCAAACCGGAATCTCCGCCTCCAAGGATGCCAAGACACTCCGCAGGCTCGGCACCCGCGGTTGGTTGATGTCTTTGACGACCGTCAGCACAGCGGGGAGGGTAAGAGCAACTCTGTCGCTGCCCGCCTCATTCATGCGCTCGGCAACAAGCTCGTTGCAGTCGAAGGAAAGCACTTTGCTGACATAGGTACACTGCTGCCAATCCAAATGCGCCGCAATGCCCGGACCCACCTGCGCGGTGTCGCCGTCTACAGCTTGCTTGCCGCAGATAACAAGATCGGCGTCGCCTATCTTCGCAATCCCTTTGGCGAGGGCATAGGAGGTCGCCCATGTATCCGATCCGCCATATGCCCGGTCAGAGAGCAGATACGCTTCATCGCATCCAAGCGAAAGGCACTCCCGCAGTGCTTTCTCCGCAGAGGGAGGCCCCATGGTCACGGCAACGACTGTACCGCCGAACTCTTCTTTCAGACGGACACCTTCCTCCACGGCATAGAGGTCAAAGGGGTTGAGTACGGCTTTCATGCCTTCGCGGACAATGCGTTTGGTAACAGGGTCTATCTTCGCATCGTCCGTGGCGGGAACCTGCTTGATACATACAACGATTCTCATTGCGCATCCCCTCCTTTGGTAATCCCGGCGAGTTCTTCCACCCTGCCGTATTGCGTCTTGAATCCCAGGATGGAGAGGTAGAACCCGCACTGCGGATAGATTTCCAGCAACTGCTCCAACGTCGTCAGCGGGTCGAACGGCGTATCCTCGGGGATGGTATACCCCACAGCATCGGAGAGCAGATGGAGCTTCTTGCTCATCCACGCCTCAATGATAACCGGCACATCGGGATACTTCTCCAGCAGTTCATCTACGATGGCATTCTTCTCGATGATGGGCTGCGTCACAATGAACGACGCTCCGGCGGCAATCTTACGCTCCATCTTCTCGAACTCATCCTCCGGCGGCTCATAGGGGTTGAAAGCCACCCCCAGCTTGAACTGCGGATAGTGCTTCTTTATCCAAGCGAGCAACTCCACGGACGTAACCGATGCCGTACCCTCCGCCTCCACCTCGTGCGGCTGGAGTTTGGGAAGCCTGTCCGACCCATCCCCGGAGATGATCAGGAAGTTGCGCACTCCCATGGCGTTGCAGTCGTCCAGCAGCTTCACCAAATCCGCTTTGGAGTGGAATGTGTTTAGGTGAATGGAGAGCTGCTCCGGTTTGACCGGCAGGCCGAGGTACTCGATACATTCATGCCCCTGAAAGGCCAGAAGCCCCATTGCATTGTCCGTAATACATACCGTGAAGCCTGAATCCATTACGCGTTTGTACTTGTCTGCGAACAATTGTAAGTCAGCCGGAATCTTGTCCGAAGCGTGCTTCGGCGGGATAATCTCGACCTCAAAGGTTCGCTTTCCTGCTTGTCCTTGCATATGTTGACCGCCTTGTATGGTTTTGCGTCCCTATTTGTGTTCTTCCGTCGGCTTGCAGCCTTAAATGACCTATAGAGCGCATACATATTATTTTAGCATATCTGGCAGGAAAAGTCAAGTTTACCGCGCCAATTCGTCAAAATTCGCCAAACCTACCAAAAACCCGCGCCGAAACGGCAGAACTCTGCGCTGTAATCGCAGAAACTTCTTGTAAATCCCGTGCCTCTGTGGTATAATACTCCTGCGGTTTGTTCAATACCTATGAATATATGGTACGCATCCGGCCCAAAAAGCCGCGTACTACCCGACAGAAAGCGTGGATACATTATGCGTTTAGGTGTTTGCTACGGTACGGACAGAGCGGCATTTGCCCTGCGCGCCGGCTGCGACTACATTGAGATGGGTTTTGCCTCCCTTGCCGGGGAGAGCGATGAAGACTTCAGCCGCGATGTCGACCGCTTAGCCGCCGCCGGAATCCGAGCGGAGGCGATGAATTGCTTCATGCCCGGCAGTAACTACAGCGTCTTGGATCCTTCCACCCCGGAACGGATAGCCCCGCTCTTTGATAAGGGCTTTGCGCGGGCGCAGGCCTTGGGCTTGGAAGTAGCCGTCTTCGGCTCCGCAGGCTCCCGCAAAATCACCGACCCTTCCATGACCAAAGAAGAGGCGTACAAGCGCATGGTGCCTTTCCTGCGCTTGGCGGGGGACATTGCCGCCCAAAACGGCTGCAAAGTAGCCATTGAAACACTTTCTCCTAAGGAATGCAACTGCGTGAACTCGTTCCGGGAGGGCATCCGGCTCATGGAGATGGCCGATCACCCCGCCGTCGGCATCCTGGCGGACTTCTATCATCTGGACGCCAACGGCGACAGTCTCCGGGATATAAGCTTGGCGGGGGAGAAATTGTTTCATTGTCACATTGCCTCACCGGGGAAGCGGTACTACCCCCTGCCCGGGCAAGACGACCTTTTCTATCACCGCATAGCCGCAGCCTTGGATAATATGGGCTATACCGGCCGCGTGAGCATAGAGGGAAAATCCGATGCCCCCGAAACAGAGCTCGCGGAAAGTATCGCTTTTCTGCATACCATATTCGGATAGGAGCTTCAGTCGTCCAAGAAATCGCGGTAGTCCCTCGGCAGTTCGTCGGCAAAGGGAAGCGCAGCCGCTTCCGCCTCCGTCGGGCTTTGGACAGGCGCCGGTTTTACTTGAAAAGCTTCGCTCTCAATCTGCTCCCGAAGGCGGCGGCTCTCTTCCAGGAGCGGCGTAAAGCGGGAACGCGCCAGCGATTTGTCCGTCAGCGTCTGCAAAGCCTGCATCTCGGTGCGGAATGCCTCCACCTGCGCCTTGGCGGCGGCGGCGCTTTCGGAGAATGTCTGTATGGCTCCCTCCAGCTTCGTAGCGAGTTGCCCCGCCGTTTCGTCCACCGCTTTGGCACCGGCTTGGGCGGTGTTGTATATGGTCTGCGCTGTCTGCAAGTTGTTCTCCACATATACATCGGACGCGGAGAAAGTGCTGCTCAGGAAAGCGCGGAGTTCCTCCGTGCAGTCCTGCTTCGGCGGCGGAGTTGCGGCAATAGCACGGAGTGCCTCGGACTTCTCCCGGTCAGCGCGCTCTGCGGCTGCTGCTGCCGCCTCCAGCTTTTCGGCCAATTCATCATTCTCCGCATGGAGCTTTCCGTACTCTGCGCGTACGAGTTGCAGCTCGTCCTCTAACTCTGCGATGCGTTCCTGCTTCTCAGCATAAGCGCGGTCCGGCACCGCAGGGGCAGCCGGAGCGGCCGGCGCACGTGCATTGCGATCCGGGAAAACGTAGAGCCCCGGCGGGGAGGCCTGCTGTGCCTTGGCTTTAGACAGCTCATCCTCCAACTCGGCAATGCGCCGCTCAAATACAGCCGTGTCGGCGGTAGGCGGTGTGGCTTGCCCGCTCCACGCAGGCGGGACTATGGCAGTGCCGACAGGGCGGGAACTCTCGGCCGGTCGCCCGTGGCCGCGTTCCTCTACCTCCCGCAGGCGCGCTTTAAGGATGCGGTTCTCCGACTCCAAGGACTGCGCCTGTGAGCGCAGGTTGCGGTTCTCATCCTCCAACTCCTGCAAGCGTGCCACGTGTTCATTGCAGCGGGCTTGCTCGCTGCTGATATAGTTAATGACATCCTCCGTGTCAAAGCCGCGCCGTCCGCGCTTACGGAAGGGGAACTCCTGCGGTTTCTCCATATATTCATACCTTTCGGTTTGGTTCATTTGTTTATAGTATACCCGAATCGTTTGTAATTAGCAGTGAACTGTAACTGTTACCCATTAACTGCTGCTGCAATCCGTCCGCCGGCGGCAGCATCCCCCAAAGTGATAACCTTTCCGGGGAATACAGACTGCAATTCCTGCCCCAACGCTTTGTCCGGTTTGACGCCAAGGGAAAGGATAACCCAATCCGCCGCAAGAGCGGACGCCAATCCTGTCTTCAGGTCGCGGTAGGCACAGCCGTTGGCGGTGACTTTCTCCAGCTTGCAGGAGGTCCGGAGGACGGCACCGAGCGCTTCCAAGTGCGGGAGCAGTTCCTCCGTATGCTGGTGGTAGGCTCCCGGTGCGAGGGTATCCGCCATTTCCAGTACGGTGATACGGTTGCCTTTCTTCGCAAGCATCTCGGCCGTCTCCAACCCCGTCATGCCGGAACCAACCACCACAACGGTCTGCCCGATAGGGTTCAGCGTCCCGTCCAGAACCTCCGTCACCAAGCGGCAGTGCGGCAAATTGCCACCGGCAAGCGCCGGTCTGACGGCAGTCGCTCCCGAGGCATTCACGACAATGTCCGGCTGCATCTCCTTCAAATAGGCACCCGAGGCAGCGGTTTCATATCTAAACTCTACCCCCAAGCGGCGGCACTTCTCCAGCAAATCCTCCCCGGCCCAGAGGATTTTCTTTTTTCCGGGCAGGGCGGCGGCGAGGCGCAGCTGACCGAAAGGCAAAGCTTCTTTCTCAAAGACCACCACACGGCAGCCGTCCTCCGCCAGCCCTTTGGCTGCCGACAGCCCCGCTATACCCGCACCGATGACGCAAGCCAACTTCTTTCCGTTCGCCGCCTCTGTCTTTCCTCCTACAGCTTGCTCCTTGTTTCTTCCTTCGGATTCCCGACCGGTGCGCGGGTTCACGGCGCACTGACCGCACTTGCCTTTCCAAGCATTTTCCAGCATGGATTCAAAGCACCAGAGGCAGGATATACAGCGTGTGATGCCGGTGCTGTCCGGCACGGCGGCTTTGTTTGCCCACTCCGGGTCAGCCAAGAGCGGCCGCCCCAGACCGATGAAGTCCTGCTGCCCGTTAAGGAGCTTGCGCTCCGCTTCCTCCGGCGTGCGGGTAAGGTTGGCGGCTATCACCGGGATATGCACGGCGGCTTTCACCGCCTGCGCCAACCCATCGCGCCAGCCTGCGGGGTAGCACATAGGTTCAAGCCATTTGTTCATACGTTCATAAGAACCGGAAGACACATCCAGCGCAGCCACGCCGAGCTTTTCCAGCTCGACGGCTATCTGTATGCCGTCGGAGAGACCGTAACCCTCTGCGCCATAGAACTCGTCGACCGTCAGACGTACAATAATAGGAAAGTCCGCCCCGCATCGCGCTCGAATGGCTTCAATGATCTCCCGCAGGAAGCGCATACGGTTCATGGCACTCCCGCCGTACGCGTCCGTGCGGCGGTTCGTATGGGGGCTGAGGAACTGCTGAATCAGGTAGCCATGTGTCCCATGCAGTTCCACGCCATCGCCGCCGGCCTTTTGCACACGCGTGGCGGCTTCGGCAAACTTGATGATAATCCGCCGAATTTGTTTTTGGGTGAGGGCTTTTGTCTTTTGCTTCTGGTGGGTGCAGGGTACGGCAGATGGTGCAACCACCGCAGGCAGGAGATGTGTCTTCTCCAAGATGTCATTCTTCTGCGCCAGCCAAAAGAAGAACTTCGCGAAGCCCGGGATACGAAAGAACGGTTGGCAGAGCGCCACTGTGTACATCAGCAGTCCATAGTTCTGCCGCCCGGAGTGGTGCAACTGGCAGAAGAGCTTTGCGCCGTGCTTATGCACACGCTCGGCAAGTGCGGCAAAGCCGGCGATGTGTCGATCGCGGCTCATCGCGAGCTGAAGGGGATGGAGAACCCCCGTGCTGTCGTCCACGCGGGTGGCTTCTGTGAGTATAAGCCCCACACCGCCCTTTGCCCGTGCCTCATAGTAATCCAGCATCCGTTCGCCCGGCTCGCCTCTCGGCGTCCCGGTACCCAGCACCATGGGCTCCATAACGATGCGGTTCTTTATCTCACACTGCCCTATATACATAGGGCTGAACAGCTTCTCGAATGCCATTGGTATTCCCGCCCTTTCCAAAATCCTATCATAGATTTTACCATAGGAGGCGGGCGTTGTCAAGGGCTTTCTCCGCTTGTCGGGAAGGAAACGGATTTACCGCAGGACAGATAAGCCCTCGAACAGGGTCTTGTAGAAATCCTGCAACTCCTCCTCGGACAATAGCAAACCGATGTGGGTGGCGTGGTTACCCAGTCGGGCAGGCGTGACGTTCCAAACACCCGGATTCATTGATTTGAACTTCACCACTTCTTTGGTATAATGCACCGGGGCGCCGACCGGAGCTTGCGCACTCACGGTATTCACCAAGCCGTCGTTAGGCTGCCAGAGGTAGGAGTCTAAGTCACTGTCCGGGAAGATATAGTGCCCAATCCAGTCCGTTGCCATCTGCAGGATAGAGGCGACTTCCGGATCGGCGGTATGCACCAACTGCGATACCGGGTTTTGTTTTGTGGCATCATAGGAGTAGCTTAGGTAATACACATTGCTTTGCGGTTTGCCGTAATCGATAGTCTTGGCACCGGCTACCGTGCATTCATAGTAGCCGTTGTCTATCCCGCCGGCAAGGGTCTTCGTAACAATAGGCCAAGGGGTATTTCCGCACATGGCATCATTTGACCAAGCAAACGGTGCATTCACAGCCCCATAGAAATAGAAGAAACCGTCGAGGTCGACAATATCGAGGAACGTTGTCCCCTGCAAGGGTGCGGCGAGCGTTGTAACACTCTTCACCCAGTTGCCCTTGCCGCCCTTGAAGAGCGGGGAGCAGTCCTTGGGGGAAGCTTTCTGCTCCTCCTTGGAGCCGACCTGCAGGAGGTTGGAGAAGTAGAGAGCGACATTGCCGCCGAAGCTGGAGCCTAAGAGATGGATTTTCTTGGTCTTGCTCCAGCCCGAAAAGAGCGGTTCTGTAAAAGTTGTCCCATAGCGGTCATGCCCATGCGCTTTGCTGTGCGCCTCGCCGTAGTCCACGCGGGTACCCGTGAGCCGCGCATAGAGTTCGCAAGAGCGATCCCAACAGGAGCCGAAAGGATTCGTACCCGGCGCATAGACTTCATAACCCAATTCGCGGAGGTAGGGGAGCGTCCGTGTGCCGTTGAACAACCCCCAATACTGGAGCGGCCAGCCGGGATCCTCACCGAAAGCATTGAGACCGTGTATCATCACAAAGGGATAGTTATTCTTTGCCGTGGTCTTCGCTGTCGGGAACACGGAGAACATCCCCACGAGGACAGCGATGACCATTAGGATTGACAGAACCCGTATGTTTCGCTTCACAACGCTTACCTTCTGTTCCTCAATATACATTTATAGTTAATTATACTATATTGTTCACGTATAAACCAACTCCGTCTTGTAAATTAACTGTTAATTTTTGAACGAATAGCTCTATACTTGACAGCCTGCTTCTGCTGTCCAATCGACGGAAAAAAGAAAAATCTGTCTAATTAATCTTCTGTCGGCAAAATGTAATTAATTGCCTGTCGGCAAAACACCTTGCAATCCATACCAAATTGTGTTAAAATATATGTCGCGGCTTATAAGCAGCCTGCAGCGTCCCAAACCGGGACGGTTTATTATATACACGGAGGAATTACTCTTGGATCTCAAAGAACTCACCGACCAACTGCGCGCATTCCAACCGCGCAACTACAACTGGACCTTTGCCCTCTACCATGCGCAGAAGAGCAAGGACGGAGTCTGTCTCAACTGGAACCGTTGCGCCATGGAAGGCATCGGCGAATGGGCTGAGGAGCACCGCCGCCTTTTGCTGGAGAAGAAGCTGCAGGAAGCCTGCGTTACGGAGTATTCCCCCCTGCTCCAACCAAAGGAAGAGATTGGTTTTTTGGAAACCGGTAATGAACTCATCCGCGAGCAGATGCATGGCATCCTTAACGCCATCCCCAATGCCGACCAACATGCGCCGGAGGACTTTGCCAATGGTGTGGTCAACAAACCCCACGGCTATGTTTTCTACGGCAAGCCGGGAAAGAAAGCCTTGGATGCCAATCCCGAGGCAACCGATGTCCTGTTGTGGCGGCGTGCCAATCCCTTTATTCCGTGGAGCAAGACACTCCTGTGCGCCGGCATCAACGGCACAGTAAAAGAGAGCGAGAACCCCATCCTGCAATTCAAGCCCCAAACGGATTTTCTCATGATAGCCGGGCACTGCTTCTTCTTGTCCGAGGCCGTCTCCAAGGACTTGGATTTGGAGAGCCGCGCCGCCGCCGTATGCGACAAACGCCTCTCCCAATTGGAGGAGGCGGACATCCTGTCCAATTATGAGATGATGCAGCTGACTGCCATCGGCACGAAGCACACCCGCAAGTTTCTCGATTTTAACCGTGAGGTTCTGGAGCACGTGAAGAGTCTCTCCATTTCGGGCAGAGCCGACTTCCTTTCTCCTTTCGGCATCAGCCTGGACCCCGCCGGGAAGCTGGATTGCTTCGATGAGGAAACCTGCGCCCTCATCATAGACCTCTTCTGCGGACGCGTTTGTATTGATGTGCTGGGGCGGCTCTCCACCGGAAAAGAAATCAGAGTTCTGGAGTAAAGCGGCAGAATGCCGCTTCTATTCCCCATCATAGGTCTCATCCGCACTCGTAGTTGCGGTATACCGTCCGTGGTTGTAGTTCTTTCCTGCAACCACGGACTTATCCGCAATGGTCAGCAGTTCACTGACGGTTACAAGTTGGTACCCTGCCTCTACCAGAGCGGGAATGACGCGCGCCATGGCATCCGCCGTGCTTTCATATATATCATGGCAAAGGATGATGGAACCGTCCTGGACGTTATTCATGATTTTGCTGTAAATGGCATCGACATCCTTGGAAGCCCAATCGCGGCTGTCCACAGACCACATCAGGATGGCCAGACCGCTCGCCTCGCTCACGTTCTTCACGCTCTGGTTGAACGCCCCATACGGGGGACGGAAGAACTTGGGGTTGGCACCCAGCACGGTGCGGATTTCGTTCTGCGTCCGATTGAGTTCTTCTTCGATTTGATAATCTGCAAGCGTACTCAGGTTTTTGTGATCCCAAGAATGCCCGACAATCTCAAAGCCGAGGTCATAGGCCGCTTTCGCGTAGGAAGTATAATCCTGCAGGCGGTTCCCGATGACGCAGAATGTGGCTTTCCCGCCGTATTCCCGCAGAATCGAACAGATGCGCGCCGTGTACTTCGACGGTCCGTCATCAAATGTCAACGCCACCGCCGGGCGGTTCGGGTCGACAAATATCGGGCGGGAAGCCGCCTGCACACTGCTTGTCGTATACCAAACGACATCGTATTCATCCATATTCTCCGCCGCAACCAATGTCGTTACTGCCGCTGCCTCTGTTTGCACAAGCGTAGTCCCCCTCTGGCAGGAGCCGGAGAGGAGGAACAACAGCAGAACGAACAACGCTGAGGCAGGACGAAACTTTCTCATGATGCAGTACCTCGGTATACGAACGGATAGGATATGTCTGCTTATTAGTATACCACGAAATCTGTCGAAAGTCAATGCAATTTGTCGAAATTTTGGGGATTATTAACAATTTCTATGCTTTAGTGTGTTAAAACAAATGGCATGGTGCCTAAATCCGTCACCTTATAGGGCGACCGGCGAGAGCGCCACATATACAGGGGAAAGCCTGTCCAACAGCATGGCTGTGAAGTCCTCGGCTCCCAGCCAGGAGATTGTCGCTTTGCCGGTGCTCTCTACCGGCAAGCGGAGCGCGCACACAGCCTCTGCGCCGTCCTGCGTCCACAGCACCGACCCGCCGAGCAACCGCGTTTGTCGCAGGATAGCCGCCGCGCCGCCGTCGCCGCTCTGCAAAGCCCCATGGAGTTTTTCGAAGTCCAGCGTACCTGCGCTTGCAAAGCGCAGCGTTGCCGTTTCGCTGAACAGCCGCAAGCGGATATTGATTTCCTCCCCCTGCGTATGCAAGGCGGCATTGCACACAGCCTCGAGGAACATCAGCCGGAACACTTTCTTGTCTGTCCGCAGGAAACCTTCATCTACCGGGTGCGTAAAGGTCACTTTCCGCCCCAATGGTGCCAGAAGCACATCCGCAGCTGCAGCCAAATCCTCGCACAGTTCCCAGATTTCATAGGTACTGTCCGTTGCGCGGTACTCCTCTTTCCGCCGCAGCAGCGCGAACTCCAACGCCCGTAAGCGCAGCAGTGCAGCGCGGGTCATTGTTTGGAGGAACGTATCCCGCTTGGAAAGCGGATGATTTAATAGCTTGTCCAGCAGACTGTGGAGAGCATCCCGCAAGTCGCCCTCGTGTGCGGCTCCCACCGGAATGCGCATGACATGGCGGAACTCCTGCCGCAGGCTTTCCTGATACCGGGTATCGAGACCCATTTCATTTTGTATTTTCATGTTAATTAGTATAGTTTCTTCTCGTTTGATTATGTGAATTTGGCACACTTGCCAAAATTTCGCAAAACACTTGCAACCGACCGGCAAAGTGTGGTATAATATCCAATGTTCTAAAATTCATTACTATACTATAGGAGGCAAACCAATGTCCGTAAAAGTCGCAATCAATGGTTTCGGCCGCATCGGCCGCCTCGCTTTCCGCCAGATGTTCGGCGCGGAAGGCTATGAAGTGGTTGCCATTAACGACCTCACCTCTCCGGAGATGCTCGCCCATTTGCTCAAGTATGATACCGCCCAGAAGCGTTATGACGGCCACACCGTCACCAATGACGACACTTCCATCACCGTTGACGGCAAGCAGATTACCATCTATGCCATCAAAGACCCCGCCGAGCTGCCGTGGGCCGAGCTGGGTGTGGATGTTGTGCTGGAATGCACCGGCTTCTTCACCACCAAAGAAAAGGCCTCCGCGCACATCAGCGCCGGCGCCAAAAAAGTCGTCATCTCCGCTCCCGCCGACAAAGAGACCAAGACCGTTGTCTACTCCGTCAACGAGGACATCCTCACAGCCGAAGATACCATCGTGTCCGCCGCTTCCTGCACCACCAACTGCTTGGCACCCATGGCGAAAGCGCTCAACGACACCTACCCGATTCAGAGCGGCATCATGACTACGGTTCACGCCTACACCGGCGACCAAATGGTGCTTGACGGTCCGCACCGCAAAGGCGACCTGCGCCGCGCCCGCGCCGCCGCCTGCAACATCGTCCCCAACTCCACCGGTGCCGCTAAGGCCATCGGTCTGGTGATCCCGGAACTCAACGGCAAACTCATCGGCTCCGCGCAGCGCGTCCCCGTCCCGACCGGTTCCACGACCATCCTTGTGGCAGTCGTGAAAGGTGACGATGTCACCGCCGACAGCATCAACGCCGCCATGCAAGCCGCTGCCTCCGACTCTTTCGGCTACACCACCGACCCCATCGTTTCCAGCGATGTTATCGGTATCACTTACGGCTCCCTCTTCGATGCCACCCAGACCATGGTCACGAAGATTGCCGACGGTCTCTACCAGGTGCAGGTCGTTTCTTGGTACGACAACGAAAACAGCTACACTTCCCAGATGGTTCGCACCATTAAGTACTTCGCCGAGCTGTAATCAAGTGCATTTTTCTATCTGTACCAAAACCCGGGATTTTTCCCGGGTTTTGGTTTTTTGAGGGGAATGCGCCTTGGATTCGACAGAATGGTACGGATTCGGACACGAACTGACATTTTCTGACAGAGCGGCATTTCTGCTTGCAATGTACGGCAGAATGTGCTACAATAGTAACGGCATTTTGAACGGTTGTATACTTGTATGAGCAACAGGAGGACAGGGAAGATGACAAGAACAAAAGCCATATCGCGGCAGGTACGCCGTATACTCTGTGCAGTTTTAGCGGTAACTTTTTCCCTGCTCACTGCCGTATCCTGCGCCGGCGGCGACAGCCCGAACGGCACCTCCGGCAAGCAGCGCTACCCGCTGGTCTTCGTCCATGGCTTGGGCGGCTTCGGCGAGGACAGCGTCCAGACTGCCGACCTCGGCATTCAGTACTGGAGCGTAACCTCCGGTCCGTTTCTTTCGCGCCTGCGCGCAGACTACGGCTATGAGCTGTATGCTCCAAGCATCAACTCCAACGCCTCCGCTTGGGACTGCGCCTGCGAACTCTACGCCAAACTCATGGGCGTGACTGTGGACTACGGCAAAGCGCATTCCAAAACGCACAACCACGCGCAGTTCGGCGCAGAATACACCGAGCCTTACCTCCCCGCTTGGAGCTCCGAGCGCAAGATTCACCTCATCGGGCATAGCTTCGGCGGTGTCACCATACAGCTTTTTACTGAGCTCATGGCTAACGGCAGTGCCGCAGAGCGCGCCGCCTCCGGCAAGGCAGTCAGTCCGCTTTTTAAGGGCGGCAAAGCGGATTGGATTCAATCTGTCACCACCCTTTGCTCTCCGAACAACGGCTCCTCCGCCATGGAGTTGCTGGACCTTGCAGAAATTGTCGGTCTTGGTGCGCGTGCTTTCACGAACACTTTCACCGGCTCTCTCCTCCTCAAGGGGATAGAGGCACTGAATATCAAGTATATGGGTCTGAATATCGCAGAGGTTATCAAAGCCGCCGCAACGGAGGATACGGCTTTCTATGACTGCCGGATAGCCAACTCCGCTGCGCGCAACGCTTCCCTGCACACACAGAGCAACATCTACTACTTCGCCTATGCTTTTGACGCAACCACGCAATCCATCTTGGAGAATAAACGCATCCTGACGGACGCCGCTAAACTCCCGGGCTTAGACTTGTTGGCAGCGCTTATCGGTTCCTATGAGGGTACGGAGGTTGAAACCGTCGCAGGTACCATAACAGTAGATGAGAAGTGGCAGGCAAACGACGGCTTGGTCAATGCCATATCCGCCTTGGCGCCTTTCAACGCCAAGCAGACAGACTGGCCCACAGAAGACATCACAACGGCACAGTTTGCCTCCCTTACTCCGGGGCGTTGGTACAATATGCCCATCCAAAGCGGCGACCACCCTACCCCCTGCGGTATGTTTGTCAACAATGACTATATGGATGCATTCTGGCTGCCGTTCCTGGCGGGGCTGGATCAGTTGGCAGTAAACAGTTGACAGCAAATAAATACGGCTTGATAACAGTTTGATTATGAGGTTCGCTGTGCAGTATACACAACAAGCTGAGAATACAATCGCCGACCTGCGGCAGAAAGCAACGGCACTGCCCACCGCGCCGGGTGTCTATCTCATGAAAGATGCCGACGGCTGTGTCATATACATCGGCAAGGCAAAGTCGCTCAAGAACCGCGTCAGTCAATACTTTATCGGCTTGGATCGGCAGTTGCCGAAAGTCCGCGCCATGGTCGGGCATATCCGTGACTTTGACTATATCGTGGTGGGTTCCGAGTTTGAGGCTCTGGTGCTGGAGTGTTCGCTCATCAAGCAAAATGCGCCGAAGTACAACATCCTCCTCAAAGATGATAAGGGATACAAATGGATTAAAGTCACGAAAGGCGACTGGCCCCGGCTTAGCTTTGCCCTGCAAAAGCGCAACGACGAGGCCGACTACTACGGACCGTATACGCAGTACTATTCGGTAAAGCAAGCGGTGGAGGAGGCGCTCTCCGCCTTCATGCTGCCGACCTGCAACCGTACTTTCTATGAGTCGTCGGAAGCGGGGACTGCGGCGAGTGCCGCCAAGACACGCCCCTGCCTGCAATACTATATAAAGCAATGCACGGCGCCCTGTGCAGGAAAGGTCACCAAAGCCGACTACCAGAAGACTGTGCGGGATGCCGTACGCTTCTTGCTCAAGGGGGCAAATTCCGGCCTTAGTGACCTGCGCCGGCAAATGGAGAAAGCTGCCGATAACCTGGACTTTGAAACCGCCGCAAAGCTGCGCGACCGCATTAAATCCATAGAGAATGCCCGCGAAAAGCAGTCCGTCATGTCGCTCGGTATTGCGGAGGCGGATGTGTTTGCTGTCTGTACGGATGGGAAGCTGACTTGCTGTGCGTTGCTTCGCTTTGCGGATAGCCGCTTGGCAGAGAAGAAGCATTGGTTTCTGGAAGGTTCCTCCGTTTTGGAAGAAGAGGAGGGTAGTGTACCAACGGATACTGCTTCTGCTTTGGCAGCGCTACGCTCTGAAATACTGACAGCTTACTACAATGATGCCGAGGAGCTACCTGCCCCACGCATTATTTTGGACGGCGCAACGGACGATAAGGCTGTCTTGGAGGAATGGCTCTCCGCTAAACGCGGTAAAAAAGTACTTATCACCACCCCGCAGAAAGGGGAAGCCGCCCGCCTTGTGGAACTGGCAAAGACCAACGCCTTGGAACAGCTCTCCCGCAAAGCAGGACGCGGTCGAAAAGAAACGAAAGCACTGGAGGAACTCCAAACTTTGCTTGGGTTGCCGACACCGCCGTTGTATATCGAGGCCTACGATATCTCCCACACCGGCGGCGCGGATAATGTCGCCGGCATGGTGGTCTTCGAAGACGGAAAACCGCTGAAATCCGCTTACCGGAAGTTCGCAGTAAAATCATTTGTTGGGCAGGATGACTATGCCTCCCTCTCGGAAGTGATTTCGCGGCGAGTAAAGGAGTACGACAGCAAATCCGCCGCAGGAGAAACACAGGGCTTTGCTCGCTTGCCGGATCTCATTCTATTGGACGGCGGAAAGGGGCAGGTTCATGCTGTGCTCAAAATGCTGCAATGCAGTGAAGATAGGAGCAATGCTCCATCTTCTTTCCATGATGTGCCTGTATTCGGGATGGTGAAGGACTCGAAACACCGCACGCGGGCCATAGCGGCGGACGGCGGTGAGCTTTCCCTCTCCCCGATGAAAGCGGCGTTTAGCTTAGTGACGCAAATGCAGGATGAGGTACACCGCTTTGCGATCGCCTATCACCGTAAGAGGCACGAGAAGAATACCTTTACCTCTGCGTTGGAGAGCATTCCCGGCATCGGACCGAAGCGTGCGGCAGCATTGCTGCATTTTTTCCGTACGCTGGAAGCCATCCAAAGCGCAGACGAAAGTACCCTCGCCGCCTGCGAAGGAATGAACGCAGCCGCTGCCAAAGCTGTCTATACCGCCTTGCATAATACCGATAAGCAATAGCTGCATTTATATTTAACACCAAACCGCCCCGCTTTTCATATGATATTACAGTATCATATTTGAGAAAAGGGGCATTTACATATGGCTATTCAACCTGCGAAAGAGTACGACCGCGAGTCGGCCGTCCAATATGCCCGCAAATGGGCCTTTGACCGTAACCCGGAATGGGGCGATTTTGAAACGATGGGCGGCGACTGCACAAATTTTACATCCCAAGTGCTGTATGCAGGAGGTGCTTCTTTTAACATAGACAGCGACTATGGCTGGTACTATAAAAACCTCGACAATCGCGCCCCCGCTTGGAGCGGTGTGGAGGCACTCCACGAGTTTTTGATTTCCAATAAAACCGGGAACGGCCCAATGGCTGTCCCCATTGCCTTGAAAGACGTTGAGAAAGGCGACATTGTGCAGCTTCGCTTCCAAGGGAATGACCGTTTCTCACATTCTCTGGTTGTGACGGACTTGGGCAGACCGGTGGGAAGCAATAACCTGTTTACTGTCGGGATTACGACACACTCTCTGGATTCGCGCTCCCGTCCTTTGGGCACCTATAGCTTTGCAGAGATGCGGCCTCTGCATATTACCGGGGTGCGGTAAGCCCCTACGGGGCTTGGGTGCCCCTACGGGGCATAATAACC
>JAISUW010000061.1 GCA_031271865.1 Oscillospiraceae bacterium
AACAAGAAATCCCAACGGGCGGCGGGTTACGCGTAGCGGGTGGGTGGGGTGGGGGCTTCGCGAAGCCCCTGGTGGGCGGTTCGCGAACCGCCTCAGTCCAACTGCTCGGCAGCAGGGACAGATTCGGTTTCATTTTCAAGCAGAATGCCCTCCCATCGGGATATACATTTTCAAGACTTGGCGCTTATGTATAATTATACGTTTTCCGGAGCTGTTTGTCAAGAACTGCCTAACGAACGGTTAAGAAAAAGCGCTGCGCACTTGTTTTTCATAAGCCGCTGACTTGACAAATGCGTAAGCACATGGTATAATGGTAATAAGCAAGCTTGGAAAGGAGTGTTCCCGGACAATGCCAGGATGGATCAGTTCAGTTGCATGGTTAGAAACGGTAAAGGAAAGTATTGGTTCCGGCTCGGATTTTATGCTGGTTGTAACTTTTATTGTTTCGGCTACGGTGTTCTTCTTTGCCGTGCGTTCGCGCCGGATGAATACAAGACTCCAAGCGCCGCCGACGCATCGGCCGGTCATGGATTTTCTGAAACTGCACCTACCCTCGGCCGCGCAAAACCTAAGCGAGCACAACGGCAAACCGCAGTACTACAATGCCATAGCTTTGGTCAAGGAGAGAGAAAAAACCGCCTCGCAGGGCAAACCGCTTTCTCCCGCGCAGGCGGAGTTGTATCTGCTGCGCCGGAATGCTGTTCTTTTTATTGCTTGGGCAACATTAGCGGTCGAAAGGTGGGTAACGAAACCTGCCGTGCGGAAACTTCGCCTCCTGCCCGCGGAGGATAACCGGCAGCGTGCGAATGTTTTGTTGGCGGTGCTGGTTTGTGTGTGCGGGTCTATCGTTGTGGCTGCGTATAATCAATCCGCTTTCGTCATGAGATTGGGAACAGCCCGCGGATCAGAAGAAGTCATGACATGGGCGCTCTGGAGCGGTTTTTTAGGTACAATTGGAATCGCACTCTTTACGATTGTCCCATTTCTTCTAGTAAAGAAAAACCGGTTGCTGTATTTTGACATTGCCGGGGCATACATGGTACTCATGATGTCCTTTTTCAAGTTTTTCATTTGTGCAGACCAAGGCTGCTGCCAAGGCATCCCATGGGAGGGCGGCGTTTACAACGAAATGGTAAAGGCTGAGGTTTTCCCCATACAGGTTGTTGAGGGCTTCGCATGGCTGCTGGGGTTTATGATTTGTGTTGCGGTGATGCTCTCCCGCAAGTACAAACCGGGCACGGGGTGTGCTGTTGCTGCTTGCAGCTACGCAATTCCGCGCTTCTTCAGCGACAATTACCGCTACCGGACCGGATCTTATCATACCGCAGAAACCCACGGCATCTTCGGGCTCTCCATTGTGCAGAATGTCTGTATCATAGCCGTACTGCTAAGCATCGCTTGGCTGCTGCTTTTGCCTGTGGAAAAGAAAATCCTCGACCGCATCCGTGATGACCTGGCAGGCGCTGCCAAGAAAACCCTGTGGCGCTTTGCCACATACCCCGAGCGGAAATACCCGGAGCTGAAACCCCTGCGGAGGACAGTAAAGTGAAGCGTGTGTATCTCATCCAAGCCTCCCCTCTTTTTGGGAAGAACGACATCCACCTGCCCTATGCGGTCGGGTGCCTAGCGGCGTATGCTTGGCAGAATCCAATCATTCAGGCGGAATACATTTTGGAGCCGTTCCAGATTCTGCGTACACCCATCCGGGAGGCAGCCGCCGCCATACAGGAGCCGTATCTGGTTGCTTTCTCCAACTACGTCTGGAACTATGAGTACCACAAAGCCCTCGCCGCTGCGGTGAAGCGTCTGCACCCGGCGTGTATCATCGTGTTCGGCGGGCACCAGATCCCGAATGACGGCGGGACGGTTTTGGAGGAACTGCCGTTTGCCGACATCCTGCTGCGCGGGGCGGGGGAAGTGTCGTTTGCCGAACTGCTCCTTGCCTTGCTCAGCGGTCGGCCGCTGTCCGAAGTGCCGGGATGCTCCTATCGCGGCACGGGGGCAGCGGTATTGCACACACCGCTGCAAGCCTATCCCTCCCAAGACTACCCCTCGCCCTATCTAAAGGGATACTTGGATGCTCTGTTTGATACCTACCCGGCGCTGAATTTCAGCATGACCCTGGAAACCAACCGCGGCTGCCCCTATCAGTGCAGCTATTGCGATTGGGGTACCGAGCGGCAGAAGCTTACGCGGTTTCCCATGGAGCGCATCCAAGCGGAGATAGACTGGGCGGCTGCGCACCGCATTTCGTTTGTCTTTTGCGCGGACGCCAACTTCGGCATCTTTCCCCGCGATGAGGAGATTGTGGATTACATCATCGCCTGCAAGTCGCGGTGCGGCTACCCGGAGAAGTTCAGTGTCTGCCTTGCCAAGGACAGCAGTGAAACGGTTCTGCACATCACCAAAAAACTCAACGACAGCGGTCTGACCAACGGAGCCGTGGTTTCTTTTCAAACGCTCAACCCGGAAGCCTTGCAGCGTATCTGCCGGAGCAATATGCCGCTGAACAGCTATGCAGAGCTAATCTCCGCATATAATACCCAAGGCATACCGGTCTGCTCGGAGCTAATACTCGGTCTGCCGGGCGAGACTTTGGACTCTTTCCGAAAAGGGATGGGGGCGCTGCTGTCCGCCGGACTGCGCGGACCGATAGAGGTGTACTCCTGCGAACTGCTGCCGAATTCCGAAATGGCGCAGCCTGACTACATTCGTCGGCACGGCATTCAAGCGGCTGAATTGCGGCAAATCCAGCGCCACAGCAGTCCCGGCGACATGGAGGAGATTCCGGAGAAATCTACCATCCTATGCGCCACAAAAACAATGTCCGTCACCGATTGGGCGGAGGCTTTTGTGTTTGCCAATGCGGTGCAGGCATTCCATTGCTATGGGCTGATGACGAATATCGCGGTATATATCCATTGGGAGCAAGGCGTTGCATATGAGGAGATGTACGGTAACCTGACAGAGGACGCCAAGTCGGCTCCCGGCACTTTGCTGCACGATTTGGTTGCTTTCTTAACAAAGCGGTATGCTGCTGTTGCAAAAGGCAAAGGGGAGTGCATGGTATGGCACGACCCTAAATTCGGCGAAATCTGCTGGCCGTTGGGGGAAGCTCTGTTCCTGCTTGCCGCTTTTGAAGCGGAGCGGTTTTACGCAGAGTTGCCGCAGTTTCTGCGCAGGTACAAATTGGATGAAGCCCTCCTGCAGGAGCTTATTCGCTACCAAGCGGCGAGCATCCATTTGCCCCAACCGCAAGCGGAGGAGGAAGTATATGCCTTCGCTTTTCCGGCATACTTCCGCTCCTTGCTGACCGGGAACGCAGTCCGACTTCTCAAAACACAAACAATTGTGCGGTACGAGCCGCGCAGCGAACAGCCGGCTTTGGCGGACTATGCCCGCGACTATCTGTGGTATGGGCGTAAGAGCAGCCGCTTGATACGAAAGGAATTGAACGTCTGTTATGCCTGAAATAAGACCATTTTCAAAAGCAGCTCTTGTTATTGGCTGCCATAATGAAACACGTTTGCTGGAAGAAACCGTTCTGGAGTTTGAGCAACATTGCTCACCGACGGATGTAGCGAGAATCCTGCTTTTTTTATCGGACAGAGCATCGCCCGGTTGTCAGGAAACAGCAAAAAAGTTAGCCGCTTCGAATCTGCCTATTCCTGTTGTGATTTATCCGGAAATCGGCCGGCATTTTGGGCAAGAGTTGCAGGAGTTGGTTACTGCGCAGACCGATTGCTCCCATGCCGTCTTCTGGACAGCCGACCGGGAGGCGGAACCAAAGCTTGGTGCGCATATGATACAGTTGGCAAAAGAACACCCGGCGGCGGTTATCAATATCTCCTGCTATATGCCGGGCGGGTACCCGGATCCTGGCAAATCGAAGTTCATCCGTTTCCGCGATGCCGCTTTTGCCAAGATGGTGCGGATTCTATACCACTCGAAACAGACGGATCCGCTCCATCTGCTTTGTGTTTTTCCGGTAGAACCATATATACACTTTGATTTGCACGAACCATTCATGAGTTTTTGTATAGAACTCAATCTGCTCTTTGACCGGTCCGGTGCGCAAATCATCGAAGTGCCGCTGCGCCAACAGCCGCGCAAAGAGGGGAAGAGCAACCTCTCCCTGAAGGATCGCTTGCGATTCTTTGTTCCTGTGTTCCGTCTGCGGTTTCTGCCGAAGCGTAAGCTATACAAATAGCCGGACACAATCCCCGCACCTGTTCACTGTTCACTGTCTGCTGCTTCCCCCATCGCCAACCGAAACGCACACTTCATCCGCTCATCCCATGCCGGGAAGAGTCGGTTGCTTTCGCCGTCGGGCTGCACCAATGCTAAGATGAGCGCTATGGAGGCCGCTGTGCCGTGGTCTTGGTCGGGGGTGTAGTCGTAGTTCGGACCCCAGAATGCCGGGAAGGCGCAGTCTTTGTTCCACGTGCCGAAACGCTTGACGAGGATCTCCCACGTCTCTTCCGCCAAGCCTAAGAGGGCGGCTTGGGCGCCGTCTGTCTGCCAGCCGGGTTGCTGCTTCTCTATGCGGCGGCGGAATGTGCGCAGTGCAAGGGCGCAGTCGCCTTTGGTCAGCGTGTGGCGGAAGAAGGGGAAGACGGCATACAGCTCCGGGTTCTCGCAGTTGCGGCGGGTGCGGCCGTCACTGCTTGCGCGGAATGCATCTATCAGTATCTCTCCGTCCTTTTCCCGCAGGGGGAGGTCGGGGATGAGCGGCTGTATCTCTTGCACTAAGGCACGCAGTGCCTCTTCTTCGGCATCGTCGGGGCGCTGTGTGAGGGACAGCACACCCTCGCAGACGGCCTGTAAGCCGCAGATGTCCGGCGTGTCATCGCAGCAGCTCTGGTAGGTCTCCAAGGAGGACACCGGGAAGAGGCGCAGCTTGCCGTCCCACACCTCAAAGTGCTGCCGGAAGAAAGTCAGGCAGAAAAAAACCAGCGGTACCAGTATCTCCGAGCGGAACACCTCATCCTTCGCGGCATTATAAAACCAAAGCGCCATATAGGAAAGCTCCAGCATCCCGTTGTAGTGCCAGCGGACGTAGGGGTTCGCGTGCTGCTGCGGGATGGGCAGGCGGCCGTCCTCGCCTTTCCGATTGCTGTAGCCGGAGAACTCACAGTTGCGCTGTGTGCCGAAAGCAGATACGGTCTCAGGGATGTGGCAGCCCTTGTGCCCGAAATACACCAATGAGCGATATTCGCAGAGCGGGAGCATATCCTTATACATCTTAAAGAACGGATAGCATATCTCATAATCCCCGGCGAGCATGGCGTTCCAATACACCAGTCTTGTATTCTGGAACCAGTACTCCGCGCCCCAGCGGCGGTAGTCGAAGTCGGGTTTGACGCTCGTGTGATCCGGTTCCATAGTGAAGATGGAGCCGTTGAACTTGATGGGCAAACGCCCGCGTCCGGCGCAGAGGTTCATATACCGCTGGAGGGTATACCCCCGCGCCACGGTGAACGCCTCCCGGGCGAGCTTTGGGTCGCCGCCGTCCGTCCACAGGTCTATGTAGCTTTTCTCCCATTGCGCTTTCCACCATGCGGCATGAGCGGGATAGTCCTCGCCTTTGTCTTTGTCGGCGATTGCCTTTATCTCATCCAGGTAGGTCTGCACGTCGGCGCACTGCACGCAGTGGCTGTACACATCCGCAGCGTTCATACGCCTTTGGCGTACCAATACGCCGAACGTATTGTTCAACAGCGGATCTTCTTTTCCCGGGAAATCTTCCAAGTGCTGGTACCACATGGTGAAGTCATAGATGGACCGCTCGTTGCGGTGGTACTGCCCATAAGTGCGCTCGTCGGCCTTGTAGGATACATCCGCCGATACAATCTGCTCGAACTGCTCCGGCGGGATGTTGGAGCTGTTCTCGTTGTCGCCCGGCAGCAGGACGCGCTCCTCCTTGCGGTGGTTTATCAAATCCACCACAAAGCTGACATTCGCCCGTAAGCGGTACACCGGGTAGTTGGCATCCGCATAGACCTTCAGCCACTCCGCACCCGCCGACACAAGCAATGTGCCGTCCTCCAAGTGAAGCTGCACCGCGGGACTGTGTGCCCGGAACATCTCGCCCGGCAGAAAGCGCACCAAAAGATGCGCGGTCTTCAGAATCGTATGCATATCTGACAGCGCGTCAATCCGGCTCGTGAGGATATGCAATCCCTCCTCCGTGAGCCAGACATTTGCACCCAGTTCGCCGTTGCCAATCGGCACGGAATCCATCGGCCCTTTGGCCAATCCATTGTAGGTGAAGTTGTACTTTTGGGGATAGTCTTTCCGCATGGCTGTTCCCTCCTTTTCTGACTACCGATTATTATACACCAAAGTTGCGGATAATGCAAGTGTCGGCGGCGGCGTGGGGGCTTCGCGACGCCCCCGGCGGTTCGCGAACCGCCGAATCTGCTGGCTACGCGTAAAAAGTTGCCTGAAAGGATGACCGATTACGCGTAGCCGGCGGCGGCATCGGGGCTTCGCGAAGCCCCCCGCGGTTCGCGAACCGCCATCCGCCCATTACGCGTAACAAGTCATATAAAAGAACCGCCGGCTACGCGTAGCCGGCGGCGGCATCGGGGCTTCGCGAAGCCCCGCCCTATAGACGAAAGATTACGCAAGGAGAAGCGCCAAGAGGCCATCCAGGAAATTCACGGCAACCTGCGGGGCATCGGCGCCAACTTGGCTGCGGAGGGCAGCGAGGTAAGTGCTGCCGTAGTTAACAAGGATGTCCACAGCAAGCCAGCCCAGGAAGAAGCTCGCGCTGTCAAGGATAAGGGTAGCCCACCAAGAGAAGTTGTTGGAGTAGGTTTCCTGCAGGATGTCTTTGATGTCGTTGTCGGCCTTAAAGGCAGCCGGGTCGGCGAGGAGCTGGTTGATTTCTCCGTTGATGAGGGCGACACCTGCTGCGGAGAGACCGCCGTTTTGGAGGTCAACGTAGGGATACAGCTCTGTCGGCAGCGGATTGGAGGGATTGAGCACCTTGCCGGATTTGAGGAAGAGCGCGGAGCCCAAGAGACCGCCGGTCATTTGGTCAAGGTAGATGGTACCAACACCGAGGAGGACGGCTTTCGCCGCGACGAGAACGGTATCACTGAGGGCTTGCTTGACGATTCTGCGCTGGGAGGCCGAGAGGTTGCCGAGGCTGTCGGTAACGCTCTGCATTTCTGCGACGATAGCCTGCTCGTCGCCGGAGAGGAAGTTGTTGATGTCAAAGGCGGATGCGTTCACGGAGAACACGCAGGAGAGGGTGCCGAACACGAGGGCAACGGCGAGGATGGCGCTGAGGATACGTTTGCTCATAATTTGAATTCCTCCGGATATTTAATAGTCCCAATCAGGAGTGTAATAATTATAACATATATTTGCTATCGTGTACATATAAAGATTCTGTTTTTTCATGAAATGCACACAAAACAAATGGGAAATATACATCATCCGAATTATAATTTGCTGTACGAATCCGATGCGCACCGCCCGACAGAAAATTCACAAAGAACAGCTTGCATTATTCCCGCCGTTTTGCTATAATGTGTAGAATGAAACGGAGGATGGCTATGCGGCGGAAAGTGGTTTGCTTCTTGATACCTTTGTTGCTGTTGGGGGCGGCTGTGGTTGTCCTGCGCCCGAAAGAAGCGGCCGAAACAAGCGCCCCGCCTGCTGTCACCTCGGCCGAAACGCAGGACACTGCCGCCAAGGCAAACTTAAACCCTGTACGCGCTGTCTGGCTCTCCTATGTGGATCTGAAGCAACCTGCGCCCGGCATTTCGGGGAAAGCATTCAAAGAGAAGTACGAGGCAGCCTTTGTGCGCATGGCCGCAATGGGTTTGACGGATGTGTTCATTCAGGTGCGGCCGTTCAGCGATGCCATATACCCTTCCAAACTGGCGCCGTGGTCGCACATTCTGACCGGGACGCAAGGCAAAGACCCGGGCTATGACCCGCTGGCCATTCTTGTGGATGCGGGGCACAAGAACGGCTTGGCTGTCCATGCGTGGCTGAACCCTTTCCGCATCTGGTTGGCGGAGAAAGACAAACTGGCACTCTCCAATCCCGCCTTGGAGCATCTGGCGAAGAAAGATGCCTATGTCCGTGAGGCGGCAGGCGGTTACTACTGGAACCCGGCGCTACCCGCCGTCCATACCATGATATATGATACCGTGGAGGAAATCCTCAAGGGATACGCCGTGGACGGGATACACATTGACGACTATTTCTATCCTACAACCGATGCCGCGTTTGACAAACCCGAGTATGAGGCATACAAGAAGTCCGGCGGAACACTTTCCCTTGCGGACTGGCGGCGGTCGGTGGTGGACAGCTTTGTGTCCGGCTTATACAACCGCACGAAGGCCGCCAAACCCGGTGCCATTGTGAGCATCAGCCCTGCGGCAAACATAGAAAAGAACCGCACGGAGATGTATGCGGATGTCGCGGTCTGGGCGGCGACACCGGGCTACTGCGACTGGCTGATACCGCAGCTGTACTTCGGATTCGAGCATCCGACTTTTCCATTTGCCAAGACAGCCAAGGCGTGGGCGGCGCTGCCGCAGCACAGCGGTTTGCGGCTCATAGCGGGTTTAGCGCCCTACAAAGCGGGGGTCGGCGACCCGAATGCAGGGGAAGCCGCCGACGAGTGGCAGAAGCACCAAGACATCCTCGGTCGGCAGGCGCAGGAGATACAGAAGCTGCGCACCTATCAGGGTTTTGCGCTCTACAGCTATGCCTCGGTCTGCGGGGAAAACCTGACCGCCGCCCAAAGCGCAGAGATGGAAAACCTGGAGAATGCGCTAAGGTAACAAGAGGCAGGACGCAAGATACAAGAAGCAGGAAGCAAGAAGCAAGAATTCCACATCCCACCTTGTCAAATTCACGATTGTTCAAGCATAATACGCCGGCGTTATCGTCAATATGCACAAAACAAGATGCAAGAGGCAGGAGGCAAGAAGCAAGAATTCTGCATCCAACCTATACAGAAAACCGAAACCCTGCCCCCAACCTACCGAAAGGAACCGAGCAGCGCCTATGGAAAATTCGCCCTACAGGACATAAGGTGAATTATCCATCCAAGCGGGCAAGTCTGCAAGGGTGTCCGGGGTCCTCCCCGGCCGCGGGGGGTCCCGGGGGCGCCGCGGGACGCGCCCCCGGGCGGGGGTTTGGGGGCGGCGCCCCCGAGGTGGAGGAACACAGCCACCCTTTTATACCGCCAAAGGGGAGAACACACTAAGGGGAGAACACACCGAAGATGCATCACCGGCCAAAGAAACACCCCCAACAAAAACGGTTGCTGATTGCGGCAACTGTCTTTCTGCTGCTGGCGGTTGCGGCGTTTGGGATATTGCTGCGGCATAAGAACCAAGCAGCCGTCAGTGCCGCACCGAACCTGACTTATTTCGAGGAACAAGCGCTTGTGTTCCTGCCGACGATTAATAATAAACCCGGCAAGGCCGTGAAGCTTTTGCGCATTACGCCCGGGACTGATGACCTCGCCGCCGTCCCGGAAAGCTTGCTGGAGAAGAAATACGCCGCAATCATTGTCGCGGACAGTCCCGGTGTGACAGAAGCGGTGCTGCGCCGTCTGGCACAGACGCTCACGGAGCAGGCGGGAGCATTGCCGATATACTACAGCTTCCGCGCCTCGCAGATTCGGGAGGATTCTTATCGCGAAGCCATTGCGGCAGTCAAAGCGATTCTGGCGGAACAGCCCACGGCAAAGCTCCTGCTGACGGCAGACAACCCCGGCGGCAATGATGCCGCCCGTTGGGCGAAGGAAACAAGCGCGGATGTACCCGTGACTTGGTACTTGGATACGGATACTTACATACAGACCGGCTCTCTGGACGAGACACTTGCACTCCTGACAGCCGCCGGCGAATTGGGCGGCGCGGACCTCTGCCTCCAGGAGCCGAAGAAGGAAATCAAGGACAGCAAAGCCGCGAAGCTCTGGACGGACTTCCTGGCGGGGAAGCTGACACCCTCTGACGCTACCCGCCGCCTGACCATGCGCCGCCCCGCTTTGGACGAAACGAACATGAAGACGAATAAGCCTTCGTTTGTATTGGAAGGTGCCGCCAGCCCGCGCTTCCCGCTGGAAATCAACGGGAAAAAGATCGATGTGCCGGAGGGGGGAGCGTTCTCCGCAGAGTATGCGCTGAATCCGGGGAAGAATATATTCACCATCACCCACCGCGGGGCAGAGATTACGTATGAGGTGGAGTACACGAAGACACTCCTTTCCGGGTCGGAGCCGGTGGGGGAGGTGTCCACCGCCGGCGGCATGGATTTGTATGTCTACGCCTATGCGCTCGAAGGCGCGGCGGTCACGGCGGAACTTGCGGGAGTGCAGATAGAACTAACCGCCGCCGAGGGCTTCCAGAAAGAATCCGGCGGCAAGTGGGAGAGCGGCTTCGTCACCTATACGGGCGTGTTCCCGCTGCCCGCTTCCGCAGAGAAAGCGCAAAAGCTCGGTTCTATCCGCTATACCGCTGTCTTGGGCAAGGAGAAAGAGCGCATGGAGGGCGCCTCTGTCACGGTTTTGGCGCAGGGAGCCATGCCCGGTGGCGGCAGTGCCAAAATCGTGACGGTCACTGCCGACTATGCCCACACGCGCCCCGTGATACTGGACGATGCCTCCAACCCGCACTACAGCCCCCTGCCGAAAGGTACGGTGGATTACCTTGCCGGCTATTCCATGATTGGGGAGGACAGCTATTACCACCTTGCTTCGGGGCGGCGCGTGAGCGCGGAGGATGTGCAGCTTCTGGATGGGGATGTGCTGCAACTCTCGCAGCTTACGGCAACGGCGGCGCTTCGGGAGAACGAGCTGGAGATGCGCTTCCAAATGGATCGCTGCCTGCCCTTCAATATAGATATGGGCGGGCAGAGCTACCGCACGCAGAACAACGCAGCCTTCTATGTGCAAAACGGCTGCACGGTGGCGGGCTTGTCGGTTACGTTCTTCTATACGCAAGCCCCGCAGGGCGAGATCCAAACCGCCGGCGGCGTGTTAGACAAAGCCGCTTGGTCCTATGACAAGGCGGCGCACATCGCCACCCTGACCCTGCACTGCGCAAAGGCGGGGTACTTCTGGGGCTGGTCCGCCTACTGGGATGGCACAACGCTTATCTTGCGCATCAAGCACCGCCCGCCGCAGACACTCCAAGGGGCGGTCATCCTCTTGGATCCCGGGCACGGCGGCAAGGATGTCGGTGCTATCGGCAACACAACGGAAAGCACGCTCAAGTATGAGGCGGATCTGAACCTGCTGTTGGCGCAGAAGACAGCGAATGTCCTTCGGGCGCGGGGTGCGGAAGTCTACCTCACGCGGGACGACAACAGCGAGCCGCTCCTGGCAGACCGCGTTGCCATGCTGCGCAAACTCAACCCGGATGTATATATCAGTATCCACCACGACAGCAATGAATCGCCCGCTGTGCAGGGTACGACGGCGTACTACTACCGTGCAACCTCCGAGCCGTTGGCGAGTGCCATCCACGCCCGCCTCATGGCTGTCTATCGGAATACGGTATACCCGAACCAAAGCGATGTGCGCGACTTGGGAACACGCTTCTATCCCTTCCGTGTGACACGTGTGGAGGAATGCCCTTCCGTTCTGATTGAATACGGCCACATCAGCAACGCCGCTGAGACCGCCGCCTGCCGTGACAGCGCCGTGCAGGATGCTTTCGCCGTCGCTACGGCGGACGGGATTGCGGATTTCCTTGGGCGGTGAACGGATAACGCAGAAAGCGCTTGCAAAAGACTTGTTTGTGTGGTAGAATAAGGGAACGCTTTTTTGGCACTTGCGCTGCAGAAACAAAACTTATAAGAAAGGACAAGCCTATGCCCAACCTGAGAATGCAAGCCATGCTATGGCAGTACCCAAAACAATTGCCCGTATCCGTCAGTATTCTGCCGGCAGCGTGGCTGGAACACGGCGAGGAACTGGCCCGCATTTGCCGCCGCTATCCCGAGATTGCGCCGAAGCCGCCCGCCGACACTGCCCACCCGCAGTACCATAGTGAAACCTACCATGTCGGGACATATACCGACGAGTGGGGTTGTGTCTGGTCAAATACGACAGAGGGGCAGGAGGCATATGTCACCGGGCATCCGCTTCCGACGCGGGAATCCGTGCGCCTCATGCGCATCCCGCCCAATCGGGACGGCCGTTTCCCGCACGGTTTTATGTACCTGCGCCTCTTGGATCTGCGCGGCTTTGAGGAAGCCATGCTGGACTTCGCGGAGGAGCCGCCCGAGCTGCAAATGCTCATAGACAAAGTACTGGAATACAACCTCCTTAACCTCCCTGCCTACATTGCCCGCTCCGGGGAGATGCTGTACTTCGGCGACGACCTTGGGATGCAGCACGGTCTTGCCATCGGAGCGGAGAAATGGCGCCGGTACCTCAAGCCGGCATTCCAAAAAGTCTTCGGCGCCTGCCGCGCCGCCGGAAAGTATGTGTATATGCACACCGACGGCTGTATCTGGGAGATTATGCCCGACCTTGCGGAATGCGGTGTAAATATAATAAACCCGCAGTTCCGCGCCAACGGCTTGTATAACCTCGAGCGTATATGCAAAGGAAAAATCCCAATCAACTTAGACTTAGACCGCCAGCTCTTCCCCTTTGCTTCCCCCCGGGAGATTGACGGCCATGTGCGCGAATGCGTGGAGCACCTCTACCTTCCGCAAGGCGGCTTGGAACTCAATCTGGAAATCGGCAAAGGCATACCCCTCGAAAATATAGACGCCGCCCTGAAAGCCGTGGATACGTATCGGTTCTTTAAAGCTGAATAAAGCTTGCCAAATCCTCCCATACTAAGGGTAAACATAGTATGGGAGGATTTGACAAATGACCAAGGAAGAACGCCAAGACCTGCGTGTCTCCAACCGTGAACTGCGGGAGCGTGCCCGGAAACTCACCAAAGGCCACCGGGGTGACGGCGGCTTACTGAGCCTTGCGGCAACGGCCATGCCGCTTCTTGCGGGGGCACTTCCGCTCCTGCTGGAACCTGCCCGCGCCGCCGCCGTGAGCGCACTCCCCAAAAATGTTACTGCCCTCATGGGTGCGCATACCGACCGCATCTCTGTCGCCGTATTCGCTGTGCTGTGCATACTGGCGGCTGCGGTTCTGTGCGCCCCGCTGCGCGTCGCCCGCGAAGCGTGGTTCATCGGCGGCGCAGAAGGAAAGAAGCGCACAGCCAAACGCATCAAGTTCTGGCTGCGCCCGAAGTGGGCGTTGAAGGCGGCGCGCTTTGTACTGTCCCTATGGGTCTTGAAGCTCTTCTGGGCGGCGGTGTTCTTTGCGCCGGGAGCATTCCTGTTCACCGGTACGATTCTGCAAGCCTCCGCCGAGAGTATGGGCATGGGCGTGTTCTTTGCTGCCGTCGGCGGCGGTGCGGTCTTGCTGCTTTTGGGGCTGTGCTTCTATCTCGCCATGGCCGAGCGGTATGCGCTGGTGCTGTCCATTCTCGCCAAGCAGCCGAAAGTAAAGCTGCGCAGCGCTTTGGCACTCTCGCAGGCTCGCATGGACGGTCACTGCGCGGAGAACTTGGGCTTCTCGCTCTCCCTTCTCGGCTGGAAGCTGCTCTCCCTGCTTATCGTGACCACGCCTCTGTGCACCCCCTATGTCCGACAAGCGGAGGCCTGCAAGCGCGTGCGGCTCCTCACCGGCGGCGTGCGGTAGCAGCAGCAGTTATCAGTGAACGGCAAAAATCCTGCGGCTGACCGCAGGATTCTTTACTGTTCACAATTCACAGATAACGGTTTACTGCATGGCGTTCTGCTTCAGGAACTCCGCCGCGAGGTCGTTGTAGCTTTGCGAGCCGCGGGAGGCATTGTCATAGTATTGCACGGGCTGCCCGAAAGAGGGTGCCTCGCTCAGGCGCACGTTGCGCGGGATAACGGTGCTGTATACCCGGCGCGGGAAGAAGCGCTTCACCTCAGCAACTACGCTCTGCGTGAGGTTGAGGCGCCCGTCATACATGGTCAGTACCACGCCCTCTACATCTATATGCGGGTTGTAGAGCTTTTTAATCTGGCGCACGGTGGAGAGCAGTTGTGACAAGCCCTCCAACGCGAAGTATTCGCACTGAATCGGAATCAGAATTGTGTCGGCTGCCGCTAAAGCATTGACGGTAATCAGTCCCAGCGCCGGCGGGCAATCCATGAAGATGTAATCAAACTGGTCGCGCACAAGACTCAACGCCTCTTTTAGGCGCGCTTCCCGCCGCGGGAGGTCCACCAACTCCAGCTCCGCCCCCGCCAAGTCCATAGAAGCCGGTAGGAGGTACAGGTTTTCAAAGCCGGTCTCCCGCAGGGATTCCGCAACGGTCGCGGAACCGGTCAGTACCTCGTAGCTGGACTTTTGCAGCTCTTTCTTCTGTAAGCCGAGACCGCTCGTGGCGTTGCCCTGCGGGTCAATGTCACACAGCAGAACCCGCTTTCCTGCCTGCCCGATGGCGGCGCAGAGATTCACGGCGGTGGTCGTCTTCCCGACCCCGCCTTTCTGATTAACGACGGCAACAATTTTACCCATTTCGGTCACACCCATACGCAGATTCCGGCGGCTGCATGCCATCCTATGAAGTATTATAGCACAGCTTTGTCTTTTTTGCAAGCATTTGTTACGATTCGGGTTTCTTGCCGCAAAGCGACCGCAGACCTTGACAATCTCCGCAGAATGTGGTAGAATATACAAAGGACGGTTCGACCGCTTCTGTATTGCCGTGCCTTGTTCGAGTACGATGTTGGGGCTGCGCAGAGCATAGATTCGTCTCCGGGTGAGGAAGAATACCATTTTACTTAAGTCTAAGAAAAGAGAAACATCATGTCAGAGAAAATCCAAATCACAACCGATTCCACCGCCGACCTACTTCCGCCGCTCGATACCGAATACGGCATTTACACCATCCCGCTGCATATCAACCTTAACGGCAAGACTTACCGCGAAATGATCGACATCACGCCCACGGAGCTGTTCCATGCCTGGGAGGACGAAGGCAAGATGGCCAAAACAAGTGCCGGGCCTATCGGTGAGTATGAGGACATCTTCCGCAAGCTGACCGGCGACGGTTTTACAGTGGTGCACATCTCCCTCTCGTCCGAATTATCGACCTCCTACCGCAATGCCACACTCGCCGCCGCAGAATTCCCGGGAAAAGTTTTTGTTGTGGATTCCATGCAAATGTCCATGGCGCAGGGTATACTATGTATAGAAGCTGCCCGTCTGCGCGATGCCGGTAAGTCCGCCGCTGAAATCGCGGAAACCATCACCGCCATGCGCCACAAGAGCCACGTCAGCGCCATCTTTGCCAACCTCGATTACCCCGCCGCCGGCGGCCGTGTCCCGAAGTTCATCGGCATCGGTGCCACCGCCCTCAAACTCCGACCCTCCGCTCACCAGAACGGCAAAACCGGTAAGATTGACATTGCCAAGATTTACCGCGGTCCCCTGCACAAATGCCGCCTCCAATACCTCACCGATACCTTGGAAACGGCGCTCGAAAAAATGGACAAGCGTTTCGCTTTCGTCCTGCGCACCGAAGACCTCCCGGATGAGGACTTCCATCCCCTCGTCGCTTTCGCTAAAGAGAAACTCCGCGATGTGGAACGCATCGTAGATGAATCCGTCGGTTGCCTCATCAGCCTCAACTGCGGGTCCAAGGCCTTTGGGTTCGCTTGGCTGGAGGCGTGAGAATTGCCCCTACAGGGCACGATTGCCCATACAGGGCACGAATGCCCCTACGGGGCACCCCCAGAAAGGAGACACCCCATGCCCTACCCCTACACGATATCCACCGACAGTCCTGCCGACCTGCCGGAGGATTTGCGCCTGAAGTACGAGATTCCATTTGTTGAACTGTATGTTGTGATGGAAGGCACAGGTTACAAAGACAAGACAGGGATAACGCCGGAGCAGATTTTCGACTACTACCACAGCACGAAGAAGATCCCGACGACATCGGCGGTACCGATAGGGGACTATCTGGATTTCTTCCGGGGACTGAAGGCGGAGAATGGGAACGCACCGATAGTGCATTTTACCATCGGGGGGAAAATCTCCTGCTCTTATCAGAATGCCGTAGAGGCATCGAAAGAGTTTGAGGAAGTGTATGTAATAGATAGCGAGAGCATGAGCATCGGGATTGGACTGCTTCTGCTGTGGTCCGCCGGGGAGCGTGATAAGGGCATTTCTGCCAAGGATTTAGCCGCCGCCGCCGAGCTGAAGAAGAAGAAAGTCCGCACCACTGCACTCTTAGGTGAGATTACCTATATGAAGCACTCGGGGCGCGTGACCTCCGTGCAGGCCATGGGTGCCAATATGCTGGGTATCCGCCCGGTACTTGGCATGACGGACGGCATATTGGGGCAGGTACGCAAGCTGCGCGGCAAAGCGCAGGAACTGCGTCGGCAGTATATTGACTTCCTGCTGGAGGAGCCGGCAAAGATTGATACTTCCATCTGTATGCTGGCGCACACATCCATCCCGCCGGAGGACTTCGAGACCGCAGAGGAACAGGTTCGTTCGCTCGATATATTCAAACAGATGTACACGATGCAAGCCGGTTCCGTCCTATCCGTGCATATCGGCGACGGTTGCTTGGTGTTCATGTATTTCTTGAAATAAGTTCTCATATTCTTTAGTGCAGCGGGACTGCCGCCGCCGAAATCTGCGAATCCTACCGACGGGAGAACCTTTCCATGGCCGTATTCCGCCCCTTCCGCGCCATTCGACCGCAGCCGCAGGTTGCCGCAGAGGTGGCGGCTTTGCCTTATGACACCATGAGCAGCGCAGAGGCGCGGGTCTATGTCGCCGACAAGCCCCTCTCCTTTGTACATATAGACAAAGCCGAGGTTGACCTTCCGCCCGAGACAGACTTATACGATGCGGCGGTCTATGCCTGTGCCGCTTCGACTTTACAGCGGCAGATTGGCGAGGGCATCTTCCGGCAGGATGATTCTCCCTGCTACTACATATACCGCCAGACTTGGCAGGGACGCACCCAGACCGGTCTGGTCGGTTGCGCCGCGATAGACGACTACCGCGACAACATCATCAAGAAGCACGAGCTGACCCACCCCGAGAAAGAGACCGACCGCATTAAGCACGTCACGGCCTGCAACGCCAACACGGGACCGATTTTCCTTACATATAGGGATACCCGGGGCGTAGCAGACATTCTCAACGAACAAGCCGGTGCAGCCGCGCCCGAGGTGGAGTTCACGCAGGGCGGTGTCTTGCAGCAAATCTGGCCGATAAGCGATGCTCAAACCATAGAGCAGTTGCGCGCCGCTTTTGCCGCAACGCCGTTCTTATATATCGCAGACGGACACCACCGCTGCGCCTCCGCATACCGTGTGGGGAGCGCTCGCCGCGAAGCCGCCCGCGCAGCCGGGCAACAGATCCCGCCGGAAGCAGAATCTAACTTCTTCTTGGCCGTGGCTTTCCCCGCCGGGCAGCTGAAGATTATGGACTACAACCGCGTGGTGAAAGACCTCAACGGGCAGAGCCGCGCCGAGTTCCTCTCCCGCCTGGACGCCGGTTTCGATGTGGAAGCCATCGGGGGCAAAGGGCAGCCTTACATCCCGGAGGCCGGACACTTCTTCGGGATGTATCTGGACGGCGTGTGGCACAAGTGCCGTATGCGCCGCGGCACCTTTGACCCCCGCGACCCGGTCGGTGCCTTAGATGTGAGCATCCTGCAAGAGAATCTCTTGGCACCCATCTTGGGCGTGAAAGACCCGCGCCGCGACAAGCGCATAGAGTTCATCGGCGGTATCCGCGGCTGGCAGGAGCTGGAGCGGCGCTGTGCAGAGGATATGCGCATCGCGTTCCTCATGTACCCCACCACAGTGGAGGAGCTGATGCGAATCGCCGACAGCGGAAACATCATGCCGCCCAAGTCCACTTGGTTCGAGCCGAAACTGCTCTCCGGGCTGTTCATACACGACTTGGAGCAGTGAGCCGTTTCGGAATCCGGGGCAGCTTCTGTTTTCGGCTTACATAAACAGGAGCGGGTCACCATAAAATGGAACAGTACGGGACGCCGGAATGGGCGTCCCTCCAAATCCCCCACCGGGAGGCCATACTATGCCGAAAACCGCTCATGTCGTCAATGCCATGCTCCATCCGTGGGAAGAGCCGCCCATCTCCGAGGGGGTGGGTGCCGGAGCCATCTTCTTTGCCGGCTGCAACCTGAAATGCGTCTTCTGCCAGAACTACGAAATCAGCCAACCCAAGCCGCGCCGCGGCACACCGCTCTCCGTCCCGCAGCTGGTGGAACTCTTTTGGCGCTTGGAGCGGCAGGGGGCGTGCTGCATAGACCTCGTCAGTCCCACGCTCTACCTTATGACCCTGCGCGACGCCCTGCGGGAGGCAAAGAAGCAGCACTTCCCGCTGCCCTTTGTCTGGAATACCAACGCCTATGAGAACCCCGCCGGCTTGGAGCTTCTGGAGGGCTTGGTGGATGTCTACCTCCCGGACTTCAAGTATGTGGATAACTACTTGGCGGAGAAATATTCCGATGCCCCCAACTACTACGGGATAGCCACTGCGGCCATCTTGGAGATGCAGCGGCAGGTCGGCCGCTTCACCGGCTCCGGCGTGACGGCGCATGGATTGCTCATCCGCCATCTGGTGCTGCCGGGTTGCCGCAACGACAGCATGAAAGTGCTGGATTGGATTCACCGCAACATCCCCGGTTCCACCATCAGCATTATGCGGCAGTATGTCCCGATGTACCGCGCCGGCGAGTTCCCGGAGATTAACCGCCGGATTACCTCCTGTGAGTCTGACAGCGTCTGCAAGCACTGGCTGGACTTAGGCGAACGCTGCGGCTATGTGCAGGAGCAGGGCTGCGCCGACTGCGGGTATACGCCGGACTTCACCCGCGCCTTCAAGGACTATTGCCCCGTCCACTGGAAAGACGGCGACGATTCCCTCGACATCCAAATCCCGAAAGACCCGCCGGGTATCAGTTATACCGTTCCGGGTGCCCCGCGCATGGACACCACGCCGTATACCACAGCTGCACAGACCCCCGCAGCCCCGGCAGCCGAACCCGCCGTACCCTACACATGGGGAACAGAAGGCAACCCCTACGGTTGGTCCACGCCGTCCCCCGCTGCCCCGCTGCCGGCGGAAGCGGGCTATGACGGCACATATGGTGTGGCGTTTTAGGATGTCGAAGACAATACCGCTTGACCTTGACTTTTTATTGAGAATAATATATAATAGACTAGAGTCAGCTGAAAGGAGAAAAGCGGTATGTCTTATCATTTTACCGTTGCGATAATCCCGGAGGATGGTTGGTTTGTGGCGAAGTGTCTGAATAATTCCGTTGCCTCCCAAGGTCGAAGCATTGAGGAAGCGATGGAAAACCTTAAGGAAGCAATTCAACTGTATTATGAGGATAATGAGAAACCGGAACTTTCAGAGACAGCGTATTTCACCACGCTGGAGGTCGCTTTCTGATGCCTTCGAAATACCCTGTTCTGCCCACGGAGGAAGTCATACGCAGACTGCGCACATTCGGCTTTGCGGTTGTCTCGCAAAAAGGCAGTCACAGAAAGTATTCCGACGGAAAACATACTTGCATAGTGCCTATGCACGATGAAGTTCGAAAAGGTACATTGCAATCCATTTTAGAACAAGCCATTGTATCATTGGAAGCTTTTATGAGAGCGGGTAAATAAGCTTAATTGACGGCAGCAAACAGCGGCAGGGAACTTAATTCCTTGCCGCTAATTATTACAAATGGTAACAAAAAAAATCCAAAAACTCACTTTTTCACACTGTATTCTCCCAAGGAGTTGCCGAGGTCGTCGGTGCCGGTAATGCGGATTTCGCTCGGCGTGAATTCAATCTTGCACGCGCGGTAGGCATAAACAGGCTTGGTGATAACATCCAGTAAACCGTTCAGGGGACCTTTGGGGTGGCCGGCTCGGATGAAGCGGCCGCCGTCCTGGATGTTCGGGAAGAGCCCGTGCAAGGCTTCGTCAAAGCGGAAGTTGTGGCTGTGCCCGGAGACACCGAATTGAATCCCCAAACGTTCCAAGGCGGCGAAGTAGCGGTCTTGTTTGCTGTCGGTGGGCGTGGAGAAGTTCGCGTCGTGGTCCATGACAATGTTGTACTTGTCGGGGCGCGGTTCGAGTTGTTCCAGCCATGCCAGGACGCTGTTCAGGTAGGGCAGCATATCATAGCAGCCCTTATGCTCCCATTCGTCATGGCCGTCCGGAGCCTCAGCGGAGTCTATTACGGTGAAGAGGTAGCCGCCGCGCTCCACGCGGTAATTGAAGCCGTCCTTGTACCCGAGCTTCCGCCAGAAATCGCCGAAGTCAAAGTCGGCGCGCACCTCGTGGTTGCCGCGGGTAAAGATAATCGGCACCTGGCCTTTGGTTATAATCGAAAGCGGTTTCACGAGGAGCTTCACGGCGTGCTGCTCGTTGACGAAGTAGTCGCCGCCGTCACCCAAAGTGAGCAGAAGGTCGAAGCCGCCCATCTGCGCGACGGCATTTTCCATCTCTTGGTAGCGGAAGTGCCAGTCGGATACAGACACGGCTGTGAGTGTATCCGAAGTGCGGGTGCCTTTGAAGCTGTAGGTATCGCCGTGGAGGACGGTGCCGAAGCGCGAGCCGTAGCTCAGCCGCTCCGCCACACGGATGGCGTGGATTTGGTAGCTGTTGTTCTCCAACTCCTCGCGGGGGATTTGGCAGGAGTGCAGGATACCCATGCGCTTTACGCCGCCGTCGGCACTCCACGAAGTCTTTTCCTCGCCTTTGACGCGGTAGGTCACATAGCCCTGCGAGCGCTTCGACGTGCCGAACACCACGGCGTAATAGCCCGTGCCGAGGTCCAGCACCATCGCTCCCGACATGAACTTGAAGCGCAAAGGGCGCACCGCCATCTTCAGGTTCTCATTAAATGTAAGCTTGCCGCTCACGAGGTTCACCATAGTGAAGAGCAGCGTGAACAGTACGCTGAAGCCGAAGCCTATCCACATCCCGATTCCCAGCCGGCCGGCATGAATCCACACGCCCAGGCAGGTGCAGGCAAAGGCGGCGTTGACCCACATGAGGACATAGAGCAGCCGCGCCAAGCTGTAGAACGTTTCGTGGTCAATGAACACATAGCCGTTGCGGTAGTAGTAGTTCAGGACGGGGGCAAGTACAGCCGCTGCCGTGACCAAACCCAAGAGGACACTAACAAACAATTTGGACACCTCTTCATTTCGATGATTTTATGTTCGGTTGCCTTATCTGTATACGATTATACCATGTTCCGATAGGCTTGTCAAGGAGGTTTTCTCCCGGGGCTTCGCGAAGCCCCTATCGTAGGCTGCGCGGCCGGAGGCTCGGCGGTTCGCGAACCGCCCGGGGCTTCGCGAAGCCCCTATAGCAGGCTGCGCCCCGGCGGGTGCTCGGCGGTTCGCGAACCGCCCGGGGCTTCGCGAAGCCCCTACTCCGCGATTTTGATTTCGCTTGCAAATTCCCGGCGGATGTGCTATAATAGCGGGGCGGTGCAATATTAGCACAGATTAAGTACAGTATGTCCTACCCGAAGGGGCAACCCATGAACTGTTTCACCAAAGTATGGGAGCAGAGTGCCGAGTTTCAGCAGATGCTCTCGAATATCAAAGCCCGCCGATTGCCGATGGGCATTCTGGGCGTGTCCGGTCTGCACAAGGCACATTTGGCGGCGGGACTGTGCGGGCAGCTCTTGCGCCAAGCCGTCCTGGTGGCGCCCGACGAAATGCAGGCGACTCGCTTGCGGGATGACCTGCTGGAGTTCGGGGCAAAAGCCGTCCTCTACCCGGCGCGGGATTTGGCGTACCGCCCGACCGAAAGCCGCTCCCGGGAGTATGAACACGCCCGGCTCTCCGCCCTCGACAAGCTCAGTCGTGGGAAGGCGGACATTGCCGTCTGCTCAGCGGAAGCACTGATTCAGTTTACCATCCCGCCCACGGTGCTGGCGGCGCATACTATTACACTGCACAACGGCGGCGACGGCTCGCCGGAGGGGCTCACGGAATCATTGATTCATTCCGGCTACACCCGCGCCGAGATGGTGGACGGGGAGGGGCAGTTTGCCGTGCGCGGCGGCATCTTGGACATCTATGCCGTTGGGGCGGCGAACCCGCTGCGCGTGGAATTCTGGGGCGACAGCATTGACAGCATGGCTTACTTCGACACGGAGAGCCAGCGCCGTTTTGAGCCGATAGAGCAGGCGCGCATCCTCCCCGCAAATGAAATCCTTCCGGAGTCGGCGCAATCGCTGGCGGGCAAGCTGGAGGCGTTCATGAAAGGTGTGCGCGGAAAGGGAGCCGCAAAGGTAAAAGCCTCTATCCGCAGCGATATAGAACTGCTCGAAGCCGGGGCGGAGCCCGCTTCCATTGACCGCTACCTGCCGTTGGTTTATCCGCAGAACACGACTGTCCTCTCTTACCTCCCGAAAGACAGCCTGCTCTTCTTCGCGGAGAGCCAAGGCATCAAGGAACATATCAACGCCTGCGAAAAGCTGTGGTTTGCGGACTTCAAGGGTCTACTGGAGGATGGTGTCCTCTGCGCCGGCTTGGACAGCTACCAGATGACCTTCGCGGAGGTGTGCGCCAAAGCGCAGCAGATGGGCGTAATCTATCTCGACCACCTGCCGCGGGGAACGTTTGATACACCCGTCAAGGATCTCCTGAGCGTCAATGCCCGGCAGCTCTCGCCTTGGGGCGGTCTGTTTGCGCTGCTCTTGGAGGACTTGGAACACCTGCGTCGCAATAAGAATTTCTTATGCGCTGTGTTCGCCGGGACGGAAAAGGCAGCGCAGTCCCTCGCCGCAGACTTGGTCAGTGCCGGCGTCCCGGCCATGTACTGTCCGGCGCCGCCGATGTCCTTTCATAGGGGCGTAGTCATTTGCCTGCCGGGATCTCTCTCCGCCGGGGCGGAGTACCCGCTTTGGAACCTGACGCTGATGACCTACAGCGGCTCGAGGCACCAAAAGCAAGTAACCGGACACGGGAAGCGGCCGGCGAAGAATGCGTTCCGCTCGCTGGAGGAGCTGCATACCGGCGACTACGTGGTCCACAAAGCCAACGGCGTGGGTATCTTTGAGGGCATTCACACCATGGTCGCCGGCGGCGCGGAGAAAGACTATATCCAAATCCGCTATGCCAAAGGGGACATCCTCTATGTGCCGGTGACGCAGTTGGATCAAGTCTCCCGCTACATCGGTCCGGCGGAGGGCGGCGCGGTGAAGATCAACCGTATGGGCGGCGCGGAGTGGAAACGCACCCAAGCCCGTGTCAAGTCCGCGGTCAAGGACATCGCCCGGGAGCTGTCCGAGCTTTATGCAAAGCGCATCAGCGTCAAGGGCTACCCGTTCTCGCCGGACATTGATATGCAACATGACTTTGAGGCGCGGTTTGAGTTTGAGGAAACGCAGGACCAGCTGCGCTGCATAGATGAAATCAAAGCCGATATGGAGCGCCCCGTGCCGATGGACCGGCTCCTGTGCGGGGATGTGGGATTCGGCAAGACAGAGGTGGCGCTGCGCGCCGCATTCAAGTGCGCCGCGGACGGGAAGCAATGCGCTTTCCTGGTGCCGACGACCATCTTGGCTTTTCAGCACTACCAGACCATACGGCGGCGTTTTGAGGGCTTTCCGATAGAACCTGCCATGCTCTCCCGCTTCGTGGCTCCCAAGGAGCAGGCGGATATCCTCAAGAAGCTCAAGCGCGGCAATATAGATATTATCGTAGGCACGCACGCCCTCTTGGGTAAGCGCGTGGAGTTCCGGGACCTCGGGCTGATTATTGTGGACGAGGAGCAGCGGTTTGGTGTCGCGCAGAAAGAGAAGCTGAAAGAACGCTTCCCGGAGGTGGATGTGCTGACACTGACGGCAACGCCGATTCCGCGCACACTCAATATGGCTCTCTCGGACATTCGGGATATGTCAGTCATAGAGGAAGCACCCGTGGACCGCCACCCGGTGCAGACCTACGTCACGGAGCATGACCCGGAGCTGCTCGCAGAGGCCATGCAGCGGGAGCTGCGCCGCAGCGGGCAGGTCTACTACCTCCACAACCGCGTGGAGAACATAGACAAGACCGCGGCGCAAATCAAGGCATATCTTCCGGACGCAACGGTGGAATTCGCCCATGGGCAAATGGACGAGGAAACGCTCTCGGACATCTGGCGGCGCACACTGGAGGGAGATATAGATATCCTCGTCTGCACGACTATCATTGAAACCGGCGTGGATATCCCCAACGTGAATACACTCGTCATAGAGGATGCCGACCGCATGGGGTTGGCGCAGCTGCACCAAATCCGCGGGCGCGTCGGGCGTTCGGCACGCCGCGCCTCGGCCTACCTGACCTATAAGCCGCACAAGGAGCTTTCGGAAATCAGCCAAAAGCGCTTGGAGGCTATCCGGGAATTCACGGAATTCGGCTCGGGCTTCCGCATCGCCATGCGCGATTTGGAACTGCGCGGCGCCGGCTCCATCCTCGGTGCGCACCAGAGCGGACATATGGAGGCCGTGGGTTATGACCTCTATATGGAGATGCTGGCAGAAGCCGTCCGGGAGCAAAAGGGGGAGAAGCCGGAGGTCAGTGTCAAGGAGTGCTTGGTCGACCTGCCGATTGACGCGCACATTCCCGACACATATATCTCCTCCGTACAGCAGCGGCTGGCGATGTACAGGCGCATCGCTTCCATCCGCACCAAGGCGGACGAGGACGATGTGATTGATGAGCTGATTGACCGCTTCGGGGAGCCGCCGGAAGCTGTGCGGGGCTTGACTACCATAGCACTTGTGCGCGCTTTGGCGGCGGCAAGGGATGTTACGGAGGTCGGCTCCCATGACGGCAGTCTGGCACTCTATATCAGCGACCTCGACATGACCTTCTTGGAGAAAGCCTCCAAGGCGCTTCCGGGCAGGGTGCGTGTACGCTCCCTGCCACGCCCGCACATCGCCATAGACATGAAGCCCGGGGAGAATCCTTTGCCGCTTTTGCAGCGGGCGTTATCCAATTGACAGTGCAGCGTTAGCAATAAACAGCGAAAGACAGCTTTTATGTTTCAAAATGTAAGATAATGTCGAAAATTGGGTAATAATTAAAGATACAACAACAGCCGCCTGCAAGTGCGGGCAGACTGTTGTTCCCATTTAATCGCAAACGGTTAACTACTTAGGCGCTCACAAACTCCAAGCCCCGCTCCGCTTTGACCTCCATAGAGTCCAAGATGACTTGAAGGTATTGGAAACCTTCCTCTTCATAGTTGCCGAGCGTTCCCTTGACGGCAACCCAGTCGTTTTCGGCAGGCCAGGGCTTCTCTTGCCCGGCAGGCCAAGCGACCTCAAAGCCGCATTGCCCGTCCGCACCGCAGCAGCCCGGTGAGGAACGGTAGACGGAGGCATAGTCTTTTCCTGTGGAATCCGAGTGAAAGATGGTGAACATCCCCTCGTATTCCAAGGTCTTACCGATGTAGTCCTGCTGGTTCAGCCAGATGTCGTTGACTTGCGCCAAGAACAGCTTTTCGGAAATCTGAATGACTTCGCCGGAGGCAACGGTTGCGGCTTCGCCGCTTGTGGTACTGCTGCCGCAGGCTGCGCAGAGGAGGAGGAGGACGGCGGCTGCAAGGAGGGCGATTGTCTTTTTCATAGAGCGGTCTTCCTTTCTTTCATAGATGGCAGGAGTTTTGCCGCTGCCCAGAACCCCAAGAACACAGCGAGGTTGAAAATTACCACGCTGGCTCCTGTGGGCATATTGGTCAGGTACGACAGGACAACCCCGCAGAAGAAACACACGACGGATACAACGGCAGAGCAAATGGTGACGGACTTGAATTTCTTCATGACGCGCATGGAGGTCAGTGCCGGGAAGATAACCAACGCGGAAATGAGCATCGCGCCCATCATGCGCATCCCGAGGACGATAGTGACGGCGGTCAGCAGGGCGATGAGCATATTGTATAAGCCGGTCTTTATGCCCGTGGCTTTCGCGAAGTTCTCATCAAAGGTGACGGCGAAAATCCGGTGGTAGAACAGTGCGAAGAGTACCAGCACGCTGCTTCCCAGTATTAGGGACAGCGCTACATCCGCCTTGGACATGGCGAGAATGGAACCGAACATATAGTTACAGACGTCCGTATTCATCCCCGTCGTGAGCGAGATGACCGCTACGCCGATGGCAAGGGCGGAAGTGCTGATGAGTGCTATGGCGGCATCGCCCTTGATTTTGCTGTTCTCACTCAGGCGCAAGAGCAAAAACGCCGCCAGCACCACTACCGGCACGGCTACCGCCAGCGGTGCCGCATTCATTGCCGTTGCGATTGCCAAAGAACCAAAGCCCACATGGGACAGCCCATCCCCTATCATGGAATAGCGCTTGAGCACCAGCGAAACGCCCAGCAGCGCCGCGCAGAGCGACACCAATACCCCCACCACGACGGCGCGGACAAGGAATGTGTACTGAAACATCTCTGCCAAGGTGCTAAACATTGAACTCAACTCCCTCTGCGGCAAATTCTGTGCGGTCTATAAAGCGCATCCCCTCAGGGGAGGTCAGGTATTCCGCCGTCGTGCCGAAGAACAACTGCCGCTGCTGCAAGTGCAGAATGTGCGTCGCATACTGCACGGCAGCACCGATGTCGTGGCTGACCATAATCACCGTCAAACCCTGCGCGTTCACTTCGGCTATCAGGCGATATAAATCCCGCGTCGCCATGGGGTCCAACCCCGCTGTCGGTTCGTCCAAAAGCAACAGCGACTTCGTCGCGCACAACGCCCGCGCCAGCAATACCCGCTGCTGCTGCCCCCCCGAAAGCTCCCGATAGCAGCGGTGCCGCAACGGCAGTATGCCTAAACGCTCCATGTTGTCCCGCGCGATGGCTTTGTCGGAGCGGCCGTAGTACGGCCGCCAGGCAGAAAGCGCATTGCGCTTTCCCGCCGGCGCCGCACGGGGGCGCCCCGCCCGCCCGGACAGCACGACCTCCTCGACGGAAGCGGGGAAATCCTTTTGGACCTGCGTTTGCTGCGGGAGGTAACCGATTTCGGCGGCAATGAGGCCATCGCCGGTTTCGATGGAGCCTGCAGAAGGGGCTTTCAGGCCGAGGAGGCCTTTCATGAGCGTACTCTTACCGGAACCGTTCTCACCGACAATGCACAGGTAGTCGCCCGAAGAAACAGAGAACGTCAGACCCTCGACGGCGGTATGGCCGTCATAGGCGAAAGCAGCATTGCTGCATTTTAGGAGCGCCATTATGCCAACGCCTCCTTCAGGGCAGACAGGTTGCCTTGCATGAAGTCGATGTACGACTTGCCGGCGGTGAAGTCGGCTTTGGTCAGATTGTGGCAGGAATGGAGTTCCAAGACTTTAGCGCCGGTTGCTTCGGCGATTGCTTGGGCCATTTTGCCGTTGGTGAGTTCTATCTTGAACACAACCGGTATACCCTCGGCTTTGGTCTTGTCTATGAGGAACTTGATGGTTGCGGGGCTAGCCTCCGTTTCGGTGGAGCAGCCGGGGAAAGCGGCATAATAATCCAAGCCATAGGTTTCCGCAAAGTAGCGGAACGGGAAGCGGTCACCGAAGATGAGGGTCTTGCGCACGGCATTATCGACCACCGCTTGGAACTCCCTGTCCAAGCTGTCCAACTGTGCTTCATAAGTTTCGGTATTAGCCTTATACAATGCCGCGTTGGCAGGGTCGGCTTCGCAGAGGGTGTCGGAGATGCGTTGCACAATAAGCTTCGCGTTGCGCGGAGAGGTCCAGACGTGTTCATCGATTTCGGTCTCTTCCTCGCCTGCGTCTGCTTCCTCTTCCTCCATACCTTCGATGATTTCTTCCTCCAAGACCTCCACGCAGTCTATGAACTTGACAATGCGCATCCCGCTCGTGTCTACGGATTCGAGGATGTCCTCCACCCATGCGTCGGATTCCCCGCCGTTGTAGATGAACACATCGCAGTTTTGTATGCGCAGGACATCCTGCGGCGTCGGTTCAAAGGAGTGCGTCTCCGACCCTGGAGGCAGGAGCATCGTAACGTCAGCCTTATCCCCGGCGATGGTGCGCACAAAGTCATAGGGCGGGAATATGGTAGCGACAACGCGCAGCAAACCGGTGTCCGTTTGCGTTTTTGCATCCGGCACCCCGCAAGCGGCAAAGAGACTGCACACAAGCAGCCCGGAAAGTGCCGCCCATAAGAATCGTTTCATAGAAATACATATCCTCCGTTATTTGTAAGATGGATACAATACACCCCTGCGATACAGACAGACTGCCAAGCAGAACTGCAAGCAAGCAGGGGCGGGAGGTGTTCAGATATCCAAGCGAACTGCAGAAAGCGGCGAAGCTTCCGCTGTATCCCAATCACGGACTTTCCCTTTGTATTCCAAACGCAGGAGAGCGATAAAAGAGAATGCCGCGCCGACACCCAGCGCAGTTGTTAAACAGCGCAGCGCCATTGCAGTGCTATGCACATTGGCGCAGACCAAGCACTCCCCGCCGGGGGCATCGCTGTCATGGATATGCCCGACATGGGCGGCACCATATGCTACAGAAACCGCCAATACGGCCGCCATACATATGACAAGCGCCAAAGCCAATCCGCAGCGGAGCTTCTTGCTGTTGAATCGGTGCATTTTTCCATTCCCCCTTCGCTTTTCTCAACACTTCTATTGTAGCACATTTCTGTTTTTCTGTCAAGTGCTGCACGCAACATTCATATAAATCACACCTATGGAACATACACAGGAAGTAACAAATGGTAACAAAAAAAATCCACCACAAAGGAAAGAAGCGAATGCCGCGCATCCGCTTCTGACTATCAATCTCTTGCCTCTTGCCTCTTGCTGCTTGCCTCTTGAATCACACGCCGGCGGCAGCTGCCAAAAGCTCATACATCTTGTCAAGCATTGCATTGAGACGGTCGGTCTTTACACCTTTGGTAGCCTTGTAGGCTTCTTCGGTGATTGCCTCGGCCTCCTCTGTCTTGCCGTACTGCCACATGGCGATGTCCGCAGGGTCGGTCAGGATATCGCTGTAAAGGACGGTGCGTGTCGTATAGGTGCTGAGGTCGGCGGTGTTGAGTTCAATCACGCGGCAGCCGCGGACATTGTCGTTGCCGTATGCGTTGTAGCCGACGGAGCCGGTCTGGAGGAAGTCCACACCTTTGATGTTTGTGATGAAGTTGTTTACGTGGTCATGCCCTGTCAGAATTGCTTTCACACCAATTTCCGAAAGCGCGGCGACCTCCCCATTGGGATGGTCCGGCGGGCAGGGCGTTTCTTGCAGCAGACCGGTATAGACGGCGTCGTCCTTAAACTGCGCCAAGTACTTCTTGCCGTCAAACCAGCGGTAGTCGTCTTCGGCGTCCGCCGGCGCTTCTACCAGGTACTCATAGATGTCGGGGGCGATCATGTGCTGTACGGCCATGGAGGGCACGGGCACGCCTTCATTCTGGTCGGTGAGGTAACGGTCCCGGGTCTTGATCCACTCGATTTGGTCGTCATGCACATAGTCATACACGGAGGAGTTGCCGCCGAAGATGTTGCTCCAGATGGTGGCAAAGTAGTCATAGTCCCCGCCGTCAATCAGCCAGAAGTTGTAAAGCACCTGTGAACCGTCGGCGGAGTACACAGGCGTGTTGTGCGTCCCGGAGCCGTGCAGCCACCATGCAGGGTCGTCCGTCAGGGAGTTGGTGTAGTCATTGTAGTTCCCCCAAGTGATGTCGCGGAACACAGAGAACAAGCTCGGTGAGTCATGGTTGCCCAAGACGGCATCAAAGGGAACGTCATGCTTGAGGAGGGGCGCAATCTGCCAGTCGAGGGCTTTCTTGGTAGAGAACGACCAATGCGCTGTATCATAGGTCTGGTCGCCGCCGAAGATGATGAAATCGGGGTCTTCCTGTTCAATCAAGCGGTCTAGGAACAGAATCATGGCGGGGCGCGGGTATTGGTTGTCTTGCGTGTCGCAGATATGCAGCACCTTGAATGTACCGTCGGCGCGGAAGTGCACGCTTTTCGGTGGGGCGGTGGTGAACGCTTGGGCGCCCATACACAGCGGGAGGGTCAGGGCAAGCACGGCCATCAACACTGCCATGCTTCTGCGGAATGTTTTTCGGGACTTCATCGGTAGACATCTCCTTCATAATAAGTAGCTTTCGTACGAGTTCTATTGTACCATGTCTGCCGGCAAATTGCAAGAGAAAGTTAGGTTCTTCTGTCTGTGGGGCTTATTCCGGAGCGGTCGCCGCAGCAGCTTTCCAAAACCTTCCGCTGCGGTTTTGCGGTTTGTTTTGCATTCTTTACGCTCCCTCAGATGCGCGCGGTAATACTGATTTTGTAACCAAAATGCAAGCCTTTTGCATAGAAATGATTAACAGCAAGCGTCAACGTGTACAAATATAACAAATCTGCGACTGAATTTATAGGAATATTGTACGACAAAAGAAACATTCTGTAAAGATTTGGTGAAAGTGGTTGAATCTGCTTGGGAATTGTGTTACAATATGTAATGTGAGGTGTTCTCTGTTTGGCGGGGAGCAGAACACAAAAGCACTGGCACGAAAATTTTTTCGGTTTTCGGGAACCTCTCTATTGTTCCCGCTGTCTTAGATTTGAAAGGCGGTTAGACATGGCTACCTGCTTTCTCATAGGGGCTGCGCCAAGCGCGGCGGTGTTTCATCCCCAAGCCGGGGATTGCATCATCGCGGCAGACGGCGGTGCGGGTCACGTCCTCGCAAGCGGTCACAAACCGGATTTGCTCGTCGGCGACTTTGACTCTTTCACCCAAAGCGTCCCCTATGGTGTCCCTACCATTCGTTTGCCGTCCGAAAAGGACGACACGGACATGGCGCTGGCCCTCGAAGAGGGAAAGCGGAAGGGATTCCGCCGATTTGAGCTCATCGGCGGGAGCGGCGGTCGGTTAGACATGACCTTAGCGAATATCCAGCTATTGGCGCAGGCAGCCCGGGACGGCTTGCAAGCCATCCTACGGACAGAGAACGGAGAATCCGCAACTGCGCTGGCGGGACCGGACATTCTGACCCTCGAAGGGGAAGGGACGGTCTCCGTGCTGGCACTCTCGGAACGCGCCGAAGGCGTGGCAATCCGCGGGATGAAGTATCAGCTTCAGAACGGAACGCTGACAAATGACACACCGCGCGGAGTGAGCAACCTCCTGCAAGGCAGAGGCGAAATCACTCTCACAAAAGGAACGCTCCTTGTCCTTTGGGAGACGGCTCACGCCGCTGCGGTGCTTTTGGATTAGGCCGGAATACATGGTGGTGATAAGCCGCCTTACCTGTCTACATCCCGCAAGAGGGCGGGAATCCGCCTTCGCACACCAACATAGGAAGGTATCCGGAACCATGCGCTACTGCTTAATCGGCTGCGGACGCGTCAGTGCCAACCACATACAGGCTGCATTGGCGAACCGTCTGGAGATTTGCGGCCTCTGCGAGATAACGCCCTCCCATATTGCGGAGAACCTCGCCGGACACAAAGCCGTATTGCAGGATGTCCCGGTCTACACCGACTATCGGGAGATGCTCAAAGAAGCACAGCCGGAGCTGGTTGCCATCGCAACCCCCAGCGGATACCACGCCGAAGAAGCCGTCGATTGCTTATACGCGGGCGCAAGTGTCATCATAGAGAAACCCATCGCCATGACCCTCGAATCCGCCGAAGCCATCCGCAAGGCCGCAGAGGAAAGCGGCAAAACGGTCGCCGTCAACTTCCAGAACCGCTTCAATCCGGCGGTGCGGGAGCTGCACAAAGCAATCGAACAAGGCCGCTTCGGTCAGATTCTCTCCCTTTCGCTCAAACTGCGCTGGTATCGGGACGAGGCTTACTACGCCTCGGCTGAATGGCGCGGCACAAAACAACTCGACGGCGGTGTTATGATGAACCAGGCGATTCACGGCATAGACCTTCTCAATTGGATGAGCGGGAGCGAACCCGTGAAGGCGGCTGCCATCCGCAAAACCCTCCTGCGCCCCATCGAGTCGGAAGACACGGCCATGTGCGCCGTGGAATACCAAAACGGTGCCTTGGGCAACCTTGAATGTACAACACTCATGTACCCGCAGGCAGAGGAAGAGATAATAGAAGTCATCGGCACCAAAGGCTTCGTCCGGCTCGGCGGCATCGCCGCCCATGTCATTGAGCACTGGCTCTTCGATGACAGCGAGCCGGAGGAAGAAGCCCGGATGCGTTTATCATATGGCAAGAATCCTACCAGCGTCTATGGACATGGGCATTCCGCCCTCTACGCAGATGTCTTGGAGGCTATTGCCCGGGGGCGCCGACCCCTTACGGACTGGAAAACAGGCAGAGATGCTGTTGCGTTGATTCAGGCCTGTTACCGGAGTTCCGATACCGGCTGTGCGGTTATGGTTTAGAGTTGGCGGGAGGCGGCCGTATTACGGCCGCAGGCAGCGGCCGCAATGCGGCCGCCGGCAGGAACCGCATTGCGGTTCCCACCACCCAAGCGGGCGCGAAGCCCGAGAATGAGAGTGAGCGAAAATGAAACGAGCAGACTACAAATACCGTCCCGGTGTGCGGGTAAGTGCGACCATATTGGGGCTATTCCTATTTGCGGCGGCGTGTTCGCCGGGCGGCTACACAGCGGTGACGCATTTAAGTACGAAAGTACAGGCACCGGCGGTAGAGAACGCAGGCGCAGGGGTACACTATACGGTGCAGCCGACAGCGGAGCAGAGCAAGACGGTCGGCGGTTTACTGGAACTGTATTTAGACCCGACGAGCTTGGCACCGATTATCCGCGAGACCTCAAACAATACGTATTGGACGAGTTTAGGCACAGACGCAACGGAGAAGGCTGCGGCGGCAGTAACGGCAGTCGTATCGATTGGCGGGAAACGAATCACGCTGAATTCACAAGACCACGCCATCGCTTTCGGCAATGCAACCCAAACCGCATATGACAAGGACGGCGGCAAAGGAATAAGCGTATCTTATACGCTTGCACCCAACGCCGAAACAGCCGAGCGCAAGACAGCACAAAGCGCGGATGTTCTATTCAAGGTGACGTGTGACTACTACTTGAAAGACGGCAACTTCTACGCCGCGGCTCGCTGGTCGAATGAATCCCACAATTCGGATGCGTTCATAGAGAGCATTTCCCTGCTGGATCGCTTCGGGACACTGACCAACCCGACAGACCAAGATTATCTTTTGATACCGGACGGCAGCGGCACGCTTGTGTATCCGGCTAAAGCCGTCCAAGGAGACACCGCCGCCCTGCAGACGCTCTCCTTCGCTGTATATGGGGAAGATCCTTCCGCTCCGGCAGCGAAAGAAGACAGTGTCCTGTCGGCTGTGGACGCTAATGGAAAACCCGCCGCAGAAGGCACCGCCTTGACAGCTTCCCTCGGATACTTCGGCATCAAACGCGGCACGGGCACGGCTGCCTCCGGCTTCCTGGCTATCATAGAGGAAGGTGCCGCCATTGCAGACATTATAGTCCGCCAAGACATCCCCTCCGCCAACCCGCAGATTGCCAAGCAATCCGCCGTGGGCGCCCGCTTCCGCGTAACCCCTGCCGGGACCGACAGCTCCGGTGTTCCTGTCCGCGCCGAGAAGAGCTATGACGGAGAGTTGCGCCTATGCTATCGTTTCTTCTTCGGGGAGAACGCTAACTACTCCCAGATGGCAGCCGCCTGCCGCGAGCAACTCCTGCGGCAAGGCCTCCTCTCCCCGGTGAAATCCGTCACGAATGACGACCGCACCCTCCCGCTGAACCTGACCATCCTCGGCACCATGCCGACGGATAAAAACGGTCAAACCACTCTCACCACCTTTGACCAGACGCAGGGCATCCTCGGCCGCCTCAAGGGCAAGGGCGTTGACAGCGCAAACATCCGTTACCTCGGTGCCTTGACCGGCGGAATGCAGCAGTCGGAGACCCGTTCCATCGCCCCCTTAGGCAAAATCGGCGGCTCGGCCGCCCTCACGGAACTGCAAGACTACTGCGCCGGCAAGAACTACGATTTGTTCATAGACACCAACCTCCTTCCGGTTCGGGAAGGCAGCCGTTCGCAGGCCATCACGCTCGCCGGCAACCCGCTCTCCACTACGGCCGTCGCCAATACCCTTGCAAATGTGGCGGGCAACAGCAGCAACGCCTCCAACATGCCCGTCCGGCAGGTATCCACCATCGGCGACTCCGTCAAGGATGTGCTGGATAAGATCGGTGCGCTGAATGTACCCGGCATATCCATCGGTGACTTAGGCTCTACCCTCTATTCCGACTATGCGGCGGGCGGCACCGACCGCGTTGCGGCGGCGGCACAGCTGGCGGATTACTTCCCCTCCCTCTCTGCCAAGTGGCGCGTCATGCTCGATACCGGTCTCTTCCATGTGGTCCGTGCGGCCGATGTGATTGTCAACCTCCCCGACAGCCCGCAGCTCACGATGGATAAAGCCTACTACCGCTCCATTCCGTTCCTGCAGATGTTGCTGCACGGTTCGGCGGACTACAGCGGCACCCCCGCAAACCTCAACGGCGGTCACAAGGAAGCCCTGCTGAAAGCCATCGAGTACGGTGCCTGCGTTAGCTATACATGGTCCGCCTCCGCAGACGGCGACGAGCGCATCTACTTTGAGAATACCCTCCCGGATGCCGCCTCCGATTTCGCGGAAGCCACCAAGGTTCTGGGCGACCTTCGGGAAGTGCAGATTACCAAGCATGACGGCATGGTCAACGGTATGCAGGGCGTGTCCCTCACCACCTACGCCAACGGTGCCAAAGTGTATGTCAACTACAACAGCGCCGCCCGCACTGTCGGGCAGGTCGTCATCCCCGCGGAGAGTGCCGTGCGCGGATAAGATAGATTCGTACTCTATATACACGCAGGCAGCCGGTTGGCTGCCTGCGGCAGCGTTGGCGCTTCGCGAAGCGCCGGGGGCTTCGCGAAGCCCCCGAACGCGCACTTGCATTGTGCCCTCCAATGTGGTATACTCTATATCCGAGAAAACCACACAGCAAATCGGGGATTCGTGATGCCGAACCCCAGATTTGCAAGCAAGGCACTCCCAATCCGACACAAAACGAAACGCAAGGAGACGCACAGCTATGATTACCGAAACCATCGCCCTACGGGAGCATTTCCCGCTGCCGCTGCTGGGGGAGAACCCGGCATTGTCCGTCTATGCCCGATCCCCCTCGCCCGAGATGCAGTCGGAGCGCCGCTATCCTGCCGTTTTGATATGCCCCGGCGGCGGGTACAGTTTTGTCTCCGACCGGGAGGCGGAACCCGTGGCATTGGCTTTCCTGAACGCCGGCTTTACGGCGGCGGTGCTGACGTACTCTGTGGCACCGAAGATGCGCCCGCCGCAGCCTTTGGCGGAGGCAGCGGCGGCTATGGCACTCCTGCGCCGCAAAGCTGCCGATTGGCGCATTGACCCTAAACGCATCGCCGTGTGCGGATTCTCAGCCGGCGGGCATCTGGCAGCCTCCCTCGCCGCGATGTCGGAGGATGAGATGCTTCGTCCGCTGGGACTTGCCCCCGGGGAGGCGCGCCCATCGGCACAGATTCTCTGTTACGCCGTTCTGGCGGCACAGGCGGCGCACAGCGGCACCTTCCGCAACCTCTTGGGCGATGATCCGGCCGTATGGCACGCTTTTTCCCCGGTGCACCGCATCACACCCGAAACGCCGCCGGCATTCCTCTGGCACACGGCGGACGACAGCGTAGTTCCAGTAGAGAACAGCCTCCTCTATGCCTCTGCACTGTCAAAGCACAAGATACCCTTTGCCCTGCACATCTTTGCGCACGGTCCGCATGGACTGTCGGTGGCAGATGCAGAAGTCGGCACCCCCGACCCGGTAACGGCGCAATGGCTGCCGCTGGCGTCGGAATGGCTCCGATCCTTATAGAAGGTGCGCCGCAGCAAGTGCTTTTGCCGGAAGTTGAAGACGCTCGAAGCCGTGCTATGGGTCTTTGCCGATGCCTACAATCGGTTCAGCAGCTACAAGGCGAAATATCGCGTACCGGTTGTCCATAAATCAGAAAACCCTTCCCGAAAACTGCACAAATACCGCGCCCCCCGCTCTCCCTTGTGGATTCTCTTTAACAACGCGGTGTGCACACGTATCGGTCAAAAAAATGCTTGCATTTGGCAATGGAATCATGTATAATATAGAAACATAGTGAGTGATGCAGCCGCGGTGCGTGTATTAGGCGCTTTCCCGCGGAAAGCAAAGACAGCCGAGAAAGGACACAAGTATTATGGTAAGCGCAGGAGATTTCCGCAACGGCGTGACGTTTGAGATGGACGGCGATGTATTCCAGATTATAGAGTTCCAGCACGTCAAACCCGGGAAGGGCGCGGCTTTCGTCCGCACCAAAATCCGCAATGTCATCCAAGGGAGCGTCGTTGAACGCACCTTTAACCCCAGCGACAAGTTCCCCACCGCATACATAGAGCGCAAGGAGATGGCATACAGCTACTCCGACGGCGACCTGTATTACTTTATGGATCCCGAATCCTATGAGATGATTCCGATCAATGCCTCCGACCTGCCGGACAGCTTTAAGTTCGTCAAGGAGGACTTCGTCTGCAAGATTCTCTCCTATAAAGGAAAGGTCTTCGGCGTGGAACCGCCTACGACGGTTATACTGCAAATCACCAAGACCGACCCCGGCTTCAAGGGCGACACAGCTACCAACGCCACCAAACCCGCCACGCTTGAGACAGGTGCCGTAGTCAAGGTACCGCTCTTCATCGATGAGGGCGAGAGCATCATCGTGGATACGCGTACCGGCGAATACAGCTCCCGGGCGTAACTTTCCGCCCCGGCGGGATATACTACTGCTATGACAATGATTGCAGCCCCGGCAGGGGCGATGCCGCAAAGGAGGCTACCCATGGAACTTCTGTTACAAATCAACGCGCTGAAGGAAAAAGCGGACGAGGCCGGGTTGGATGCTGCCAAACAAGCGAAAGTCCTGCAAGAGATCCTTTCGCTGCTGGGACAACTGGTGGAGAAAGTCACCGACTTAGAAGAGGACTGCGAAGCAATCGAGGCCGAGCTGAGCGAAATCGATGAGGAGCTTAACGAAATTAATGACGAATTGGATGAGCTTAGTGAGGAACTTGACGATCCCTTCGGTGACTTTGAGGACTTTGACGACGAGGACGACGAGGACGATGAGGATGACGACGAGGACGATGTCTTCGACTTTGCGTGCCCCAACTGCGGCGAAAAGCTGGATGTGACCGATGCGGTTTTAGATGCCGGCGAAATGACGTGTCCCGGCTGCAACGAAAAGCTGATCATTGAATTCGGCTGCGACTGCGGCGAGGACCATGACCATGGTCATGACCACGGGCGCAGTTACGGAACAGGCGATTTGCCGTTTTGACTTTCTTGTATTACAAAACCGGGTTGCCGCTTTGTGCGGCTGCCCGGTTTTTGTATATGTAATGTTACTGTTACATCGCAACAATTTCTTGCCTCATGCTTCTTGCTTCATGCAACGGTTGTAACCGCGCTCATGGCGATGAAGATTGCCGCAAAGTAGAGCAGGGAGAGGAACATGGCAGGGGTGCCGAACCAGAACTTTGCGAACAGACCGCCGCGGCGGGCAGTCAGCAAGGGGCGGCTCCGCCGCGGGCGGCCGGCACGCGTAGCATACAAAAACAGCAGGGAGAGAAGAGCCAGCAAGCTGCAAACGGCGATATAACCGAAATACATCAGGTTGAGGGTCTGCTCGCTGTAACGCTCTGTCAGCAGGGAGAACAGTACCGACACGCCGTTGTTTGCCATATGGATGAGAATAGACGGCCAGAGGCTCCCGGTCACGCAGACCGCGTAGCCTAAGCCGACCCCGGCGATGAGCGCCATGGGGGCTTGCATGAAATTCTTGTGTACCAGTGCGAACATGACCGCTGAGGTCAAGACGGCGAATGTATCCCCATAGCGGCGCAGCGGCTGCATAATCGCCCCGCGCAGGAAGACCTCCTCCGTCATGGCGGGAATGAACGCCACAGCCAGGAAAGAGAGTACCGTCTCCCAAGCCGAGGCCGGTACTGCCAGGTCAGGGAGTTCCACGTCCACGCCGAAACCCTTGAAGCCTTCCACAACGAGGCCTGATACCGTGTTGCCGAGGTTGCACACGCCGAGGCCGAGGAATATCACGCAGAGCGTGGTCAAGAAAGGCCACTCCGGCAGTTCCCGGCAGGGTACGCCGAAAGGCTGGCACAGGTTGCGTTCCTGCGGGGTGAGCCGCTTGAGGATGAACAGCACCCCCGGCAGGAGCGTACACACGGAGGTGAGCATGAGCAGGTAGTCCTGCACGGCGGCAGAGCGCAGGATGCCGTCCCAGGCATGGTAGCCGATCAGGGTCGGGAGCATCGTCAGCACCGTGAAGCCCAGCTCCAGAATGCACGATAAAAGTACCCCGCCGCCGATGATGCGCGACAGGCGTTTCATTTCTATGTATTCAATCTGCTTGCGTTCCAATGGGGTCAGGGATTCGGCGGGGGGCGGGGAGAATTGGCGTACCATGCGGTTTGGACACTCTTTTCGTTTCGGCGTTGGGTGAGCGGCGCAGGTCTGTTTACAGAAATGATACAAAACAAAACCCGCTTCCCGGGAAAAAAAGTCTTGTAATCTGTCTGTAATTCCTGTATAATAGTATTCAGAGCCTGTCCCTATTATACAGGAAATTGCGGACAATTGCAAGCGTAAATTTCCAATCTAAGGAGAATTCAAATGGCAGAACCGATCCAAGTTGATTTCAGCGGTAAAGACAAAAGCAAACCCGAAGCCCCGGCGTATATCCCCCCCGACCGGCCCGGCCTAAAAATCGGCCTCGCCCTTCTCGGGAGCGTCATCACAGCCTTTGTGGCATACTACATCATGGTGCCGGCCATCAATCTGAAAGACCAGCAGTTCTATCTGTATCTCGGCATTGTGGTCGCCTCCTTCTTTGTGTTCCTGTCTATCCTGTCCGGTGCGGCCAAGGATCCGGCTTATATGCCGTGGGTGCGCAGGCAATGCACCGTTCCCTTTATCCTGCTGGGTGTCATTGTGCTGTTCTTCGGCCTCAACTGGGTGTTCTCCAGCCCCTTCTTCCACGCCCGGGAGTACGCCGCCATCATGCAGGTCAACCGTGATGCCGACTTTAAGGCCGACGTGGAGGAGCCGGACATCAACCAAATCCCCAAGCTCGATGAAAACGCCGCCACCGCCGTCGCCAACAAAACCTTGGGTGACTTGGCCGACGTTGTGTCCCAGTTTACGCTCTCGGGGACGAATACGCAAATTAATTATAAGACCAAGCCGGTCCGCGTCGTCACCCTCCAATACCAAAATGCCATCAAGTGGCTCTTCAATACCAAGGACGGTCTGCCCGGCTATGTCGTGGTGGATATGGCCAGCGAGAAGTCTACCTTCCAGCGGCTGCCGGAGCGCATTAAGTACTCGGATGCGGAACACTTCAATGAATTAATTAAACGCCACCTGCGCTTCCAGTACCTCGGCTGGCTCTTGGGCGAGGCGGTCTTTGAGGTGGACGACAGCGGGCATCCCTACTGGATTGCGCCGGTCATGGACATGAAAGTGGGTCTCTTGGGCGGACAGGACATTGTGGGCATCATCCTCTGTGACGCCGTGACGGGGGAGAGCAAGGACTACTCCATGGAGAAAGTCGCCAACGACCCCTCCCTGCAGTGGATTGACCGCGTATACTCCGCCTCCTTGCTCCAGACGCAGTATGACTGGTACGGCAAATATGAGGGCGGCTTCTGGAACTCCCTGCTGGGGCAGAAGAACGTGACCAAAGTGACCGCCGTCTATAACTACCTTGCCAAGGACGATGATGTATTCTACTACACGGGCGTCTCCTCCGTCACAACGGATGAGAGCATCATCGGCTTCCTGCTCGTCAACCAGCGCACCAAGGCCACCACGTTCTACCGCGTGAACGGCGCGACGGAGCAGGCGGCGATGAATACCGCGCAGGGCTTGGTCAGTGATATGGGCTGGACTGCGACGGCACCGCTGTTAATTAATTACGGCGGGCAACCGACCTACTTCCTCTCCCTGAAAGACGCGCAGAACGTTGTGCAGGGCTACTCCATGATTAACGTTACGGAGTATAACAAGATTAAAGTCAACGCCACCAAGGTCAGCTCCGTTGTCACTGCCTACAGCCAGGCCTTGGCGGACAATGGCGTGGAACTCTCCGCCGCCGAGGTGCCGGTCACGGATGAGCCGGGGCAAACCGAGCCGGAAGAGCCCGCGGCGCAGACGGATGAAATCCAAGTGCAGACCGCTGTCATTGGCGGCAAGACCATCCAGTACGTTGTCATTGACGGTGAGACCTATATCAAAGTGAATCCGTAAACACATGACCGGGGACAGTGAACAGTGAATGCTGTTCACTGTTCCCTATTCCCAATTCGCCGAATCGAGGTGCTGCCCATGAAACCGACGGTATATACGGTTGCCACCGCGCACTTGGATACCTCTTGGCATTGGCCGCTACAGAAGACCATTGCCGAATACCTCCCGCGCACCTTTCGGGACAACTTCGCCCTCCTGGAGAAGTACCCGGATTACCGCTTCAGCTTTGAGGGGGCTTACCGCTATGCCCTGCTGGAGGAGCATTACCCGGAGCTGTTTGCCGAACTGCCGAAATACATTGCGCAAGGCCGCTGGCATTGCGGCGGGGCGGCTTACGAAAACGGCGATGTCAACAGCCCCTCCCCGGAGGGTCTGCTGCGTAACTTTATGTATGGGCAACGGTACTTCCGGCAGAAGTTCGGCGTGGAATCCAACGAGGCTTACCTGCCGGATTGCTTCGGCTTCGGGCCTGCCTTTCCGTCTGTCTGCGCCCATGCGGGGCTCAACGGCTTCGCAACCCAGAAGCTGACGTGGGGCTCCTGCGCGGATGTGCCTTTCCCCTTCGGCCGCTGGCGCGGTCCGGACGGTAAGGAGATCTTTGTCGTCACCAATGGGGGAACCTATGTCCGCGTGTTTACCCAAGAGATTCGCAAGCTCCCGACGGTCAAACGCCGCCTTTCCCGCGCCGCCAAACAATGCAGCTTCCCTGCCGCCTATATCTTCCACGGCGTCGGCGACCAGGGTGGGGCTCCCAAAGAAGTCAGTGTCAAATCCGTTATGGATAGCCTCGCGAAGAACAGCGCAGAAGATGTCCAAGTCCTCTCCGCTGACGGGGGGCAGCTCTTCCGCGATCTCGCCGCCCTCCCGCCCGCGCAGCAGAAGCGCCTCCCCGTCTACCAAGGCGGCTGGCTGCTCCAAAGCCACGGCGTCGGTTCCTATACCGCCCGAACCTGGTCCAAACGCTGGACCAAAATCGGTGAGCAGCTCGCTGATACCGCCGAACGGCTGTCTTCCTTTGCCCTCTCTCTCGGCCTGCTCCCCTACCCGCGCCGGGAGCTCGAGCTTGCCTGGAAGCAGATCATTGTCCACCATTTCCATGACGACATCACCGGGACCGGGAATGAGGAGAATTATTTAATTAATTGGTCCGACCTCCAGCGTGCCTGCGCCGGGTTCTATACAATCGCAAGTAATGCCGCCGCCGCCCTCAGCGCACAGTTGAACGGCTCTTTTATCACCGGACACCCCGTGGCTATTGCCAACCCCGCAGCCTTTGCGCGGACTGTCACGGTCAGTGTGCCGCTGCCCGGCGGGGCAGGGAATTCAATGATTCATGGGTTCACGGCAGACGGCGCTGCGGTGCCGTGCGGTGCCGCCGCCGACGGGCGGAATGCTGTGGTATCTGTACCTATGGAGCCGCTTTCTGTGAAACTTGTGGACCTGCGGCGATTCGATTCGCCCTTTGCCGGGGAGCGAGATGTGTCCGTAAGCGAGCGTACGCTCGAAAATTCATTCATTCGTGCGGTTTTGGATGAAGACGGGGATATTGTTTCCATCTACGATAAGATACAGAACCGCGAAACTCTCCGCGCCCCTGTGCGCATTGCCCTGCTGGATTTCCAAGGATCTGTGATTTGGCCGCAGTGGGAGTTGGATTACCCGGAGACCATGCGGGAACCGGCTGCCTATGCCGCCAACCCGACTTTCCGCATTGTTGAGAATACGCCCGCCCGTGTTGCGATAGAAGTCGCGCGTACCGCGCGCGGTTCCGCTTTCCGGCAGGTGGTGTCTCTTGCCGCCGGCGATGATACCCTGCGCGTGGAGAACGAAATTCATTGGTCCTCCCCGCGCACGCTCTGTAAGATAGACATCCAAGGCAGTGCAGGCTCGGAGAAAGCCACCTTTGACTTAGGGTTGGGCGTTGCGCGCTACGGAACCTCGAGTGCCCGTCGCTACGAAGTCCCGGCGCAGCAGTGGGCGGATTTGTCCGACAAGGCCGGCGGGCTGTCTGTGCTGTCCGATTCCCGCGTGGGGTGGGACCATCCGAATAAGCACACCCTGCGCCTGACGGCCGTGTATACCCCCCGTTCCAATTGCCGCGGTAATTCCGGACGGCTGGATTTCGGGCTGTCGCGTTTTGCCTTCGGTCTGCGGCCGCATGATGCCCATTGGCGCTTGGATACGGTCAAAGCTGCGCAGAGCTTTTGCCAACCCGCCCTTGCGCTGCCACTCCCGAAGCCACCCGCCGGCAAAGCAGAGAGCCTTTCCTTTATGCAAACCAGCGGGGATTATGCTGTCCGTGCCGTCAAACGCGCGGAGGACACAGACGAGATTGTGGTGCGCGTTACAGAGATGACGGGTTTCCCGCTTGCGGAGTGCGGGCTGCGGCTTGGGGAGGGCATCACCGCCGTGCGGGAACTTAACGGCATTGAGGACAAACTGCCCGCCGGGGAGACGGATTACAAGTCCATCGTCAACGGAACGCTTTGCTTCTCCCTGCAACCCTATGCCATCCGTACCTTTGCGCTGCGCCTTGCTCCCGCTGCGCCGGAAACGGTGCCCTTTGACCCGCTATCCGTGCCTGTCTCCCTGCCCGAGGAGTACGACGCCGCCCGCTTCCCGGTCGCGAATCTCCTGCCGCCGCTGAACAGCAGAATTGCCAAACAGTCCCCCATGCACCTGCGTGCCGCCGCAGAATGGCTGCGCAATGGGGTCAATGCCCTGCGTGTCATTCGGCAGTCAGGGACGTAGGCAGTGAATCAATGATCAATGAATCATTGGCAATGAACCATTCCGTCCGTAAGGAGGCGCAGCGTTGGGTAACGAACCGCAAGCCCCGTTGAATACAGGGCGCATTTACCGTTATGACAATATCCGTGCGCTGTGTATCTTCTTTATTGTATTGGCGACATTCTATTTTGCCCGCCCCAGTATAAAGTTCGCAGCTTACAATTGGATTGGAAGCCACCGGGCGATAGCGGCTGCCATTGCTATGGCGATGATGTTCACGCTGACACTGTTTGCTTTTGTATCAGGCTGCCTGGCGGCGCGGCACGAACGCGAGCGAGCCGGCTTCTTGAAACGCTTCATCGGCATTGTGCTGTTGTTTCTGTTGGCCGTCACAGTGACTACGCTTTCCGAGCCGCCGCCGGAGGGCGAGTGGATTACAATCGCGGAAACGCATTACCTCGGCTTCCTTGCCATCGCTATGTTCTTGGAACAGTGCCTGCAGCGCCTCGCGCCGAAGTGGGCGCTTTTGGTTGTGTTTGTGTCCTGCCTTCTGCTGACCTATGCCGGATTTACGAATGCCATACTCGGAAAGTCGGTGTATATGCTGCCGGTGTATTTCTTCGGCCGTCTCTGTACGCAGTCGGCGGTGTTTCGGCGAATCACGCAAAAACCGTTGTGGTGGGCGGGTATAGCGGCGCTCGGTGTGCTGTATACGATTGTATTTCTCCTGCCGCAGCAATTGCGCACAGGTCTGCTGATTCTGGGGGAAACCAACCTGTTGGTCGCCGGAAACCACACGTGGTTCGTGCCGGTGGGGCGCTTGGCGGCGTATGGCATCGCAGGGATACTCTCGGCGGCGGTGTTCTTTGCCGTTCCTAACCGTCGGATACCGGGAATCAGTGCCATCGGCGGCAAGACACTGCAAATCTATGTCTTTGCGTACCCACTCGCGCACGTTTGGGCACGTCTTCACCCGCAGAGCCTCTCCTTTCTTATGGAGTATGAGATAGGCGGACTGCCCCTATTGATTCCGCCGTTCTGTGCCGCCGTGATTTGGCTACTCTCCCGAAAGTGGGTCGGCGTACCGCTGCTGCCGGTTCTGAAAGCGGCAGATTGGCTGTCCGAGCAAACCGAACGCCTCCTTGCCTCTTTTGAAAAGAAGTCTCCCGCCGCAAATCCGAAGAACAGTAGGAAACGCTCATGAAAACTTCCACTCTCCTCCCCTCCCGTAAAAGCACATTCCTCCCCGCAGAAGAAACCGTTCCGACTTGCGCTGAGAAATTGCTTGAAAGCGCTTCTGCTGCGCTCCGAGCTTACCCTCTTCCGCTGCCTTTCCGCAAGAAAGACTGCACCTGCGGCTGTGCGGGTGCAGATGGCAGTTTCTGGCTGGGTGCCCCGAACGGTCTGACTTGGCTGCGGCCGAATGCCCCCGACAAGCGCGACAGGGTATGGTTCTTCTCGGCACCGCGGGATTTGCCGGGCAGTACGGTAACAGCGGTTGCCCCCACTTCCCGATCAGAGCATATCTATGATGCCGTGACGGTGCAGACCGACAAAGGATCGGCACGGATTGAAATTGCGGAACTGACCGGTGATGAAAAGGCGAACCTCCTCCTCGAAGAGAGCAGGCGCACCGTTGACCGCCGCGGCATGATGAGCGGCAAAGGCTTGCAGGAACCGAGAGCCTTGGATAAACCCTTGCCCTACCACGAATGCGATAACGACGGCGACTTCGGCTGCGGCTTTGCCATTGCGGAGATTCTGCACTATGCCACGCTGAAGCGCGAGCTGGGAGAGAACCACCCGGAAACCCGACGCATCCGTGCAATTGCCACGCGCACAGCAGAAGCCATGCTTCTGCTGATGTGGATTCCCTGCCGGGGGGACGGCTTCGTTGCACGCACCTATCTTACGCCGGACGAACCGATTCCCGACGGATGGTTTTTCCGCAAGATGGGGGATGGCACATCGGAAGTTGTGGATACCCCCCGCGCTGTCCGCGCCGGCCGCGCCGGGCTGCGCATCCCCTGCCCGGAGCAGGTGCCAGCGCGTTTGGCGAAGCTGTACACAGATTTGGGCTATACCGAAAAGGGTTTGGTCTATAAGGGCGACACATCCAGCGACGAAACGACGCTGCACTTTGCGCACCTGTGGTTTGTGCAGAAGCACTTGGCAGAGGGCGACCCGGAGTTGGGTGCGTTGGCGTATAATCGCCTGCAAGCCCTGACGCGGCATATCATTACCCATGGCTTCGAGATGCACGATGCGTTCGGGAAGCCGACCACATGGGCGAAGTGGTCGCCGGCGTACTTCACTTGGCCGTCTTTCGGCTGGGCGGATGCACCCAACAATGCGGCAGAGATACTCATGTACCTGCGCGTGGCGATGGATGTTGCTGCAGAGCGCGGGGATGCGGTGTTTAGATTGGAAGCGGAGGAGGCATATACGTACCTCCTCTCCAAAGGTTACGCCCGTTTGACAACACTCCACCATGACCGCTTCATCCAGACTGCGGCGATAGAGGGACTCGACCTCGTGGAGCATATCATGTTCGGCGACCATATGCTGGCAACCATGGCGTTCTGGCTGCTGATAACGCTGGAGCCGGAGGAGGATTTAAAAGCTGTCTACCGCGAAGGCTTCGCCTCCTGGCGGTCGTCCATCGGCAGGGAGTTTAACCCGGGCTATGACTTCCCCTATATCCTCGCCACCGGTGCGGATACGGGGGTGGACTATACGTATTGGTTTGCCCGCTCACCCCTGTCGCGCTTGACTGCCGATGCGGATATTGAGAGCCGCCGCGACCTCGCTCGCCGGAAGTATAAGGGCGGCTACATCGAAACTGCGCACCTGCTCCCGGACGATGAGCGCTTCATCGCCAAGTATGACCGTAACCCGCGCCGCTGGCAGGGCAGCAGAGGAGAGTGCTTCTGCGAGTCCTGCTACGTCTATACGTTCGCTTGGTGGATCGGGCGGTATTACGGTATCATCGAAAACTGATTTTTTCTTGCAATTCTTGCCCATTTGTGCTATAATGTATATACTCCATTTCAAAGGAATTGCCTATGCTCTATGCACTCACCGGAACGGTGGAAGCCGTGGAAGAAAACCTCCTCGCCGTCAACTGCAGCGGTGTGGTCTTTGCCTGCGCTTGCTCCGCCAATACCCTACGCGCTGTCGGAAAGCCCGGGGAGACCGCCACCGTGCGTACTTACCTCTCCGTTCGAGAGGATGCGATGGATTTGTATGCCTTCCATAACGCCGAGGAACTGAAGTGCTTCAAACAGCTTATCGCTATTAGCGGCGTCGGCCCCAAAGCCGCACTTCGCCTGCTCTCCGCTTTTACCACCTCTGCCCTCGCCCAAGCCATCTCCTTGGGCGACAGCAAAGCCCTTACCCGCGCTGAGGGCGTCGGCGCCAAAATGGCCCAACGGCTCATTGCTGAATTGAAGGATAAGGTTGCAGGGTACCCCGTGGGGGGGGGCGGCCGCATTGCGGCCGCGGCGGGGGGCCGCCAAGGGGCCCCAGGACACCCCCAGACACAGGGACTCGGTGCGCCTGTTGCCGTATGGTACTCTCCGCGTGTATCTGCCCCGGCGGG
>JAISUW010000005.1 GCA_031271865.1 Oscillospiraceae bacterium
AGAGGCAAGAAGCAAAAGGCGAGAGAGCGGCGGAAATAGTTACAATCGGTAACAAAAAATAGCCAAAATCCGCCGCACTGCCCCTGCTTCCCTTGAGCCACCCAAGCAGCGCCTATGGAGAATTCGCCCTGCAGGATTCAAGGCGAATTTTCCATCCAAGCGGGCACTTCTGCAAGGGGGTCCGGGGTCCTCCCCGGCCGCGGGGGGTCCCGGGGGGGCGCCGCGGGACGCGCCCCCGGGCGGGGGTTTGGGGGCGGCGCCCCCAATCGGGGAGGCAACCAACCCAAGTGAACATACTCCCATGGGGGAAGAACAGAGCGAAGTGCAAACCCTTTCCTCCTAACCAAGAGGCAAGAAGCAAAAGGCAAGAATAATTGCGGCAGGAGGCTTCGCCTCCTGCCGCTGTTATCTTGCCTCTTGAATCAGCTCAGCATACCGCCGTCGACACGGTAGTTGGAACCGGTGACAAAGGAGGCCTCCTCCGACGCGAGGAAAAGCACAACCGAAGCAACTTCCTCCGGCGACGCATAGCGGCCCATCGGAATGCCGGCGGATACCGCTTCACGGGAAGCACCCGAGCCATCCTCCAAGGATCGCATCATGCGCGTTTCGACAGGGGAGGGGTGTACGGAATTCACGCGCACATTGTACGGTGCGGATTCAATCGCGGCAATGCGCGTCATGCCGGTAATGGCAAACTTGGATGTCACATAGGGCGACACGGGCATGGGACCCGATACCAATCCGCCGATGGAGGACATGTTGATGACAGAGCCGGATTTCTTGGCATAGAGAACCGGCAGAACATACCGCAGCCCAAGCCATGTGCCGCGCACGTTGACGGCGATAACGCGGTCAAAGTCCTCCACATTGGCCTCGACAATCGGCGCAACCTTGCCCTCGATGCCTGCGTTGTTGAAAAGGATGTCTATCGTGCCGAACGCATCCAGCGTGGCATTGACATAGCGTTGGGCACCCTCAACGGTGGATGTGTCGGCAGGCACGCCTATGACGGAATCCCCATACGCTGTCACCTGCGCGAGGGCTGCGTCAACCGTTTCCTGTCGGGAGCCAACGATAGTTACCTTTGCGCCTTCTGCTAAGAAGCGCTTGGCTGTTTCCAGACCGATACCGCCGGTGCCTCCTGTGATGATGGCAACTTTTCCTGTAAGTCTACCCATGGTTTGCTGCTCTCCTTCTTCATTTTCGGCAGACGCCGCTATGCGCCCGCATACGATACGAATCCCCATTCCATACAGTGCCTCACCGCAGTTCCATGATAGGAAATGCACGTACCGCACAATTATCTATTATACAGCATAGGAAGTGTATTGTCAAGTGTTTTTTTCTCACATTTCCATGGTCACTGCAGCCGGTTTTCAATTCCCCAATGCCTCCGAAACGCCTTGGCAAATGCTTTCAAATCGGTCCGCGCAAGCGAATGCTTGACATCGTGCGCCGTTTCTGTTATAATTGTTACGCACAGCAAACGGCAGCAGAACGCAGGCAGGGCGCAGCAGCCGCGGAGGGAAGCGCATGAATGGGTTGCTCCTTTTAGACAAACCGGCGGGGATGACCTCCTTTGCTGCGGCGGCAAAGGTGCGCCGCTGCGTCGGGGAGAAAAAAGCCGGCCATACCGGGACGCTGGACCCCATGGCAACCGGTGTGCTGCCCATTCTCCTCGGGCAGGGAACCCGGTTTGCGTCCTATCTCCCGGATCACACAAAAGCCTATGCGGCCTCTTTCCGCTTAGGCATCACCACCGATACGCTGGATAGTACCGGCACGGTTCTGGAGCAGAAACCGGTTACCGCAGACGCCGCAGATGTCGAAGCCGCATTGGAAAGCTTCCGCGGGGAGATCCGGCAAGTGCCGCCCATGTATTCCGCCTTAAAGAAAGACGGAAAAAAACTCTATGAACTCGCCCGCGAAGGCATCACCATCGAACGCGAAGCGCGGACGGTGACTGTCGCAAGCCTTGCCCTGACAGACACAAGCAATGCCGGGGCAGGGGAGTATACCCTGTTTGTAGAATGCTCCGCCGGTACCTATATCCGCTCGCTCATCGATGACCTCGGACAGGCGCTGGGCTGCGGCGCCGTCATGACCGCCCTGCGCCGCACAAAAGCCAATGGCTTTTGCATAGAGAGTTGCCGGACCTTGGAGAAAATCCTCTCCGACGGTCCACAAATTCTGCCGCTGTCCGATGTGCTTTCCGCTTACCCTTCGGTTACGGTCTCTGCGGCGCAAGCGGTTCGCTTTGCCAATGGGGGGGCTTTGTCTGCCGAGCGCTGTGATATGGGCGCAATGCTCCCTATATGGAACAATGCTCCCTATTACCGCCTCCACAGTCCCGCGGGCAAATTTTTAGGGCTGGCGCGGTTAGAGGGCGGCGAACTTTGCCCGGAAAAAGTTGTAGCAGTGACTTAACGGCGCCGAATTTCCATATCTTACCATTCTGCACCTATTATATATTTCTTGTCCGGAAATAAGCAACGCATATATTCAATATTTTTGTATAAGTCAAGCTAAATCTAATAATGTGACAAAAATTCACTTGCAATTTGCAGAAAAATGGTGTATAATTAGTATATCTTATTGCATTGCGTTAATGCACTAAAGTACCGAAACGGAGTGAAAGCCGTTGCGGAAAAACATTTAAGGATAAGGGGTATACACATGGAAACGAACGTCTTTTTGGAACTGCGCAAGCAGCGCGGAATCACGCAGCAGGTGCTCGCACGGGAACTCGGAATCAACCAAGCGGCAATCAGCCAATGGGAACGCGGCCGCACTTCACCGGACAAGAAAGTGTTGGCGAAGCTTTCGGACTACTACCAAGTGAGTGCGGACGTACTTTTGGGGAGAGCCGATGTGCCGCAGTATCCGGTGGATTTGAAGGGCTACGCGGTCATCCACGTCGGACCCAACACCCATGTGCGCCTGACAGAGGGCGACATTGTCCTGAAGAAGAAGTAAATAGCCCCATAGGCAAAACAGCGGAAACCTACCCTTTGGGTGGGTTTTTGCAGATGTTTCCATTAATACAAATGTATCACCCGCAAGCAAAATGCCCGGAATTGCTGTATACGGCAGGGGCTTTGTCCAGCATGGAGAGGTCATAGTACGTCTTTTGGTAGACGGAGTAGTTGAGCCAATTGGAGAAGAGCAGCGTTGCCGCACCGCGCCAGCGCATAATGGGGGTACGCGCCGGGTCGTCGTCCGGGAAGTAGTTGGCGGGGACGGGCACATCCATGCCTTTGTTGATGTCGCGGAAGTACTCCTTAGCCAGCGTCCCGCGGTCATACTCCGAGTGGCCGGTCACATAGACATTGCGGTTGGCAGTGTCCGATACGATGTGGACGCCCGCAACATCGGAGAGCGTCAGGAGCTGTAAGCCGGGAACTGCCTCTATATCCGCACGGCGGATCTCCGTATGCCGCGAGTGCGGCGCCGGAAAACGGTCGTCCATGCCGCGCAGCAGCGGGTGCGACGGTTGCAGGATGCGGTGCTCGAATACCCCGCTCATCTTTTGCGGAATCGGATACTTCGGCACACCGTAGTGGAAGTACAGCCCGGCCTGCGCCCCCCAACAGATGTGGAGCGTAGAATACACATGGCGCCGCGACCAGCAGAAAATCTGGCACAGCTCATGCCAGTAATCCACTTCCTCAAAGGGCAGGGTCTCCACCGGCGCCCCGGTGATAATCATGCCGTCGAAACGCTGCTCATGAAGCTCTTCAAATGTGCGGTAGAAATCCAGCAGGTGCTGCTTGTCGGTGTTCTTGGATTCGTGGGAAGCCATGTGCATGAGATGCACATTCACCTGCAGCGGTGAGTTCGAAAGCAGCCGCAATAGCTGCGTCTCCGTCTCCAGCTTGGTCGGCATGATATTGAGAATCAGCACTTCCAGCGGCCGGATGTCTTGGTGGTCCGCTCTGTCGCTTCCCATAACGAAAATATTCTCGCTTTCAAGGATGCTCCGGGCGGGCAGGGCAGGGTTGATACGGATAGGCATAGGGGGCATCTCCTTTCGGCGGAAATATATTATGGTATATTATACTGCTTTTTTGCACGAATGTCAAGGGCAGATTCCGGATTGGCGAAAAAAGGTGCTGAGCGGCTCGGTATACCGCTCAGCGGGTGCAAAAATTGTAATTATTTGTAATCGATACAGGTGTTACGGCTTCTCATGTTCTGCGGCGAGGAATTCTGCGGCTGTGTCGCCGGCTTTCTTGTTAATCCAAGCGGTAATCTGCTCCGGGTTATCAAAGATACCCAGCAGACGCTTCTGGAAGGGGATAATCTCGGGCAAGTCGGCGGCGCGGTGGTCCGTGGCCGTACATATCGGCAGGTAGGAGCGCGGTTCGATGACCTCTGTGCCGTCCGGTTTTGTGACGACACCGGGGCGGCGGACGATGGCACTGATGCCCATGCAGGCGACCATGGGCGGCACAATCTCCATCATGGTGATAAAGGAATAGGTGTTGCCCGCGACGCCGGAGCCCGCACCGGAGCCGATGTTCGACATGAGGAAAGTGCCCTGCTCGATATCCTTGCCGACGATGCGCTCTGTGGGAGGGAGAGCTTTGTACTGACGGGCTTCCTCCCCTTCGAGCTTGTTGATGGGACCGTTGCCGATTTTGGTGCCGAGCAAACGACCGACGACCTTTAAGACTTTGCCTTTCTTGAGCTTGGTCATGGTGTCGGCGAACGCGACTTCATAGAGTGCGTCATCCAGGTTGGTATTGGACAGGCGCCGGCGCATATCGGAGATATAGTCCTGCAAGTCGCGCAGCGTCATGTCTTGACAGTTGTGGACGTTGATGGTCATGATTTTTCCGTCCGGCAGACCGGTCGGCATGGAGATATGCACTTCCTTGAACTGCTTTATCTCCCCAAAGACCAAGCCGCGGCGGAAGGTGATATGCGCATTGAGTGCCGGGCAGTAGAGCAAAGCCTGCGTGACGGCATAGAGCATGACGGTGTTGAGGCTGATGCCTTTCCAAGCATCGGACTTTTTGTTCTCCTCGAGGATGCGCAGGAGGTCGGTAATGTCCGGCTCTACGATGCCGGCGGCGTGCGGGATGGAGTCCCAAGATTCCTGGGTCATGTTGGCCACAATCTTGCGCTGCAGACCGAAACGCTCCACCTTATGCAGGGCGTAACCGGTACGGGGATCTCTTTCCATGAATGGCTCCTTGTCTGGTTGTATTCGTTTGCCTGAAGTCAGCGATTGCCGTCAAGCCATGCCGAGAATCTCGCGGGCGGTCTGGCGCAGCTTGAACTTCTGCACCTTGCCGGAGGGGGTCAGCGGGTAAGGACCCTCGAAGAAATGGAAGTAGCGCGGCACCTTGTGCTTGGCCATGCGCTCAAAGACAAAGGCTTTCAGCTCTTCCTCCGTGGGGGGTTCGCCGGCTTTGGGGATGACGAAAGCGAAAGCTTCTTCGCCCATGGCCTTATCGGGTACGCCGACAATCTGCACTTCGCTGACCTTGGGGTGGTTGTAGAGGCAGGCCTCTATCTCGGCCGGGAAGATGTTCTCCCCACCGCGGATGATCATGTCCTTGATGCGCCCGGTAATGAGCAGGTTCAGGTCGTCGCGCTGCTGACCGATGTCGCCGGTGTGGAGCCAGCCGTCCTTGTCAATGGCGGCGGCGGTGGCCTCCGGCATCTTGTAGTAGCCTTTCATGACGTTCCAGCCGCGCATGACAATCTCGCCGTCTGTGTAATGGGGGACATCCGCGCCGGTCTCCGGGTCGACAATCTTGATTTCCACCGTGTCGTTGAGGACATAGCCTACGGTGTTGCACAGCACTTCTATCGGTCCGCCGAGATACGTGCCTGTTCCGGCGGCGCTGCTCTCCGTCTGGCTGAAGCCGGTGACCAGGTCCATGCCGGTGCGGTCTTTGATGGCTTTGATGAGTTCCGGCGGGGAGGAGGCGCCCGCGATGAAGCCTGTGCGCATGGAGCTGAGATCTGTATTCGCGCTGTCCGGGTGCGTCAGGATGGCATGGAACATGGTCGGCACGCCGTGGAAGATGGAGATGTGCTCCTCTTGGATGAGCTTGAGGACGGGGGCGGTGGAGTAGCTCTCCAGAATCACGCAGGAACCGCCGCAGAGCAGTGTGCCGATGGTGGAGGTAATCAGGCCGAAGCTGTGGAACATCGGCATGATGACCAGCGTCACATCCGCCGTGGACTGCTCAATGGAATCGGCGGCGCACTTGGCGGCGTTGAGCAGATTGCGGTGCGTGAGCATGACGCCCTTGGGGAAGCCCGTAGTGCCGGAGGTGTACTGGATGTTTGCTACGTCGGTATTGGATACGGCCATCTTGCGGGCGCGCAGGACGGCGCGGGGAATCTGGTCCCCTGCGGCAAGGAAGTCCTCCCATTTGATGCCGCCCGGTATCTCGGTCCCCATGGTGATGATGTTGCGCAGGAAAGGGAACTTGCGGCTGTGCAAGTCTTCGTCCTGCGGCGACTCGGCCAGTTCGGGGATGAGGTCCTGCAGAATCTGCGGATAGGTGACTTCCCGGAAACCGTTTGTACATATCAAGGTGCGGACATCGGACTGGCGCAGGAGGTACTCCACCTCGTGGTGCTTATAAGCGGTGTTTATAACCACGAGGGTGGCGCCGATCATGGTGACAGCCCAGAAGATGAACACGTACTGGGCGCTGTTCGTGGCCCAGATGCCGACATGGTCGCCCTGGCGCACACCGGCGGCAATCAGGGCGGCGGCGATGCGCTCGGATTCCGCACGCATCTCGGCGAAGGTCCACGTATCGTCCTTAAATTTGATGGCACGCTTGTCCGCAAAGAAGTAGGTAATCAAATCCAGGTATTCGCCGGTCGTGAACTCTACCAACTGCAAACGCGGGAGAATGTACTGCCCTGCATTGCGCTCATCCGGGTGCAGGGAGATGTTGCGGTACTCGGTGCCGCCCTCATAGGCGCGGATGAACTGCACAAAAGCCGGGTACACAACGCCCGGCGCATACCAATCCTCACCGGGGTTGGGCAGCCACTCATAGGTAACGAAACCTTCATACTTCAGGGAGTTCAGTGCATCAAAGAAGCTCTGGAAAGGCATATCCCCCTCCCCGACAACGCAGTAGCTGAGCTTTCCGTCGGCATCTACTTTGGAATCCTTGATATGGACGTGTTTGACGAACTTGCTCAGATTGAGCGCGGTCTGCTCCGGTGTTTCGCCGTGGAGGCGGTAGGGGTGATGGAAATCCCAGAGGGCACCAACATAGTCGCCGGGGAAATTCTCCAGGAAATCCCGCAGGTTGGCGGTGTCCGCAAAGATGCCGTTGGATTCCACCAAGAGCACAACGTCGTTCTTCTTCGCCAAGGGAAGGAGTTGCTTGATGTAGCGGACCAGTTCCTGCCGGTACGCTTCGCTGCCGTCCGCTATCCCGGAGAGGACGCGCACGCGCTTACAACCCAGGCTGCCGGCGATGAGGATGTTCTTCTTGGCTTCTTCCAAGCCTTTTTCCATGCTCTCCAAGTCTTCGATGCGCGTGTCGCAGCTGACGCAGGCGACTTCGATTCTGCCTGTGCGCAGGCTGTCAATGGCGTGGAGAAGCTCCTCCACAGGGATGTTGTTTGAGCCGCGCAGTTCTAAGCCGTCCAAGCCGATGTCTTTTGCAATGCTGACTACCTCTTGCCATGTGATGCCGCTGTAGCCGATGGTTGATATCGCAAGTTTCATGTTGCTTTCCTCCGCTGAAGCACTGTTTGTTTTTTGAGAATGAGTATATAACTGCGTACATTATACACCCATTCCTCTGAAATTGCAAGGGGAAATGTGTGAACTTTTTCCGCTTTTCGAAAATGGCTGCCCCTTGCGGGGCTTCGCGAAGCCCCTATGG